>NZ_JAPKIB010000017.1:47801-97258 GCF_036759925.1 Kluyvera sp. CHPC 1.2972 | reverse complement strand
TACCTGCCTGTCACGCAGGGGGTCGCGGGTTCGAGTCCCGTCCGTTCCGCCACTTATTTAAAATTAAGCCTGCTACATTAGCAGGCTTAATGATAAGAAAAATTAAGAAGTCTTTAGGGGCGTAGCTCAGTTGGTAGAGCACCGGTCTCCAAAACCGGGTGTCGCGAGTTCGAGTCTCTCCGCCCCTGCCATATATAATCCTTTGCTTAGGCAAAGGATTTTTTTTGCCCAAAATTTACCTTTCTGAAGGCCCATCGCTGTTCACTCCGGGCCGCTTATATTCCTTTACTATCAAAAAACGTTGTTTTTCAGTATGTCGCGAATTTGCGTTTGTTTGTCGCTATTTTGCAGCCAGATCGCGTATAAAGGCCGCGAAATTGATGAGCCATCAGCAACTGGGTATATGCCGTTTTGCACCTGCGCCCACGACGTTGGTAACCAGGTACAGCCTTTTAACGGCAGCAGTTGGCGATAGGCTAGACTTGCCGAACTGGTGGTCAACAACGGAATATCATCGCTGGCGATAAGCCCGGTTTCATGTTGTTGAAAATCTGCTCCCCACTCGAGGCGAAGGTAATTCAGATCGGCTTTGATGGTGGCCGGTGTCGCACAAAATAGTTCAAGGGTGAAATGTCCCAGCAGTTGGCTGCTGAATTCATCCATCTTTGGCGTTTCAGTGGTTATCAGCAGATCGAGCTGGCGCTCATGTAGCTGTTTCACCAGCGACTGTCGCTGTGCAATTCTCGCTTCAAACTGCAGGGCATCATCTGCCTGGTAGAGCCTTCCTAGCCACTCATTGAGCATGCACTCCCACAGCGAAGCGCTGGCGCCAATCGAAAACTCGTTATGTCGCGAGGTACTGGCGACCTCTTTACGTGCGGCCTGCCATGTACTCATCAGCGTCTCTGCGTAAGGGAGCAGCTTTTCTCCCGCTGCCGTCAGCCGTATGTTATTGCGGTGACGGGTAAATAAATTAACGCCAAGCTGATTTTCTAACTGACGAATACGAAAGCTCACCGCAGATTGTGTCAGATAGAGCGCTTCTGCGGCTCGCCCGAAGTGGCGAGTTCTGCTCACTTCGAGGAAAGTTTTCAGCAATTCGGTATCCACAGCTTTCTCCGCAAAATTTTTTGTCGTAATGATTTAAATCTTTTGTTTTACACTCTGTCAAGCGTATCTAATACTCCGCGCCATAAATAGCTCGGCCAAAGAATTAGGAGCGTGTAGGATGGCGGAAAGCTTTACGACGACTAATCGTTTTTTCGATAATAAAAATTATCCGCGCGGGTTCTCTCGTCATGGTGACTTCACCATCAAAGAGGCGCAGCTGCTGGAGCGTTATGGCTTTGCCTTTAACGAACTCGATCTTGGCAAGCGTGAGCCTGCAACCGATGAGGAACACCAGTTCGTCGCGGTATGCCGCGGTGAGCGTGAACCGGCTTCAGAAGCTGAACGCGTATGGCACAAGTATGTGACTCGCATTAAGCGTCCTAAGCGTTTCCATACGCTGTCCGGTGGTAAACCGCAGATGGAAGGCGCTGACGACTACACTGAAAGCGACGACTAAGAGAAAGGGGCTTCGGCCCCTTTTTTATTGCAGCAAGGTTTGCAGATGGCTGAGCATGCGGTCAATGCCGCGGTAGCTCAACGCTTCCTGCAAATGTCGACGCTCAATGGCGTCAACTCCCTCCATATCGGCCAACGTACGCGCAACCTTAAGCAGCCGCTGCCACGCGCGAATGGAAAGCCCCAGTTGCGTGAGCGTCTGCTCCAGCCACCGTGAATCCTCATCGCTGAGAACACAATGTACTCTTGCTTCACCGCTACCGAGATGAGCATTAAGCTTTCCCTGCCGGGAAAACTGTCGCTGATGGGCGGCAATCACGCGACATTGTACCTCATGGCTACTCTCTTCATGGCGAACGGGCTGGCTCAGCAATCCTGGCGGAGGCATGGGGATCTCAAGCGATAAATCGAAACGGTCGAGGAAAGGCCCCGACAGGCGATTGAGGTAGCGCAGCGTCTGTTCTGGCGTGCAGCGATTGTGTTTTCCCTCATAGTGCCCGGTCGGGCTGGGATTCATCGCAGCAATAAGCTGGAAGCGAGCAGGGTAGGTGATTTTGGCGCGCGTCCGTGAAATATGGATCTTGCCCGACTCGATAGGCTCCCGTAATGCATCCAGCACCCTGCGTTCAAACTCCGGTAATTCATCCAGAAACAGAATCCCGTTATGGGCCAGCGAGACCTCGCCAGGGGCAGGGATTGATCCTCCGCCCACCATCGCGGTTAACGAAGCGCTATGATGCGGCGCGCGAAAAGGTCGGCAACGCCACTCAGCCTGTACGCGACGACTATTTTCCAGACTGATGATAGCAGCACTTTCCAGCGCCTCGCGATCGTTGAGCGGCGGCAGTAGCCCTCTGAGTCTGGAGGCAAGCATGGTTTTCCCAGTGCCCGGTGGGCCAATCAGCAATAAATTATGCCCGCCCGCAGCGGTCACCTCTAACGCGCGCTTCCCCTGCTGCTGGCCGATGACTTCGCTCAGATCGTCAGCGGCCTCGGCAATGATGGGCATCTCCGCCGGTGGAAGCCGCAGTTCCTGCTTCCCTTCCAGAAACGCACAAACCTCCAGAAGATGGCTGGCGATGAGGCAATCATTGCCGCCGAGCAGCCCAACCAGCGGGGCATCGTCTTCGGAGAGCACTATCTGACGCCCGGCGCTGATGGCCTCCATTGCCGCAGAGATAGCCCCAGGAATGCCGCGTAACGCGCCTGTAAGCGCCAATTCACCCACGAACTCATATTGACCCAGTTTCTGGGTGCTAAGCTGCTCAGAAGCTGCCAGGAGCGCAATAGCGATAGGTAAATCATATCGACCACCTTCTTTCGGCAGGTCGGCGGGCGCCAGGTTGATGGTGATTTTTTTCGCCGGAAAGGTATAACCGCTATTGATGATTGCACTGCGAACCCGATCCCGGGACTCTTTGACGGTGGTTTCCGGCAGACCTACCATCACTAGCCCCGGCAGCCCTTGGCTGATATGGACTTCAATGGTAATAAGCGGCGCATTCACGCCGAGAGCTGCGCGCGTATAGACGACGGATAGTGACATAATTCCTCCCTGATGAAGGGCATTATGCATCGACCTGCTGTCGTATTAATCCGTTAATTCGCGTAGTTATGCGCCTTATTCCATCATTTTCTCTACTTTTCATGCATTTTCATTTATCACGGAAGCATGCACACATTTTTTTTACGTTATGGCCTTGCTCCCCCGCTTTTGCGCGTGGAGAACGTCAGATGGTGAAATATTTTCATTTCATATTTTTTCTATATAAAACAAATCTTTTTCTAATAATCCTTAGCATGGTAATCAATGGTGTCATAAAAAAAACTTGTGTATTTTGTGATGTCTGTGGTAACTCTGTAGGCATTCCTTCGAACAAGATGCAAGAATAGACAAAAATGACAGCCCTTCTACGAGTGATTAGCCTGGTCGTGATTAGCGTGGTGGTGATTATTATCCCACCGTGCGGGGCTGCACTTGGACGAGGAAAGGCTTAGAAATCAAGCCTTAACGAACTAAGACCCCCGCACCGAAAGGTCCGGGGGTTTTTTTATGACTAAAAAACAATAACGAGGAGCAGAGAATGACGAGTAGCACAAAATTCTGTTTCTTACGATCTAAGGCGGGGAACTAACTATGAATGGCGCACAGTGGGTAGTACATGCGTTGCGAGCGCAGGGAGTCGAAACGGTATTTGGGTATCCAGGTGGTGCCATTATGCCCGTTTACGACGCTCTGTATGACGGTGGCGTAGAACACCTGCTGTGTCGACACGAGCAGGGCGCGGCGATGGCGGCCATCGGCTATGCCCGTTCCACCGGTAAGACCGGCGTCTGTATCGCCACTTCAGGCCCAGGGGCAACTAACCTGATCACCGGCCTGGCGGACGCGCTGCTCGATTCCGTTCCCGTTGTTGCCATCACCGGCCAGGTTGCCGCACCGTTTATCGGGACGGACGCCTTTCAGGAAGTGGACGTCCTCGGTTTGTCGCTGGCCTGCACCAAACACAGTTTCCTGGTGCAATCCCTGGAAGAGCTGCCGCGCGTAATGGCTGAAGCTTTCCAGGTGGCAAACTCAGGCCGTCCAGGCCCGGTTCTGGTTGATATCCCTAAAGACATTCAGATTGCGCAGGGCGACCTTGACCCATTCTTCTCCACCGTAGAAAGCGACGACACTTTCCCGCATGACGAGATGGCGCAGGCGCAGCAGATGCTGGCCGAATCGCAGAAGCCAATGCTGTACGTCGGTGGTGGCGTGGGGATGGCACAGGCGGTTCCCGCGCTGCGTGAGTTTATGGCGGTCACGAACATGCCAGCGACCTGCACGCTGAAAGGCCTGGGCGCCGTGCCTGCGGATTATCCGTACTATCTCGGCATGCTGGGTATGCACGGTACCAAAGCGGCCAACCTGGCGGTGCAGGAGTGTGACTTGCTGATCGCCGTTGGCGCACGCTTTGATGACCGCGTAACCGGCAAGCTGAATACCTTCGCGCCGCATGCCAAAGTTATCCATATGGATATCGACCCGGCAGAAATGAACAAACTGCGGCAGGTGCACGTTGCGCTGCAGGGCGACCTGAATGCGCTGCTGCCCGCGCTGCAGCAACCGCTGGCGATCGACGCCTGGTGTGAACATAATGCGGCGATGCGCGCTGAGCACGACTGGCGTTACGACCATCCGGGCGAGGCTATCTACGCGCCGTTGCTGCTGAAGCAGCTCTCCAATCGTAAACCGGCGGAAAGCGTGGTGACCACCGATGTCGGCCAGCACCAGATGTGGTCCGCTCAGCACATGACCTACACCCGCCCGGAGAACTTCATCACCTCAAGCGGCTTAGGCACCATGGGCTTCGGGCTGCCGGCAGCCGTTGGCGCACAAGTAGCGCGCCCGAACGATACGGTAATCTGTATCTCCGGTGACGGCTCTTTCATGATGAACGTACAAGAGTTGGGCACCGTAAAACGCAAGCAGTTGCCGCTGAAGATCGTATTGCTCGACAACCAGCGGTTAGGGATGGTTCGACAATGGCAGCAACTGTTCTTCCAGGAACGTTATAGCGAAACCACCCTGACCGATAACCCCGATTTCCTCACGCTGGCCAGCGCCTTCGGCATCCCTGGCCAACACATCACCCGTAAAGACCAGGTAGAAGCGGCACTCGACACCATGCTCGCAAGCGAAGGCCCGTACCTGCTTCATGTCTCAATTGACGAACTTGAGAATGTCTGGCCACTGGTGCCGCCTGGCGCCAGCAACTCACAAATGCTGGAGAAATTATCATGATGCAACATCAGGTCAACGTGCAGGCCCGCTTCAATCCGGAAACCTTAGAACGCGTCTTACGTGTGGTTCGCCATCGCGGCTTTCAGATTTGCTCGATGAATATGGAAACGGCCAGCGATGCGCAGAATATAAATATTGAACTGACCGTTGCCAGCCCACGGTCGGTCGACTTACTGTTTAGTCAATTAAATAAACTGGTGGACGTGGCCTCGGTTGCCGTTCAGCAGTGTACAAGCACATCACAACAACAGATTCGCGCCTGAGCGCAATAGGAAGAGAAATGACGACGAAAAAAGCGGATTACATTTGGTTCAACGGTGAGATGGTGCGTTGGGAAGACGCGAAAGTACACGTCATGTCCCACGCGCTGCACTACGGTACCTCCGTATTTGAAGGCATCCGCTGCTACGACTCCCACAAAGGCCCAGTTGTTTTCCGCCACCGCGAACATATGCAGCGCCTGCGTGACTCCGCCAAAATCTACCGCTTCCCGGTTTCTCAGAGCGTTGACGAGCTGATGGAAGCCTGCCGCGAAGTGCTGCGTAAAAATAACCTGACCAGCGCCTATATCCGTCCGCTGGTCTTCGTCGGCGACGTGGGCATGGGCGTTAACCCGCCGGACGGCTACACCACTGACGTGATCATCGCGGCGTTCCCGTGGGGAGCATACCTGGGCGCAGAAGCGCTGGATCAGGGGATCGATGCCATGGTCTCTTCCTGGAACCGTGCCGCACCGAACACCATCCCAACGGCGGCAAAAGCGGGCGGTAACTACCTCTCCTCGCTGCTAGTGGGCAGCGAAGCACGCCGCCACGGCTATCAGGAAGGTATCGCGCTGGATGTGAACGGCTATCTGTCTGAAGGGGCGGGCGAAAACCTGTTTGAAGTGAAAGATGGTGTGATCTTTACCCCTCCGTTCACCTCGTCCGCGCTGCCGGGCATCACCCGTGACGCCATCATCAAGCTGGCGAAAGACCTCGGCATTGAAGTGCGCGAGCAGGTGCTGTCTCGTGAATCCCTGTACCTTGCAGATGAAGTATTCATGTCCGGTACCGCTGCTGAAATCACGCCGGTACGTAGCGTTGACGGTATCCAGGTAGGTGAAGGTCGCTGTGGCCCGGTCACCAAACGTGTTCAGCAAGCATTCTTTGGCCTCTTTACCGGTGAAACCGAAGATAAATGGGGTTGGTTGGATCAGGTTAATCCATAAGCATAAAAAGATGGGGTGTCACGCAACACCCCATTTAACAAGATAAAGACTGGGAGTACTAAAGCATGCCTAAATACCGTTCCGCCACCACCACTCACGGCCGCAATATGGCGGGCGCCCGCGCACTGTGGCGCGCCACCGGGATGACCGATGATGACTTCGGTAAACCGATTATTGCTGTCGTAAACTCGTTTACCCAGTTCGTGCCGGGCCACGTTCACCTGCGCGACCTCGGTAAACTGGTTGCTGAGCAGATCGAAGCCTCCGGCGGCGTTGCTAAAGAGTTCAATACCATTGCGGTGGATGATGGTATCGCTATGGGCCATGGCGGCATGCTTTACTCTCTGCCGTCGCGCGAACTGATTGCCGACTCCGTCGAGTATATGGTGAACGCCCACTGCGCCGATGCGATGGTCTGTATCTCCAACTGCGACAAAATCACCCCGGGGATGTTGATGGCCTCTTTGCGCCTGAACATTCCGGTTATCTTCGTTTCCGGCGGCCCGATGGAAGCCGGGAAAACCAAGCTCTCTGACAAAATCATTAAGCTCGACCTGGTCGATGCGATGATTCAGGGCGCGGACCCGAAAGTCTCTGACTCGCAGAGCGAGCAGGTTGAACGTTCCGCTTGCCCAACCTGCGGCTCCTGTTCCGGTATGTTCACCGCCAACTCGATGAACTGCCTGACTGAAGCGCTGGGCCTGTCTCAGCCGGGTAACGGCTCGCTGCTGGCCACCCACGCTGACCGTAAAGCACTGTTCCTCACCGCGGGCCAGCGCATCGTTGAGCTGACCAAACGCTACTACGAGCAGGATGATGCATCCGCACTGCCGCGCAACATCGCGTGCAAAGAAGCGTTTGAGAATGCCATGACGCTGGATATCGCCATGGGCGGCTCCACCAACACCGTTCTGCACCTGCTGGCAGCGGCGCAGGAAGCCGAAATTGACTTCACCATGAGCGATATCGATAAGCTGTCCCGCAAGGTTCCGCAGCTGTGTAAAGTGGCGCCAAGTACCCAGAAATACCATATGGAAGATGTGCACCGCGCCGGCGGCGTGCTGGGGATCCTCGGCGAGCTGGACCGCGCAGGCCTGCTGAACCGCGACGTGAAAAACGTGCTCGGCCTCTCCCTGCCGCAGACGCTGGAGCAGTACGACATCACCCTCACTCAGGACGACGCGGTCAAGAAAATGTTCCGCGCAGGCCCGGCCGGTATCCGTACGACTCAGGCGTTCTCGCAGGATTGCCGCTGGGATACGCTGGACGATGACCGTGCCGAAGGTTGTATCCGTTCTCTGGAGCATGCCTACAGCAAAGATGGCGGCCTGGCCGTGCTGTACGGTAACTTTGCGGAAAACGGCTGTATCGTAAAAACCGCAGGCGTGGATGACAGCATCCTTAAATTCACCGGCCCGGCGAAAGTGTACGAAAGCCAGGATGACGCGGTGGAAGCCATCCTCGGCGGCAAAGTTGTCGCAGGCGACGTGGTGGTCATTCGCTACGAAGGGCCGAAGGGCGGGCCGGGCATGCAGGAAATGCTCTACCCAACCACCTTCCTGAAATCGATGGGTCTCGGCAAAGCCTGCGCCCTGATCACCGATGGTCGTTTCTCCGGTGGTACCTCTGGCCTCTCTATCGGCCACGTTTCTCCGGAAGCGGCAAGCGGCGGCAATATCGCGATCATCGAAGATGGCGACATGATTGCTATCGATATCCCGAACCGTGGTATTCAGCTGCAGCTGAGCGACGCGGAAATTGCCGCACGTCGTGAAGCGCAGGAAGCCCGCGGCGAACAGGCGTGGACGCCGAAAAATCGTGAACGTCAGGTCTCCTTTGCCCTTCGCGCCTATGCTAGCCTGGCAACCAGCGCCGACAAAGGCGCCGTACGTGATAAATCGAAACTGGGTGGCTAATCATGGCAGATTCACAACCCCTATCCGGCTCCCCTGAGGGGGCCGAGTATCTCAGAGCGGTGCTACGCGCACCGGTCTATGAAGCGGTGCAGGTAACGCCGCTGCAGAAAATGGAAAAGATCTCTTCGCGCCTTGATAACGTGATTCTGGTGAAGCGCGAAGACCGCCAGCCGGTACACAGCTTCAAACTGCGCGGGGCCTACGCGATGATGGCGGGCCTGACGGCCGAGCAGAAATCGCATGGCGTGATCACCGCATCCGCGGGCAACCACGCGCAGGGCGTGGCGTTCTCATCCGCCCGGCTTGGCCTGAAATCGCTTATTGTCATGCCGGTTGCGACCGCCGACATCAAAGTCGATGCCGTACGCGGTTTTGGCGGCGAAGTGCTGCTACACGGCGCAAACTTTGACGAAGCGAAAGCCAAAGCCATTGAGCTGGCGCAGCAGCAGGGTTTCACCTGGGTTCCGCCTTTCGATCACCCGATGGTGATTGCCGGGCAGGGCACGCTAGCGCTGGAATTGTTGCAACAAGACGCTCACCTCGACCGCGTGTTTGTGCCGGTTGGCGGCGGCGGTCTGGCGGCGGGCGTGGCGGTGCTGATTAAACAGCTGATGCCGCAAATCAAAGTCATTGCCGTAGAAGCCGAAGATTCTGCCTGCCTGAAAGCGGCGCTGGATGCCGGTCATCCGGTTGACCTGCCGCGTGTGGGTCTCTTCGCTGAAGGCGTAGCGGTGAAGCGCATCGGTGATGAAACGTTCCGCCTGTGTCAGGAGTATCTCGACGATATCGTCACCGTCGATAGCGATGCTATCTGCGCGGCGATGAAAGACCTGTTCGAAGATGTGCGTGCGGTGGCGGAGCCTTCCGGGGCGCTGGCGCTGGCAGGCATGAAAAAATACATCGCCCAGCACAACATTCGCGGCGAACGCCTGGCGCACGTGCTCTCCGGCGCGAACGTTAACTTCCACGGCCTGCGCTACGTCTCTGAACGCTGCGAGCTGGGGGAGCAGCGTGAAGCGCTGCTGGCGGTGACGATTCCAGAAGAGAAGGGCAGCTTCCTGAAGTTCTGTCAGCTGCTGGGCGGGCGTTCGGTTACCGAGTTCAACTACCGTTTTGCCGATGCGAAAAATGCCTGCATTTTTGTTGGTGTTCGTCTGAGCCGAGGTCTGGAAGAGCGTAAAGAGATCCTGCAGTTGCTCAACGAGGGCGGCTACAGCGTGGTGGATCTCTCCGACGACGAAATGGCGAAGCTGCACGTACGCTATATGGTCGGTGGTCGTCCGTCTAAGCAGCTACAGGAACGCCTTTACAGCTTTGAGTTCCCGGAATCTCCGGGCGCGCTGCTGAAGTTCCTGCACACCTTAGGCACGCACTGGAATATCTCTCTGTTCCACTACCGCAGCCACGGCACTGACTATGGTCGCGTACTGGCAGCGTTTGAGCTTGGCGAGAACGAGCCGGACTTTGAAACCCGACTCAACGAACTGGGTTACGATTGTCATAACGAGACCAATAACCCTGCGTTCCGCTTCTTCCTCGCGGGCTAAGCGCCGCTTAACGGGAGATAATCTGTCTGGATTATCTCCCGATCTCCTTTTTATTTGTCGTAACCCGCCAAATTATTTCGCTGCCAACGAATCTCAACGATAAAAATGTGACGTAATTCATAATAAAGCGCTCACCGCGTTGCGCCAGCCTGCGCACATCTTTTGGGGGCAATATTTGTCGCTCGCTCGCTGTTCCTGAATTAACATTGTCTCTAGTTAATTCTTAGCGGTTAGAGAGGATATTCGGATGAGAACGGATATAATTGATGCCCCGAATGAAAGTGCGCAAGGATGTGAATATTTTACGCCTCAGCTCACATTTCTGGATAAACATTATAATAATTCCACGGACTTTTTTTCTTCGATATTTTTGCTGCTGAAAGAGCAAGGCTACGTCCGGGACTCTTTTCTTGACGCCATCATCGCCCGTGAAAAGGCGTACCCTACTGCGCTGCCAACGCTGCCGGTGGCTATCGCGCTTCCTCATACCGACCCTCAGCATGTTATTCGCCCCTTTATCTCCGTAACGCGGTTGTCGACGCCTATTGCCTGGCAGGAAATGGGCAATGATGACAACACGCTTTACGTTCATTTTATTGTTTTACTTGGTTTTGTTGACCACAGCAGCCACCTGACCGCGCTGCAAAAGCTCATGGACTGCCTTGCGGATGAGGAGGTTGTCCAGACCCTACGTGAAATAGACGATGTAGAAACCTTTCTCTGTACCCTCACATCAAGACTGCAATTAGATAAGGATTTATAAGATGAAAAAAGTCATTGTTGCATGTGGAAGCGGCGTTGCTACCTCACAAACGGTTGCCAGTAAAGTGACCCGCTTATTGAATGAACGTCAGCAGTCGCATATCAAAGTTGAAGTCATCGACCTGAAATCGCTTGATAGTCATATAAAAGACAGCGCGGCTTATATCGCCATCACCAAAGTTGATAAGCAATATCCTATCCCGGTAATTAACGGGATTGCTTTTTTGACCGGCATGGGGATGGAGCAGGAATTACAAAAGGTCATTGATGCCTGTAAATAAGGTGTAGCTCTTTAATCCGTATAATTATTTTAGTGGAGAAGTGCTATGGACTTTCTTGGTGTAGTCATAAATTATATTCTGAATTTAGGCGCGCCGGTTTTTGTGCCTTTTATTATGTTATTAGCCGGGCTGGTGGTGCGGATGAAATTCCGCGATGCGGCCTCGGCGGCCATCACGCTGGGCGTTGCCTTCGTCGGGATGAGCATGCTGATTGGCTTTATGGTTGATGCCATCGGCGTTGCCGCGCAGACCATGATGAACCGTACCGGCCTTGAGTTAAGTATCGTCGACGGCGGCTGGACGACGATGGCGAATATCTCCTGGGCCTGGCCTTATGCGTTCGCCATGTTCCCGCTTCAGGTTGGCGTAAACATTGTGATGTTGATGCTGAACAAGACCAATACCTTCAACGCCGACCTTTGGAACGTGTGGGGGAAAATCTTTACCGCGTTTATCGTGGTGAGCGTCACCACCCCATTGTTTGGCCCGGTCTGGAGTCTGGTACTGGCGTTCCTTGTTGCCGCTTTCCAGATCATTATGGAACTGAACGCGGGGGATATTCACCAGCATCGTATTGAGAAGCTCACGGGGATCCCAGGGGTAACCTGTACGCACCGTATGGTCTTCTTTGGTGCCATCTATTACCCGTTCGATCTGCTGCTGCGCAAAATTCCGGTCTGCAATAAGCCGATGGATGCCAGCGCGCTGCGCGCCAAGGTCGGGGTCTTTGCCGAAAACCACATCATCGGTTTTATTCTGGGGATCCTGTTTGGGGTGATTGCGGGCTACAGCGTCGCGAAAACGCTGATGCTGGGGGTGCAGGCCTCAACGGCGCTGGTGCTGTTCCCGATGATTTCCAAGCTCTTTATGCAGGCGCTGTCGCCGATCTCGGAGGCCATCAGCGACTATATGAACAAGAAATTCTCCGGGCGTAAGCTGTTCGTGGGTATCGACTGGCCATTTATGGGCGGCGCGAGCGAGATCTGGTTTGCCATTATCGTTGCCATCCCGTTCACCCTGCTGTGGGCGCTGATTCTGCCGGGAAATAAGATCCTGCCATTTGCCGGCATCATCAATATTGCGCTGATTGTTCCGGCCTACCTGGTGACGCGTGGCAACACGCTGCGCATGGTTATCCTGAGCATTATTGGCGTGCCGTTCTTCCTGTTCGTGGGGACGCAGTTTGCGCCAATGATTACCGACCTCGGTCTGGCGACTAAAGCGATCACCATCCCGGCAGGGCAGCTGATTTCGAACAGTTCGATTGATGCCCCGGTCTTCACCTATGCCTTCTCCTTCCTGTTCAAATTCCTGGAAGGCAACTTTATCCCGCTGATCTTCGCGTTGTGGTGGGGATGTGGCTACTTCTTCTACTCCCGCGAACTGCGTCGTGAAAGCAATCTGGCGCAGCAGGAAGCCGAGCAGCAGGAGAACGTTCAGCAGGCGTAATTCTGGGTTTCATGTTCATGTCTGGCGGCAGGCGTCGCCGCCAGGCTTTTCATTGCAGGAGAGTCAGCATGGCTATGGATAAACGCGTGGTTGCAGTGCTGGATGCCATTGTGAACGATCCCGGCATCACGGGGACGAAGCTTGAAGAGCAGTTTTGCCTGACGCGCAAACAGCTGAGCTATACGCTGAAAAAGGTGAATGACTACCTGGAGTCGAACCACTTTGACCGGATTAACCGCCTGAAAACCGGGAAGCTGTATATCCCGCGCCATGTGATTGAGCATTTTCGTCAGAATCAGACCTCTGAAACCGAGCACCGCTATCTCTACTCGGAAGACGAACGGGGACAGATGATTATCTTTATGCTGCTGACCCGCAGCGAACGGCTGTCATTGCTGCATCTCTCCTCTTCGCTGGGCGTGAGTCAGAATACGATTATCAACGACCTGAAAAAGGTGCGTACAGAGGTTATCGAGCACGGGCTGGAGATAAGCTACGACCGGGGCAACGGCTACCATATTCTGGGTGAGGAGCTGGAAAAACGTTATCTGCTGCTGAACTGTTTACGTCGAGTGCTGGAAATTCCGGTCGCCAAAAATATCCTCGCCCACTACAACAACGTGATGAGCGACTATCTGGAAAAGGTCGGCAACGTTTTTAGCGAAATTGAAAAACGTTTTAAAATTCAGTTCACCGACCGCCAGCTTCAGGAGCTTATCTATTTTATCTGCTTTGTCCTGCACCGTATTGATTCCGGAAAAGGTCTGGTCAATATTCCGAGCAGCTACGCCGATATTATTGGCAGCAGAGAATTTACTCTGATGCAGAGCGTTATCAGTAAAATCAATATCAATAGCGAAAATGAACTGGTTTTCCTGACGGCACTGATCCAAAGTTCCAATATTCAAAGTATTGCCGATAAATATTTCCACCTGGATACGCTGCTGCTTGAAAGCGTGGTGGCGGTAGTCGACAACTTTGAAAAAATAAGCTGCGTCACCATCAAAGAGAAAAATGAGCTAATTGAAAAAATCTATCAGCACTGGAAACCAGCCTATTACCGTATTCGCTATCATCTGACCAATACCAGCAGCGTTTACGATCTGGTGGTGAAAGAGTTCAGCCATCTGCACGAGATGGTTCGCCGTGCTGCGGTGCCGTTCGAGACGGTACTGCACTGCGAAATTCCCGATGAAGAGATGGCGTTTTTGACGGTGCTTTTTGGCGGTTGGCTGACCCGCGAAGGGGTAATCCATCAGATTAAGCTACAGAAAACGGCGGTGGTGGTGTGCGAAAACAGCGCCACGATCTCTACCTATCTGTTCCTGACGCTGCAGGTGCTTTTCCCGGAGCTACACTTTACCGAAGTGATGTCACGGCGAGAGTTTGAGCGCTATACCGGGCACTACGACGTGGTCTTCTCGACCACGCATCTGAACACCAGCAAGATGGTGTTTGTGGTGAATCCGTCCATCAGCAGCATTCACAAAAGTGCGTTCCGCAATCATGTGATCGGAGCGTTGCAGGGCGTAGATCCGAATATCATCCAGATAGAGCAACTGCTGCTTATCTTCGAGCGCTTCGGCAATATCATCGACCACAAAGGGCTACAGCGTGCGCTCGCCAGCTACATCTATGATGAGAACAGCGCCGCGAGCGCAGCGGGCAACATTGAGCCACCGACGCCATCGCTGACGGACTTGCTGCAGCGCGAACACGTTCAGTTTGCCACTTCGCTACCCGCTGACTGGCAGCAGGCGATTACCGAGGCCTCGGCATCGCTACTGGAAAACGGGGTGATTGAACCGCGTTACCTGCAAATTATGCTGAATAAAATCGCCGATGAGCAGCCCTATATCATGCTGGCCGACGGCGTGATTATCGCCCATGCGGGAGTCGATGATGGCGCGCTGGAAACGGGGATGACGCTATTACGCCTGCCTTCTAAGATTGATTTCGCCGGTTATATGCAGGCCGATATTATTATCGTCCTCGCGACGAATAATCCGCAAAAACATCTTAAGGCGCTCGCGCAATTAAATGAGTTTCTCGAATTCTATGATGGTGGCAATGTTATTCGCCGCGCGCAGGATGAATATGCACTGATAAATGAATTTGCCCGTCATTCGTAATCATTAATTAAACGCCGTTGCAGCGTAAAAACTGCAACGTTATTTCCCGGCAATCATTGTCGCGACATCGCTCGCCCCTATAACCGTATACAGGATAAATATTATGTTAGACATTCAGAAAAAACACGTCGTTGAAATGGCCAGAACCGCTCAGCAATGGGGACTCTGTAAACATAAAGCGGGTAATTCCAGCGTACGGGATAAAGAGACCGGGCTTATTCTGGTGACCCCAACCACTATCGACAAAATGCATTTAACGCCGCGCGATATCGTGGTGATGGACGTTGAAGCCAATGTGATTGAAAGCGAAGCGGGATTGCGCCCAACCAGCGAATGCCTGATGCATATCGAGATTTATAAAGCGCGCCCGGACGTGTTCGCCATCTCCCACACGCACTCCCTCTACGCGACCTCTTTTGCCGTGCTGAATAAGCCTATTCCGGCGGTGGTGTACGAGTGCGCCATTCTCAACCTGAAAGACGGGGTGATCCCGGTTGCGCCATACGGCCGTCCAGGCACGCCAGCGCTTTCCGAGAGCGTGATCGAACCTATCAAGCGTGCCGATGCCATCCTGATGGAAAAACATGGCGCAATCGGTGTGGATAAAGACCCGTATGAAGCAGTGCTGAAATCCGCGTACCTGGAGGAGATGGCGCAGATTTACTACCACGCGCTGGTGATTAACGGCGGCAAGGAACCTGAATCCTTCGCTCCGGAAGAGCTGCAGCGCTGGGCTTACCCATCACAGATCAAATTTGCCCGTTAATTGACGCGCCCGCCCGTTCGGGCGGGATATTCATGGAGAGAACGCATGAAAAAATTTCTGAATCAGGCGGAGGACTTTATCCCGGAGATGCTGGAAGGCATCTACCTGGCGCACCCCGATAAATTCCGCTTTGTGAATGAGGATCTGCACTGCCTTGCCACTGCGCGTCCGGTGCCCGGCAAAGTAGGGATTGTCACCGGCGGCGGCTCCGGGCATCTGCCGCTGTTCCTCGGCTACGTGGGGCAGGGCATGCTGGACGGCTGCGCCATTGGCGATGTGTTCCAGTCACCGTCGCCGGAGCAAATTCTGGCCGTCACGCAGGCGGTAGACAGCGGCGCGGGCGTGCTTTACCTGTACGGCAACTACAACGGCGATATCTTCAATTTTGACATGGCGGCGGAAATGGCCGACATGGAGAGCGACATCCGGACCTGCACGGTCGTTGCCGCCGATGATGCCGCCGGAGCCGTGCCGGGCGGTGGTGCCACCACGCGACGCGGCGTGGCGGGGATTTTCTTCGTCTACAAATGTGCTGGCGCATCGGCCGCCAGAATGGATGACCTCGACACCGTCCAGCGTATCGCGCAGAAGGCCGGGGATCGCGTGCGGACGCTGGGGGTAGCGCTGTCACCGTGCATCGTGCCTCGTATCGGTAAGCCGGGCTTCCATATTGGCGACAACGAGATGGAAATCGGCATGGGTATCCATGGCGAAAGCGGCATCCGCCGCGGGCCGCAGCTGAGTGCTGAAAATATTGCTGAAGAGATGATGTCCTGGCTGATTGCCGACTCTCCCTGCCAGCAGGGCGATGAAGTGGCGGTGCTGATTAACGGCCTCGGTGCGACGCCGCTGGAAGAGCTGTACCTGATGTATCGCCACGTGCACCAGATTCTGGCGCAGAGCAACATCCGTGTCTTCCGCGTATGGGTGGGGGAATTCGCCACGGCGATGGAGATGACCGGCATGTCCATCAGCCTGATGCCGGTAGACGATGAGCTTAAGGCACTGTTGAACGCGCAGGCCGACACGCCGATGTTCCGGCAGTTTCCTGCCTAAGGAGGCGCTATGACGTTAAACCGCGAGAGCTTACGCCCGCTCTTTGCCGAGTGGGCGCGGGTGATGCAGGGCAACAAGACGGTGCTAACCGAAATGGACAGCGTGGTGGGCGATGGCGATCTGGGCCTCACCATGAGCGACGGTTTTGCCGCGGCGTCGGACTATGCACAGCACAGTAACGAACCCGATCTGGGACGGTTTTTCTATCTGGCGGGTAAAGCGATGGCCTCGGCGGTGCCCTCCACGATGGGGACGCTGATGGCTTCCGGCCTGATGCAGGCGGGAAAAGTTTTTAAGGGGCGAGAGACGATGACGCTGCAGGATGCGGGCGACTTTTTCCAGGCCTGGTTTGATGGCGTGCAGCAGCGCGGCAAAGCGCAGCCGGGCGAAAAAACGTTTCTTGATGGGATGGCACCGGCGCTGGTGGCGCTGCGTGGTCAGGGCGAGCCGCTGAACGTGGCGCGGGAAGCGTTGTTAGCGGCACAGCAGGGCGTGCAGCAGACCACCACCATGGTGGCGAAGCACGGGCGTGCGGCTATCCACGGCGAACGGTCCCGTGCGTTCGTCGACCCGGGCGCGATGGTCGCCCAGCTTCTGATTCAGGGCTATTTTAACGTCGTTCAGGCGATGTACCCGGCTAACGGACAGTAAGTAAGGAACCGCAATTATGTTGAAAGAAGTGGTGAAAATCAGCAACCTGCACGGTATTCATGCCCGCCCGGCGGGCGTACTGGCAAAGGCGTGCGCGCAGTATCAGTCGCGGATCGAGATGATCTACGATGGCAAAACCATCAAGGGGAAAAGCATCATGAGTATTCTGGGGGCCGGGATCAAAGGCCGAGGATCGCTTGAGATCATCTGCAGCGGCAGCGACGAGCAGGAGGCGATGGCGAAGCTGAAGGTGCTGTTCGCGGAAGGATTTGGTTTCGATTAGGCACGTATCGCTTAGGCGGAATAAAAAAGGGTTCATGCTTACGCATGAACCCTTTTTACGACAACTGCAACAAATTACAGCGTGATCACGTCGAATTCGACTTCGGTGTTCACGTCAGCGTCGTAGTCCACACCGTCGAGGCCGAAACCGAACAGGTTCAGGAATTCCTGCTTGTAGCCTGCATAGTCGGTTTCTTGCGCCAGGTTTTCAGTGGTGATCAGCGGCCACAGGTCGCGACATGCCTGCTGAATGTCTTCACGCAGTTCCCAGTCGTCCATACGGATACGCTGGTTGTCATCAAGCGCTACTTTGTCGCCGTACAGGCTGGTGGTCATCAGACGGTTGATCTGCTCGATACAACCTTCGTGAATCCCCTGCGCTTTCATCAGCTTGAAGACCATGGAGATGTACAGTGGCATCACTGGAATGGCGGAAGACGCTTGGGTGATAACGGACTTCAGTACCGCAACGTTGGCAGTACCGTTCAGCGGAGCCAGTTGGTTACGCAGTTCACCCGCCGCACGGTCGAGGTCTTCTTTCGCTTTGCCCAGCGCGCCGTGCCAGTAGATTGGCCAGGTCAGGTCGGTACCGATGTAGGAGTAGGCCACGGTTTTCACGCCTTCAGCCAGCACGCCAGCTTCGCTCAGCGCACCCATCCACAGTTCCCAGTCTTCGCCGCCCATGACGGTAACGGTGTTCTGAACTTCTTCTTCGGTTGCCGGCTCAATGCTGGCGGTCATGATCTGATCTTTGTTGGTATCAATCGCTTTAGAGGTGTAAACCTCACCGATTGGCTTCAGCGCAGAACGGACGACTTCACCGGTTTTTGGCATTTTACGCACTGGAGAAGCCAGTGAGTAAACCACCAGATCAATCTGACCCAGGTCTTCTTTGATGAGTTTGATCACTTCATCACGGCATTCGTCAGAGAATGCGTCGCCGTTGATACTTTTGGAATACAGACCTTCACGCTTGGCCGCTTCGTCGAAGGCGGCAGAGTTATACCAGCCCGCGGAACCTGGTTTGGACTCCGTGCCTGGTTTTTCGAAAAATACGCCGATAGTGGCGGCACCGCTGCCAAAGGCGGCGGAAATTCTGGATGCAAGGCCGTAACCGGTGGAAGCACCGATCACCAGCACGCGGGAAGGGCCGTTCTCGATTTTCCCGTTTTGCTTAACGTACTCGATCTGTTTTTCCACATTGACTTTACAGCCAGTCGGATGGGTCGTTGTACAGATGAATCCACGAATTTTTGGTTTGATTATCATAATGATGGCTAATTAAGTTTGTATTTTCGCTGTCAAGTGCGCAATGACACCGTCTGTTCTGGCTTGCTTAACGACATGGTTAACAAGCCCCCCACTACAATGGATCGCAACATTATACAGAAAAGGAGCGCCAATACTGAATCTACCACTGATTTTCGCCGTCAGACGCCGGGCCGCAGGACAGAAAAGGGCCATGCATAAACATGGCCCCAGTGAAGGTTGAGCGCTATTGCAGGTTAGTTCTGATGGGCAAATTCCGCCATAAACTGCAGGATCAGCGCCATCGACACTGCGCCAGGGTCGCAGTGACCGATGGCCCGCTCACCCAGATTTTTCGCGCGCCCAAAGCGGGCAACCATGGCGCTGGTTCCCTCTGCGCCTGCCATGGCTGCCTGCGCGCAATGAGCGAGCGCTTCCGGCAGCGGTAGTGCGACATCTGCTTTGGCCTGCTCGGCGGCTGCGGCCAGCGCATCAACCATCGTTTTATCCCCTGGTTCGGCGCCGCCGCGCTGGTGGATAGCCTGCATGCCAATCTCAAGCCATTCGGCCAGCGTTGCGGCGTCCAGCGCTGCGCGCCCTGCCAGCCCTTTCCCTCCAGCGCGGAAAAGGGTGCCGAAAATCGCGCCGGACGCGCCGCCCATACTGGTCATCAGGCGGGTACCGCTTTGCAGCAGGGCATCGCCAATATCGGCGGCGGTAAATTCCGGTGCGCTGAGCAGCGCGTTGAGCGCGGTAAAGCCGCGTTTAATGCCAATACCGTGGTCGCCATCGCCAATCACCTGATCGAGCGCGGTCAGCCGCGGTTCACTGGCGATCATCCCCTCAGAGACGTACCGCAGGCAGGCGATAAATTGTGTGGTGTTCATCTTAGTTTCTCCAGCCGAGGGTGCGGATTGGGTGGTCGTACAGGCGCTGCATCTCGTCGTCCAGCCGCAGCATACTCAGGGAAAAACCGGACATTTCCAGCGAAGTACAGAAATGGCCAACCTGCACGTCGTAGGTTTTGATGCCGCGCGCCGTCAGCGCCATGCCGACTTTGCGGGTGACCACCATCAGCTCGGTATTGCTCAGCGCACCGAGGTTGTTGACGCTCACGCACACGCTGTCGCCCTTCGCGAAAGGCAGGTCGTTGCACAGGCGTTCAATCATCATCTCGACCAGCTCATCGCTCTGCGGCATCGGAATACGGCACAGCCCCGGTTCGCCGTGGATGCCAATACCCAGCTCGATTTCGTTATCGGCCAGCGTGAAGTTAAAGGCGTCGGCCTGCGGCAGCGCGCAACCGCTGAGCGCGACGCCAATGGTGCGGGTGTTATGGTTGGCTTTGTTCGCCAGCGCTTCCAGCTCAGGCAGGGCGTAGTGCTCAAACTGGGCTGCGGCACCGGTCAGCTTGTACAAAAACGCCAGCCCGCCCACGCCGCGGCGGTCGGACATTCTTTCCGGCGGCGCCGAGGCAATATCATCCGTGGCGCGCACGGTGCGGCATTCAATCCCTTCTTCCGCAAGGATTTCAGCCGCGATATCAAAGTTCATGCCGTCGCCGGAGTAGTTGCCGTAGAGGAACAGCACGCCGTTGCCCTGATGAACGGCCCGGCTGGCTTCAATGATTTGGTCGGGAGAGGGGGAGGTGAAGACTTCGCCCAGCGCGCAGGCATCGATGCCGCCTTCGCCGACGAACCCGGCAAACGTCGGCTCATGGCCGCTGCCGCCGCCGCTGACGATAACGGTCTGGCCGTTTTGCGCCAGCGTGCGATAAACCGCGCAATACTCCGGCAGGGCGTGGATCTTACCGCGCCCGGCGTACACCAGCCCTTCCATGATTTCACTACGAATATTATCGGTGTTGTTGAAGATCTTTTTGGGTTTTTGCATCGTCACTCCCTCTCGTAAGGTCCTGTTTCTTTAGTGACGATTTTACCTGCGGCGCCCGTTTACACCTGGCACCTTTGATACCAATTAATCTCCCGAACCTGGGGCATGACTGGGGGCGCCATGCGTTAACGCTATTCGGCGATTTTGCGCTCCAGCACAATCTTCCAGAAGGCATCCACCAACGGCTCATGCAGTCGCTTTTTCTGCACGCAGACGCCCAGCTCGAACGGGGTCTTCTCATCGCTGCGTTCTAAAATCATCACGCGATTGCGCACCGGTTCCGGGCTGTTTTCCAGTACGATTTCGGGGATCAGCGCCACGCCGCAGCCCAGCGCAACCATGGACACCATCGCTTCATGTCCGCCGACGGTCGCGTAAATCGATGGGTTACTGATTTTATGACGGCGGAACCACAGCTCGATGCGGCGGCGCACAGGCCCCTGGTCGGCCATGATAAACGGCACCGTTGACCAGTCTGGCTCATCCACCGAGACCTGGTTACGCACCGGGCAGGGCAGCGCTGGGGCAATCAATACCACCGCCAGATTCTCCAGCATTGAGAAGGCGACGGCGCCGGGCAGCGTTTCAGGCTTACCGGCGATAGCCAGATCGGCCTCGTTGGTGGCGACCTTCTCCATCGCATCGGCGGCATCACCGGTAGTGAGCTTGATTTCAACCGAGGGATGTTCGGCGCGGAAGCGGTCAAGAATCGGTGGCAGATGGCTATAGGCGGCGGTGACCGAGCAGAAGATATGCAGCTCGCCGGATAACGATGGCCCCTGCTGGTCCAGGGTATGGCGTAGCTGTTGATACTGCAACAACGTCTGCTGAGCAAAGACGCGCAGCTCCTCGCCCGCTTCGGTCAGCGTCACCGTGCGGTTATCGCGAACAAACAGCGGCTGGCCGAGGTCCTCTTCGAGGCGCTGAATCTGCCGGGAAAGCGTGGACGGGCTGACGTGCATCGCCCGCGCGCTGCGGCCAAAATGGCGGCTTTCCGCCAGATGCAGGAAGGTTTTCAGATCGCGTAAATCCACAGACGAGTCTCCGGTTTTCTACGTTGCATAAATTGCAATGTAACGTTGTGAATATATCAATTTCCGCAATAAATTTCCTGTTGTAATGTGGGTTCATTCTCGCTGAAACGCGAACCGAACAATATACTCGTCGTCTTTCAAGTTGCAGGCGCGTTGGCTGCGTCAGCTCACCCCAGTCACTTACTTGAGTAAGCTCCTGGGGAATCGCTGACTTGCCGCCTTCCTGCAACTCGAAATCCATAGAGTAACGACACACAACATCACGGAGTACACCATCATGGCTAACTACTTTAATACACTGAATCTGCGTCAGCAGCTGGCTCAGCTGGGCAAATGTCGCTTCATGGGCCGCGAAGAATTCGCCGACGGCGCAAGCTACCTTCAGGGTAAAAAAGTGGTCATCGTCGGCTGTGGCGCTCAGGGTCTGAACCAGGGCCTGAACATGCGTGATTCCGGTCTGGATATCTCCTACGCCCTGCGTAAAGAAGCGATTGCTGAGAAGCGTGCTTCCTGGCGCAAAGCGACCGAAAACGGCTTTAAAGTGGGTACCTACGAAGAGCTGATCCCGCAGGCTGACCTGGTGGTTAACCTGACGCCAGACAAACAGCACTCCGACGTTGTGCGTTCCGTACAGCCGCTGATGAAAGACGGCGCGGCGCTGGGTTACTCCCACGGCTTCAACATCGTCGAAGTGGGCGAGCAGATCCGTAAAGACATCACCGTCGTGATGGTGGCACCGAAGTGCCCAGGTACTGAAGTACGTGAAGAGTACAAACGTGGTTTCGGTGTACCAACGCTGATTGCGGTTCACCCGGAAAACGATCCGAAAGGCGAAGGCATGGCCATCGCTAAAGCCTGGGCTGCGGCGACCGGCGGTCACCGTGCTGGCGTACTGGAATCCTCCTTCGTAGCAGAAGTGAAATCTGACCTGATGGGCGAGCAGACTATTCTGTGCGGTATGCTGCAGGCTGGTTCTCTGCTGTGCTTCGACAAGCTGGTGGCTGAAGGCACCGACGCAGCTTACGCAGAAAAACTGATTCAGTTCGGCTGGGAAACCATCACTGAAGCACTGAAGCAGGGCGGCATTACCCTGATGATGGACCGTCTGTCTAACCCAGCGAAACTGCGCGCTTATGCGCTGTCAGAACAGCTGAAAGAGATCATGGCGCCGCTGTTCCAGAAACACATGGACGACATCATCTCCGGCGAGTTCTCTTCCGGTATGATGGCTGACTGGGCTAACGACGATAAGAAACTGCTGACCTGGCGTGAAGAGACCGGTAAAACCGCGTTCGAAACCGCACCGCAGTTTGAAGGCAAAATCGGTGAGCAGGAGTACTTCGATAAAGGCGTTCTGATGATTGCGATGGTGAAAGCGGGCGTTGAGCTGGCGTTTGAAACCATGGTGGATTCCGGCATCATCGAAGAGTCGGCTTACTACGAATCACTGCACGAGCTGCCGCTGATTGCGAACACCATCGCCCGTAAGCGTCTGTACGAAATGAACGTGGTTATCTCCGATACCGCAGAATACGGTAACTACCTGTTCTCTTACGCTTGCGTACCGCTGCTGAAAGAGTTCATGACCACCCTGCAGACCGGTGACCTGGGCAAAGCGATTGCTGAAGGCTCGGTAGACAACGCTCAGCTGCGCGACGTGAACGAAGCGGTTCGCGGCCACGCTATCGAGCAGGTTGGTAAGAAACTGCGTGGCTACATGACCGACATGAAGCGTATCGCCGTCGCTGGCTAATAAAACCTCGTTATCATCCGGCCCGGTTAGCGCCTCGCTACCGGGCCGTTTTTTTATCTGCGTTTGACGGGATCGCTGGATCCACTCTCTTATCATATAAATTCATCTACTTATCATACTGATAGCTTTTATTTGTACAGATTCTCGCTTCTGGGATTGCTCATACTTATCTTATGTAATATTGTAAGTTACATGAAAACAAACAACTCATTCTCAGCCACGCTACACATCCTGCTTCACCTGGAGCAGATGGATAAACCTCTGACGTCCGAACAGATGGCCGCCTTTATCGACGGTAATCCGGCATTCATCCGCAAGCTGCTTGCCGGGCTCAGGGAAAACAATATTGTCTGTGCCACGAAGGGGCACCACGGCGGCTGGCGGCTATGTCGACCGGTCGGTGATATCACGCTTTACGATATCTACATGGCGCTCGGCGAGCCGGCGCTGTTTGCGCTGGGTAACCGCAGTGAAAACCCGCAGTGTCTGGTGGAGCAGGGAGTAAACCGGGTGATGTCAGAGACGCTCGCCGATGCGCAGACGCTGATCCTCGATCGCTTTAAACGTCTGACGCTACAGGACATCGGCAGCGAATTTATCAGCTACTTCAACGACAAAGGCCACGACCATGATTGACACCTTAACCACCTGCCTGATGATTGCGATGGCGGCGAGCAGTATTTCGATGACGGTGACGCAGACGGAGCTGTTTGCCGCGTTTCGTGAATGGACGGCGAAAAAGAATGCGCTGATGGGGCACTTGTTCCACTGCTTCTACTGCTTAAGCCACTGGGTGGTATTTGGCGGGATGGCGGTCTATCGCCCGGCGCTGTTGAACAGCGGCTTTGCGTTAATTGATTGGGTGATGACGGCGTTTATCGTGATTACCATTACGACGCTGATTAACGGCCTGATGTTTAAGGTGTTCCAGGCGGCGATTAGCACCCATGTGATGAAACATAACGCCCAGCAGACGCTGCAATCGCAGAAATAAAAAAAACCGGCGTCGCTTCGCTCGGCCGGGCTACGAACGACCGGTAGCCCGGCCGAGCGAAGCGACGCCGGGGATGCACCTTAGTTACGGTACAGCACCTTAATGATGTGGTAACCGAACTGGGTGTGCAGCGGGCCGGTTGGCTCCAGCACCGGACAGGAGAAGACCACTTTATCGAATGCCGGAACCATCTGGCCCTGACGGAATTCACCTAAGTCACCGCCGCGTTTGCCCGATGGGCAGATGGAGTGCTTCTTCGCCAGCTTGCCGAAGTCGGCGCCGTTTTTAATCTGTTCCAGAAGATCCAGTGCCAGTTTCTCTTCTTTCACCAGGATATGCACTGCTGCTGCTGTTTTTGCCATGATCGTGCCTTTCTATAAGCGAGTCTGTAAGGCTGGCGATTTTAGCATGGCTTATCGCCGATACAGCACCTTGATGATGTGATAGCCAAATTTGGTTTTTACCGGCCCGAAAGGTTTGAGCAGCGGGCAGCTAAAAACGGCGGCGTCGAACGGCCCCACCATCGCACCCTGCTTAAATTCCCCCAGATCGCCGCCGTTGCGCCCGGAAGGGCAGCGGGAATAGCGTTTTGCCAGATGATCGAAGCTGATCCCTCGCTCCAGTTTGCTGAGGATCTCCAGCGCCAGTTTTTCTTCTTTTACCAGGATGTGCAGGGCTGCCGCGCTCTTTGCCATAAGGTCACTCTTATCGTTGGGTTGCTGCCCAACACTTTACCATTCGGCGGGTAAATCTCAGCCTGAGTTTCTGCTACAATCCACACCCCCGTGTTTACAGATTGAGCAATGCCCCTATGCGTTTAAACCCCGGACAACAACAAGCCGTCGAATTTGTCACTGGCCCTTGCCTGGTGCTGGCGGGTGCTGGCTCCGGCAAAACCCGCGTGATCACTAATAAAATTGCGCACCTGATCCGCGTTTGCGGCTATCAGGCTCGTCATATCGCCGCCGTCACCTTTACCAACAAGGCCGCGCGCGAGATGAAAGAGCGCGTGGCGCAGACGCTGGGGCGCAAAGAGGCGCGCGGGCTGATGATCTCAACCTTCCATACCCTGGGGCTGGATATCATCAAGCGCGAATACGCGGCGCTGGGCATGAAGTCGAACTTCTCGCTGTTTGACGATACCGATCAAACCGCGCTGCTCAAGGATCTGACCGAAGGGCTGATCGAAGACGATAAAGTGGTGTTCCAGCAGCTGATCTCGACGATCTCCAACTGGAAAAACGATCTGATGACGCCACCGCAGGCGGCGGCCAGCGCGAAGGGCGAGCGCGATCGTATTTTCGCCCACTGCTACAGCCTGTACGATGCCCACATGAAGGCCTGCAACGTGCTGGACTTCGATGACCTGATCCTGCTGCCGACGCTGCTGTTGCAGCGTAATGAAGAGGTGCGTGAGCGCTGGCAGAACAAGATTCGCTACCTGCTGGTGGATGAATATCAGGATACCAACACCAGCCAGTACGAACTGGTGAAGCTGCTGGTGGGGCAGCGCGCGCGGTTTACCGTGGTCGGTGACGATGACCAGTCGATTTACTCCTGGCGCGGCGCGCGTCCGCAGAACCTGGTGCTGCTGAGTAAAGACTTCCCGGCGCTGCAGGTCATTAAGCTGGAGCAGAACTACCGTTCTTCCGGGCGTATTCTGAAGGCTGCGAACATCCTGATTGCCAATAACCCGCACGTGTTTGAAAAGCGCCTGTTCTCTGAACTGGGCTACGGCCCGGAGCTGAAAGTGCTGAGCGCCAACCACGAAGAGCATGAAGCAGAGCGCGTCACCGGCGAGCTTATCGCCCATCACTTCGTCAACAAGACGCAGTACAAGGATTACGCCATTCTCTATCGCGGCAACCACCAGTCACGGGTGTTTGAAAAATTCCTGATGCAAAACCGCATCCCGTACAAAATTTCCGGCGGTACGTCGTTCTTCTCCCGCCCGGAGATTAAAGACCTGCTGGCCTATCTGCGCGTGCTGAGTAACCCGGACGACGACAGCGCGTTCCTGCGCATCGTCAACACGCCGAAGCGTGAGATTGGTTCGGCGACGCTGCAAAAGCTTGGTGAATGGGCGATGACCCGCAACAAAAGTCTGTTCACTGCCAGCTTCGATATGGGGCTGAGTCAGACGCTGACCGGGCGCGGCTATGAATCCCTCACTCGCTTTACCCAGTGGCTGGGAGAAATCCAGCGCCTGGCGGAGCGTGAGCCAATTGCCGCCGTACGCGATTTGATTCACGGTATCGACTACGAGTCCTGGCTATTTGAAACCTCACCGAGCCCGAAAGCCGCCGAAATGCGCATGAAAAACGTCAACACGCTGTTTAGCTGGATGACGGAGATGCTGGAAGGCAGCGAACTGGAAGAGCCGATGACCCTGACTCAGGTGGTCACCCGCTTTACCCTGCGCGATATGATGGAACGCGGCGAAAGTGAAGAAGAGCTGGATCAGGTTCAGCTCATGACGCTGCACGCCTCGAAAGGGCTGGAGTTCCCGTACGTCTTCCTCGTGGGGATGGAAGAGGGGCTGCTGCCGCACCAGAGCAGCATTGATGAGGACAACGTCGATGAAGAGCGTCGCCTGGCCTACGTGGGCATCACCCGCGCGCAGAAAGAGCTGATTTTCACCCTCTGCAAAGAGCGCCGTCAGTACGGTGAGCTGGTGCGCCCGGAGCCGAGCCGTTTCCTGCTGGAGCTGCCGCAGGATGATGTGGTGTGGGAGCAGGAGCGGAAGGTAATTACGCCTGAAGAGCGGATGCACAAGGGACAGGCAAACGTCGCCAATATTCGTGAAATGCTGGCAAAGGCGAAAAAAAGCTAACCCGTAGCCCGGCCGAGCAAAGCGACGCCGGGAAAGCACCGAGCAAAACCCCGGCGTCGCTTTGCTCGGCCGGGCTACAAGTCTTACCCAATATCAAACACCCGGCTGGCGTTGCCCCAGGCAATCTTATTTTTCAGCTCCGCATCCATCTCCAGCGGATCGAACCAGTCGCAGGCCTGATGAATATCTTCATACGGGTAGTCGACGGAGAACATCACCCGATCTTCCCCCATAATCTCCAGCGCATTTTGCAGTGAATAGGTATTAAAGTGCCCGCTGGTGGTAACGATGAAGTTATTCTGCAGATAATGCATCAGCGGTTTCTCCGCCTTGCCTAAACCGACACCAAAGCGCTGGCGGTACAGGCGATGCTGGGTACGTGGCAGCATATGTACCAGCCCTTCCCCCAGGTGCCCCAGCACAATGTTCAGATTTGGGTAACGGTCAAACAGGCCGCTCATCATCAGGCGGATGGCGTGGACGGCGGTCTCCTGCGCAAAGCCCCAGGCGGAGCCGATCAGGCTTTCATAGCCGGTATAAATGCCGCGGGCCGGGCCTTCCAGCGGTTCGCGCGGGTGCAGGTATACCGGCACGTTTAAGGCACTCACTTTATCCCAGAACACCAGCATGGACTCATCATCCAGATACAACCCGTGCTCGCTATCCTTGACGTTGGTATAGCCGTTAATCAGCGCTCCTTTCATGCCCAGCGTTTTCACGGCGCGCTCCAGTTCATCGGCGGCGGCCTCTGGGTTTTGCAGCGCCAGAGTAGCGAAAGCGCTGAACTTATCCGGGTGCGGCTTCACGCAGTGCTCAACGAGATAGTCGTTAGTGTTGCGAGCAAAGGCCACGGCGCTGGCTTTATCCAGAATCGACTGCGCGCCCGGGGAGGTGAGGGACAAAATCACATGGTCGATATTGCGTTGCGCCATCTCATCAAGGTGGATGCTGCGATCCATTAAGCGGCGTTCAACGTCTTTCATGTATTCGCTGCCGTTACGCGCCGCTTCGCCGGTGGCATCCCAAAGGCGGTTATTTTCCGGGGTAGAGACATGTTCTTCGAGGGCGATTTTTCCACGCATGATGTATTCCTTATTCGGCTAGAGGGCTAACGTTTGTCTGCCCGCAGAATAGGTTTTTGCACGCCGTGGCGGCAATGCGTGAAACGCAATAGAGGTTATTATGAAATCGAATAGGGCGTCAGGCGAGATGCTGCTCGGCAATGGTGGCAATCAGCCCGCGCAGCCAGACGTGACCCGGGTCGCGGTGGTGGCGTTGGTGCCAGAGCTGCCTGATGGCGATGCCGGGCAGGGAGAACGGCAGCGGCCAGATGCGGCACGGATAGTGTTTCACCAGATGCCGCGCGGGCTGTTCCGGCACCACGGCGATAAGATCGCTAGCTGCCACCAGTTCACCCGCGCCTAAAAAGCTGGGCAGCGTAAGCGCCACGTGGCGCGACTGCCCGATTTCTTCAAGCAGGTTATCGATATCGCCGTGCCCGGTGCCGTCGATGCGAATGGCCAGATGCCGTTCCTGCTGCCAGTCGGCCAGCGTAAAATTCTCGCGGATTCGGGGATGGCTGGCGGCGCACAGGCAGACGTAGGACTGATTAAACAGACGCTGCTGATAGATGCTGTCGGGCAGCTGGCGCAGATAGCCAATCGCTAAATCGCATTTGCCGGATTCGAGATCTCCCGGCGTGCTCTCATCAATATTCAGCACTGAGAAGGTAATGCCCTCCGCTCCGTGCTCGCGGAGCAGGGTTTGCAGATGCGGCAGCAGGGTCATCTGGCTGATGTCGGTCATGCTGAGGGTAAAGTTTCGCGTGCTGGTCTGCGGCGAAAATTCCGGGGTTTTCATCAGCGCGTTATCGGCGAGGTCGAGGATGGTAAAGACCGTCTGGGCGATAAAGTCAGCGCGTGGTGTGGGCTCCATACGCTGGCCGACGCGAATAAATAGCGGATCGTCAAAGTGGTCGCGTAGCCGTTTGAGCAGAATGCTGCCGGTGGGCTGGCTGATGTTAAGCGAATCGGCGGCAGGGGAAACGTTGCCTAAGCGGTAGAGGGCAGAGAAAAAACGCAGTGACTTGATATCCAGTTCATCGCGCATCGTCTGCCCCTTGATGGTTGGCTTACTGCGCGGTGCTGCCAGCAACCTGCAGCGGCCAGTGAATATAGCTTTGCCACTGACACTCTTGATCAATCATCTCACGCCCTAGCGGATGCAGTTCAAGCCAGCTCTTCGGCAGCGTGAGGGTCAGATTTTCCCCGTCGGCGGTCATCGTAATCGCTGGCAGAAGGTCATCGCGACGACGGCTGGCAAACAGAATCGCCAGGCGCAGCAGACGGCAGAGGTGCTCCGCCACGCGCGGCGGTACGGCGTTCTGCTGGTGGAGCGTGGGCAGATTCACGGTGTTGGTCTGATTCAGCAGCAGGGTAGCGAGCAGCTTTTTCTGCGCAGGGGTAAAGCCCGGCAGGTCAAGATTGCGTACCAGATAGGCCGCGTGCTGTGGAGCCTGCTTAAAATCGACGCTAAGGCCAATTTCATGCAATGCGCAGGCACTTAACAGCAGTTCACTGCTTAACGGTTCCAGATCCCAGCTATCTTTCACCTGTTCGACAAAATTCGCTGCCAGTTGGGATACACGATTTGCCTGCTCGATATCGACCATAAAGCGACGCTGAATATTACGCAGCGTGCGGCTGCGAATATCTTCATCGACAGCCAGATGCAGCATGCCGTAGACCAGCCCTTCGCGCAGCGCGCCGCCGGCCAGAGTCATGCACTGAATATCCAGCTCGGTGAAAATGGCGATCAGAATGGCGAGTCCGCTTGGGAATACCAGTGCGCGCTCCAGCGTCAGCCCTTCAATTTCCAACTCTTCCAGACGGCCGCACTGAATGGCGCGCTGTTTAAGCTGCTGGAGCTTGGCGAGGGTGATGCGTTCATCCATTCCCTGCGCCATCATGATTTCCTGCAGCGCCTGTACCGTACCGGACGCGCCGACGCAGACTTTCCAGCCGTGGTGACGCAGTTCATCGGCAACCGGCTTAAGCACTTCACGGGCGGCACGTTCCGCTGCATCGAAATGTTCCTGCGCCAGATTGCGGTCGGTAAAGTAGCGTTCAAGCCAGGTGACGCAGCCCATCGAGAGGCTAAACAGCGAGGTGGTTTGCGCACCGGTGCCGGTGACCAGTTCGGTACTGGCGCCACCGATATCGACCACTAAACGACGATCGTCGCCGCCGGTGGTGTGCGCGACGCCCTGATAAATCAGGCGCGCTTCTTCTTCGCCGCGGATAACCTGTACCGGGCAGCCAAGGATTTCCTGGGCTTTGGCGATGAAGACGTCGGCATTAACGGCAAGACGCAGCGTTGCGGTAGCCACGATACGAATTTGCGTTGGGGGAATATCCTGAAGACGTTCAGCGAACAGGCGCAGGCATTGCCAGCCTCGCTCCATTGCTTCTGTCGAAAGGGTGTTGTCGCGGTTAAGTCCGGCGGCCAGACGCACTTTGCGCTTAATGCGCGTCAGCGTCTGGATGCTGCCCGCCACCTCGCGAACTATCAGCATATGAAAACTATTGGAACCGAGATCGATAGCTGCATAGAGCGAGGTGGTAGTGAGCATAACGTAGTTAACCTGAACGACGACGATTACGCGGTGCGCCCGAACGACGCGGACCGTTACCCTGGCGAACGCGCGTCAAACGCAGCGGCTTCGGCAGCTCGGTTAAGAGCGCATCCGGGTTGTACTTGCTCACCGGAATAGAGTGACCGGTGTAGGTCTCAATGGCCGGCAGGTTGAGCGCATACTCTTCACAGGCGAGGCTGATTGAGTGACCGCTTGCGCCTGCACGACCGGTACGACCGATACGGTGTACGTAGTCTTCACAGTCGTCCGGCAGGTCGTAGTTAAAGACGTGCGTAACGGCAGGAATATGCAGGCCGCGTGCCGCAACGTCAGTCGCGACCAGGATATCGATATCACCGCGGGTGAAATCTTCCAGAATCCGCAGACGTTTTTTCTGCGCCACGTCACCAGTCAGCAGGCCGACGCGATGACCATCGGCAGCCAGGTGGCCCCAGATGTCTTCACAGCGGTGCTTGGTGTTGGCGAAGATAATCGCGCGATCTGGCCACTCTTCTTCCAGCAGCGTTTGCAGTAAACGCATCTTCTCTTCGTTGGAAGGGTAGAACAGCTCTTCTTTAATACGGTGACCCGTTTTCTGCTCTGGCTCAACTTCCACGTATTCGGCGTTGTTCATTTGCTCGAACGCCAGTTCGCGTACGCGGTAAGACAAGGTCGCGGAGAACAGCATGTTCAGACGCTGGTTGGCCGCAGGCATGCGGCGGAACAGCCAACGGATATCTTTAATAAAGCCCAGATCGTACATACGATCGGCTTCGTCCAGCACCACGACCTGGATCGCGCCCAGATTGATATGGTTCTGTTTTGCATAGTCAATGAGACGGCCGGTGGTGCCGATCAGAATATCGACGCCGCTTTCCAGCACTTTCAGCTGTTTATCATAGCCGTCACCGCCGTAGGCCAGGCCCAGTTTCAGGCCGGTCGCCTGAGCCAGTGGCTCTGCGTCAGCGTGAATCTGTACTGCCAGCTCACGGGTTGGCGCCATAATCAGGGCGCGCGGTTGATTCACCTGGCGGTCAGCAACTGCCGGATGAGAAAGAAGATAATGAAACGTCGACGTCAGAAACGCCATCGTTTTCCCGGTACCGGTTTGCGCCTGTCCAGCCACATCACGTCCAGCAAGCGTCAGCGGCAAAGCCAGCGCCTGAATGGGCGTGCAATTATAAAACCCTTTGGTTTCAAGGGCTTCAACCACTTTAGGGTGCAGGGCGAAGTCGGAAAACTTCTGTTCTGTTAAATGTGTTTTGCTCATAGTGTGGTAGAATATCAGCTTACTATTGCATTAAGAAAGCGTATCCGGTGAAATAACGTCAACCTTTGTTGGCGAAGTCAACATCAACACCTCGTTGGTTAATGCTACACCAACACACCAGGCTTATTCCTGTGGAGTTAAATATGAGCGATAAAATTATTCACCTGACTGACGACAGTTTTGACACGGACGTACTTAAAGCTGACGGGCTGACACTCGTCGATTTCTGGGCAGAGTGGTGCGGTCCGTGCAAAATGATCGCCCCGATTCTGGATGAAATCGCCGAGGAGTATCAGGGCAAACTGACCGTGGCTAAACTGAACATCGATCAGAACCCAGGTACTGCACCGAAGTATGGTATCCGCGGTATCCCTACGCTGCTGCTGTTCAAAAACGGCGAAGTGGCGGCGACCAAAGTTGGCGCACTGTCTAAAGGCCAACTGAAAGAGTTCCTCGACGCTAACCTGGCGTAAGAGATTCAACGTGGGCGTTCAGGGTTCCTGTGTTCTTAATTTGAGCGGAACTCTGGACGCTTGCCATCAGTCGTGCTAAGTTAACTTTGACTTCGTTTTAAACATACCTTGTTTGAATCTGTTTGACCCAAACCTCCCGTTGTCGTTAACAGCGTCAGAGGTTGAAAAATTCCAGGCTTGTCACTCTTTTCCGTCTTGTCGTTTCAGTTCTGCGTACTCTCCTGTGACCAGGCAGCGAACAGACATGAGTTGATGACCTTAAACAGGCACGGATTACGCTGCCATACCATTCACAAATTAAGTTCGAGATTTACCCCGAGTTTAAGAACCCACACCATTATGAATCTTACCGAATTAAAGAACACGCCGGTTTCTGAGCTGATCACTCTCGGCGAAAATATGGGTCTGGAAAACCAGGCACGTATGCGCAAGCAGGACATCATTTTCGCCATCCTGAAGCAGCACGCGAAGAGTGGCGAGGATATCTTTGGCGACGGTGTGCTGGAGATACTGCAGGACGGATTTGGTTTCCTCCGTTCTGGAGACAGCTCCTACCTCGCCGGCCCTGATGATATCTACGTTTCCCCTAGCCAAATCCGTCGTTTCAACCTCCGCACTGGTGATACCATTTCAGGTAAGATTCGTCCTCCAAAAGAGGGTGAGCGTTACTTTGCGTTGTTGAAAGTTAACGAAGTTAACTACGATAAGCCGGAAAACTCGCGCAACAAGATCCTGTTCGAGAACTTAACCCCGCTGCACGCAAACTCACGTCTGCGTATGGAACGTGGTAACGGTTCTACCGAAGACTTAACCGCTCGTGTACTGGATCTGGCCTCGCCAATCGGTCGCGGTCAGCGTGGTCTGATTGTGGCACCGCCGAAAGCCGGTAAAACCATGCTGCTGCAGAACATCGCGCAGAGCATCGCTTACAACCACCCAGACTGCGTACTGATGGTTCTGCTGATTGACGAACGCCCGGAAGAAGTGACCGAGATGCAGCGTCTGGTGAAAGGTGAAGTTATTGCTTCTACCTTTGATGAACCAGCATCCCGTCACGTTCAGGTTGCGGAAATGGTTATTGAGAAAGCGAAACGTCTGGTTGAACACAAGAAAGACGTTATCATTCTGCTCGACTCCATCACTCGTCTGGCCCGTGCCTACAACACCGTGGTCCCTGCGTCAGGTAAAGTCCTGACCGGTGGTGTAGACGCCAACGCCCTGCACCGTCCGAAGCGTTTCTTCGGTGCTGCGCGTAACGTGGAAGAAGGCGGTAGCCTGACTATCATCGCAACGGCTCTGGTCGATACCGGCTCTAAAATGGATGAAGTTATCTACGAAGAGTTCAAAGGTACCGGCAACATGGAACTGCACCTCTCTCGTAAGATTGCTGAAAAACGCGTCTTCCCGGCTATCGACTACAACCGTTCCGGTACCCGTAAAGAAGAGCTGCTCACCACGCCTGAAGAGCTGCAGAAAATGTGGATCCTGCGCAAAATCATCCATCCAATGGGTGAAATCGACGCGATGGAATTCCTCATTAATAAGCTGGCCATGACCAAAACCAACGACGATTTCTTCGATATGATGAAACGCTCGTAAAATAAGGTTTTTGCCGACAAACGCCACACAATCGTGTGGCGTTTTTGTTTTTAGGAGTTTAGCCAATGGGGAATTGTATTTTTTTTACGGATACTTGGGGTTTATGGCTACAATGATAGTTAGTTTGTAAAATCGGTTATAAATCAGGCAAGTTTCCCCAATAATCATCAGGCTTCCTCTTCTGATGCATTGCTATCGTGGGTATACTTTCGCTATTAATATTCGCAGCGAGTATAAATTGTGAGTTTACTGACCGTCGGTACTGACCTACTCAGTATTTTCTTGTTCACCACCGTATTTCTCTTTTTTGCCCGTAGAGCGGCAAAATGGATTGGTTTGGTGGATAAACCAAACTTTCGTAAACGTCACCAGGGGCTTATCCCGCTAGTGGGGGGCATCTCTGTCTATGCTGGGATCTGCCTCACCTTCGCGATTGCTAACTACTATATTCCGCACGGTTCCCTGTACCTTGCCTGTGCCGGTGTACTGGTGCTGGTGGGGGCACTGGACGATCGTTACGACATCAGCGTTAAAATCCGTGCTACCGTTCAGGCGGCCATAGGCATCGTCATGATGGCGGCGGGTCATTTGTATCTGCAAAGCCTGGGCTATATTTTTGGCTCATGGGAACTGGTACTCGGGCCTTTTGGTTTCTTCCTGACCCTGTTTGCCGTATGGGCGATGATTAACGCCTTCAATATGGTGGATGGTATTGATGGGTTGCTCGGGGGGCTGTCGAGCGTCAGCTTTGGCGCAATTGGCCTGATCCTATGGTTTGACGGTCAGACGAGCCTCGCCATGTGGTGCTTCGCAATGATTGCCGCCATCCTCCCTTATATCATGCTGAACCTGGGCGTGCTGGGTCGTCGTTATAAAGTCTTTATGGGCGATGCCGGTAGTACGCTGATTGGTTTTACGGTCATCTGGATCCTGCTGGAAACCACTCAGGGAAAACATCATCCGATAAGTCCGGTTACGGCGCTGTGGATCGTGGCGATTCCGTTGATGGATATGGTTGCCATCATGTATCGTCGTTTACGAAAAGGGATGAGCCCGTTTTCTCCTGACCGCCAGCATATTCACCATCTCATTATGCGCGCGGGTTTCACCTCGCGTCAGGCGCTGGTGCTGATTACCGCTGCCGCCGCGTTGCTGGCGGCCATTGGCGTCGCCGCTGAATATACCCGCGTGGTACCTGAATGGGTCATGCTGATACTGTTCTTGCTCGCTTTTGGTCTCTACGGCTACTGTATCAAGCGGGCCTGGAAAGTAGCGCGTTTCATTAAGCGCATGAAGCGCAGAATGCGTCGGAACAGCGACAACAATCCAAAATTAACCAAGTAAAACTGGGGTAGTAATGACACAACCATTACCGGAAGCACAGTTGACTCGTGCTGAGAATGAACTGGATATTCGTGGCCTGTTTCGCGCGTTGTGGTCAGGAAAACACTGGATTATTGGCGTTGCGGTGCTATTTGCTGCCGTGGTGCTAATTTATACTTTTTTTGCCCGGCAGGAGTGGAGTGCTACGGCGATCACCGACCGGCCGACGGTTAACATGCTGGGTGGCTACTATTCGCAGCAGCAGTTCCTGCGCAATCTGGATGTGAAGGTCAACCCGACTACCGCGATGCCACCTTCGGTGATGGATGAAGTCTACAAAGAGTTCGTCATGCAGCTGTCCTCCTGGGACACCCGCCGTGATTTCTGGCTGCAGACGGATTACTACAAGCAGCGGATGGTGGGCAATTCCCGCGCCGATGCCGCACAGCTCGATGATCTGATTGACGATATTCAATTTATTCCCGGCGATGTGCTGAAAAGCGTGAGTGACAGCGTGAAGCTGACGGCGGAAACAGCGCCGGACGCCAATAACCTGTTACGTCAGTACGTGGCCTTTGCCAGCCAGCGTGCCGCAGGACATCTGAATGATGAACTGAAAGGCGCATGGGCTGCCCGCACTATTCAGGTGAAGGCGCAGGTGAAACGCCAGGAAGAGGTTGCTCAGGCGATTTTCAACCGCCGTTTGCATAGCATTGAAGCCGCGCTGAAGATCGCGCTGCAGCACAATATCACCCGCAGTGAGACCGATGTTCCGGCTGATGAATTACCGGACTCAGAGCTCTCTTTGCTCGGTCGTCCAATGCTGCAGGCACGCCTGGAAAATCTTCAGGCCGTGGGACCGACGTTTGACCTTGATTACGATCAGGGGAGGGCTATGCTAACGACCCTCAACGTAGGCCCGACGCTGGCACCAAGTTTCCAGACATATCGGTATTTGCGCACACCAGAGGAACCGGTAAAACGCACTAGCCCACGTCGTGTATTCCTGATGGTCATGTGGGGCATTGTCGGCGCATTGGTTGGTGCTGGGGTAGCACTGGCGCGTCGTCGCACGCAGTAAATGCCCATCAATTGATGAAGGGCGATGGGCCTGTTTCATCTATAGAAGAGAATCGATGTGAAAGTACTGACTGTATTTGGCACACGTCCGGAGGCGATCAAAATGGCGCCTCTGGTTCACGCGTTAGCAAGGGACCCTCATTTTGAGGCAAAGGTCTGCGTTACCGCGCAGCATAGGGAAATGCTTGATCAGGTGCTAAGCCTCTTCTCCATCGTTCCGGATTATGATCTCAACATCATGAGCCCAGGACAGGGTTTAACCGAAATCACCTGCCGGATTTTGCAGGGGTTAAAGCCCGTTCTGGAGTCGTTTAAACCCGATGTCGTGCTGGTTCATGGCGATACCACCACCACCGCAGCCGCGAGCCTCGCGGCTTTCTATCAGCGCATTCCCGTGGGGCATGTTGAAGCGGGTCTGCGTACCGGCGACCTCTACTCGCCGTGGCCGGAAGAGGCCAACCGTACGCTGACCGGGCACCTGGCGATGTATCACTTTGCGCCAACCGAAAACTCCCGGCAGAACCTGCTGCGGGAAAATCTGTCGGCTAAGCGAATTTTTGTTACCGGCAATACGGTCATCGATGCGTTGTTCTGGGTTCGCGATCGGGTGATGCACGATCGCGCGCTGAATGCAGACCTCTCCCAACGTTACCCTTTCCTGTGCGAGGGAAAGAAGATGATCCTGGTCACCGGGCATCGTCGGGAGAGCTTTGGTCAGGGCTTTGAAAAGATTTGCCACGCGCTGGCGGAAATTGCCGCGAACAACCCGGATGTACAGATTGTCTACCCGGTGCATCTGAACCCAAACGTCAGTGAACCGGTCAATCGTATTCTGGGGCATATTGATAACGTCATCCTGATTGAGCCGCAGGAGTACCTGCCGTTCGTCTGGCTGATGAATCATGCCTGGCTTATCCTGACCGACTCTGGCGGCATTCAGGAAGAAGCGCCATCGCTGGGCAAACCGGTACTGGTGATGCGCGAAACCACCGAACGCCCAGAGGCCATTGATGCCGGGACGGTTCGCCTGGTGGGCACCGATAGCCAACGCATCGTCGATGAAGTCACGCGCCTGCTGCGCGACGAAGAAGAATATCAAAGGATGAGCCGGGCCCATAACCCGTATGGGGATGGCCGGGCATGTGAACGTATATTGTCAGCATTAAAAAATAATCAGGTAACGCTATGAGTTTCTCAACCCTCTCGGTGATCGGTCTGGGCTATATCGGCCTTCCAACTGCAGCTGCGTTTGCTTCGCGGCAAAAACAGGTGGTGGGCGTTGACATTAATCAGCATGCGGTCGATACCATCAACCGTGGCGAGATTCATATTGTTGAGCCCGATCTCGACAGGGTGGTGAAAACGGCGGTGTCCGCCGGTTATTTACGCGCGACTACCACGCCGGAAGCGGCAGATGCCTACCTGATTGCCGTGCCAACGCCGTTCAAGGGCGACCATGAGCCGGATATGGTTTACGTCGAAGCGGCGGCGCGATCTATTGCGCCGGTGCTGAAGAAAGGGGTGCTGGTGATCCTCGAATCCACCTCCCCGGTGGGCGCGACCGAGCTGATGGCCGGTTGGCTGGCTGAGATGCGCCCGGACCTGACCTTCCCGCAGCAGGTGGGGGAGCAGGCGGACATCAATATCGCCTATTGCCCGGAGCGTGTGCTGCCAGGGCAGGTGATGGTGGAACTGATTAAGAACGACCGCGTGATTGGCGGGATGACGCCGGTATGCTCCGCGCGCGCCAGTGAACTCTATAACATCTTCCTCGAAGGCGAATGCGTGGTCACCAATGCCCGTACCGCCGAGATGTGCAAACTGACGGAAAACAGCTTCCGCGATGTGAACATCGCCTTTGCCAACGAGCTGTCGCTTATCTGCGCCGATCAGGGGATTAACGTCTGGGAGCTGATTCGCCTCGCGAACCGCCACCCGCGCGTCAATATCCTCCAGCCAGGCCCTGGCGTTGGTGGACACTGTATTGCCGTCGACCCGTGGTTTATCGTGGCGCAAAACCCGGAGCAGGCGCGTCTGATTCGCACCGCGCGCGAGGTGAACGACCATAAACCGTTCTGGGTTATCGACAAGGTGAAGGCTAACGTCGCCGACTGTCTGGCGGCCAGCGACAAGCGCGCCAGCGAGCTGAAAATTGCCTGCTTCGGCCTGGCATTTAAGCCAAACATCGACGACCTGCGCGAAAGCCCGGCGATGGAAATTGCCCAGCTGATTGCCCAATGGCACAGCGGCGAAACCCTGGTGGTGGAACCGAATATTCATCAGCTGCCGAAAAAGCTCGACGGCTTGTGCACGCTGGTGTCGCTTGAGACCGCGCTTGCCAGCGCTGACGTGATGGTGATGCTGGTCGATCACACCCAGTTTAAAGCTATCAGCGGCGATGCGATTACCCAGCAGTACGTGGTGGATACCAAAGGGGTCTGGCGTTGAAACGAATTCTGGTCACCGGCGGCGCAGGTTTTATTGGCTCGGCGGTCGTGCGCCATATTATCAATCATACGTCTGACAGCGTTGTCGTCGTGGATAAACTTACCTACGCCGGTAATCTGGCCTCACTGGCACCAGTGGCGCAGGACCCGCGCTTTGCTTTTGAGCGAGTGGATATCTGCGATCGCGCCGCACTGACTCGCGTGTTCGAACAGTATCGCCCGGATGTGGTGATGCACCTGGCGGCGGAAAGTCACGTTGACCGTTCTATCGACGGCCCGGCGGCGTTTATCGAAACCAATATCGTCGGCACCTACACGCTGTTGGAGGCCGCTCGCGCCTGGTGGTCTGCGCTCGATGACGGTGGTAAAGCGGCGTTCCGCTTCCATCATATTTCAACCGATGAAGTGTATGGCGATCTGCATTCGGTGGATGATTTCTTCACCGAAACCACCCCGTATGCGCCAAGCAGCCCTTACTCCGCCTCGAAGGCCAGCAGCGACCATCTGGTTCGCGCCTGGCTGCGTACCTACGGTCTACCGACGCTTATTACCAACTGTTCAAATAACTACGGCCCGTACCATTTCCCGGAAAAGCTGATTCCGCTGACCATCCTTAATGCGCTGACCGGGAAACCGCTGCCGGTGTACGGCAACGGTCAGCAGATCCGCGACTGGCTCTACGTTGACGACCACGCCCGTGCGCTCTACCTCGTCGCCACCGAAGGCGGCATCGGGGAGACCTACAATATCGGTGGCCATAATGAACGTAAGAACCTCGACGTGGTCGAGACTATCTGCGCCCTGTTAGAAGAACTGGTGCCGGAAAAACCGCAGGGCATCGCCCATTACCATGATCTGATTACGTTTGTCGCCGACCGTCCTGGCCATGATTTACGTTACGCCATCGATGCGGCAAAAATTGCCCGCGAGCTGGGGTGGACCCCAGAAGAGACCTTCGAAAGCGGTATGCGTAAAACGGTCCAGTGGTACCTCGCCAACGAAAGCTGGTGGAAGCCGGTACAGGACGGCAGCTATCAGGGTGAACGTCTGGGCCTGAAGGGTTAATCCCCCCGGAGGAGGAAAGCAATGAAAGGCATTATTCTTGCTGGCGGGTCGGGCACGCGCCTGCACCCGATCACCCGCGGCGTGTCAAAACAGCTGCTGCCGATTTACGACAAGCCGATGATCTACTACCCGCTGTCGGTGCTGATGCTGGCGGGTATCCGTGAGATTTTAATCATCACCACGCCGGAAGATAAAAACTACTTCCAGCGCCTACTGGGCGACGGTAGCGAATTTGGTATCTCGCTGCAGTATGCCGAGCAGCCAAGCCCGGACGGGCTGGCGCAGGCGTTTATCATTGGTGAGGCTTTCCTCAACGGTGAGCCGTCATGCCTGGTGCTGGGTGACAACATCTTCTTTGGTCAGGGCTTTAGCCCGAAACTGCGCCATGTGGCAGCGCGTACCGAAGGGGCGACGGTATTTGGTTATCAGGTGATGGACCCGGAACGCTTCGGCGTGGTGGAGTTTGACGATAACTTCCACGCGCTGTCGCTGGAAGAAAAACCGAAACAGCCAAAATCCAACTGGGCGGTGACCGGCCTCTATTTCTACGACAGCAAGGTGGTGGAGTACGCTAAGCGCGTGAAGCCTTCCGAGCGCGGCGAACTGGAGATCACCTCCATCAACCAGATGTACCTGGACGACGGCAAGCTGACCGTTGAACTGCTCGGCCGCGGCTTTGCCTGGCTTGATACCGGTACGCACGATAGCCTGATTGAAGCGAGCATGTTTGTGCAGACGGTGGAAAAACGTCAGGGCTTTAAAATTGCCTGCCTGGAAGAGATTGCCTGGCGCAACGGCTGGCTTGACGACGACGGTGTTAAGCGTGCCGCGGCGCAGCTGTCGAAAACCGGGTACGGCCAGTATCTGCTGGAGCTGCTTCGTGCTCGTCCGCGCCAATATTGATCCCCTGAAGTGGGAAAACCAATTCTTCGGCGTGAACAGTGCCATTGTTCGCGTGGCCGACGACGCGCCGCCGCTGACCGCTGAACGATTAGCGGGATGGTCGCGGGTGCAGGCAAAAATCGCCGCGCATCAGGTGGAAAATCTTGATGCGCTCCAGCATCTGGGTTTTCGGCTAGTTGAGGGCGAAGTTGATCTGGCGCTGCCGGTAGCCACCGGTGGAACCACGCTGGCGCAGGTTGCCACTGACGATGATATCCCCGCGCTGCGCAGCCTTGCCGCTCAAGCGTTTGCCCAAAGCCGTTTCCGTGCGCCGTGGTATGCGCCGGAGGCGAGCGGTCGTTTCTACGCACAGTGGATTGAAAACGCGGTAAAAGGCACCTTTGATAACCAGTGCCTGGTGTTTCGCGATGAACGCGGGGCGATTCGCGCCTTTGTCTCCTTAAGAGAATTAAACGCCTGTGACGCGAGAATCGGCCTGCTGGCCGGGCGCGGTGCGGGTGCAGAACTGATGCAGGCGGCGGTGTGCTGGGCGCATACCCGCGGTCTTTCGACGCTACGGGTGGCGACGCAAGCCGGCAATACCGCAGCACTTCAACGCTATATTCATAGCGGCGCTAACGTGGTTAGCACCGCGTACTGGCTATACAGGTGACTCCATGATTCCATTTAACGCCCCACCGGTAGTGGGTACTGAACTTGATTACATGCAGTCTGCGATGGGCAGCGGGAAACTGTGCGGTGACGGCGGCTTTACCCGTCGCTGCCAGCAGTGGATGGAACAGCGCTTCAGCAGCGCCAAAGTGCTGCTGACCCCGTCCTGTACCGCCTCGCTGGAAATGGCGGCGATCCTGCTGGATATCCAGCCGGGCGACGAAGTCATTATGCCGAGCTACACCTTTGTCTCCACCGCCAACGCCTTCGTGCTGCGCGGTGCGAAGATTGTGTTTGTCGACGTGCATAAAGAGACCATGAATATCGATGAGACGCTGATTGAAGCGGCCATCACCGGCAAAACCCGCGCTATCGTGCCGGTGCACTACGCGGGCGTGGCCTGCGAGATGGACACCATCATGGCGCTGGCGAAAAAATACAATCTGTTCGTGGTGGAAGATGCCGCGCAGGGTGTGATGTCGACCTACAAGGGCCGCGCGCTGGGCTCCATCGGCCACATCGGCTGCTTTAGCTTCCACGAGACCAAGAACTACACCGCCGGCGGTGAAGGCGGCGCGACGCTGATTAACGATCGCGCGCTGGTGGAACGCGCGGAGATTATCCGTGAGAAAGGCACCAACCGCAGCCAGTTCTTCCGCGGCCTGGTGGATAAATACACCTGGCGCGATATCGGCTCCAGCTACCTGATGTCTGACCTGCAGGCTGCCTATCTTTGGGCGCAGTTGGAAGCCGCCGATCGTATTAATAAACAGCGTCTCTCCTTGTGGCAAACCTACTATGACGCGCTGCTGCCGCTGGCGAACGCCGGGCGTATCGACCTGCCGGTGATCCCGGAAAACTGCGGCCATAACGCGCATATGTTCTATATCAAACTGCGCGACGTAGAAGATCGCAGCGCGCTGATTAGCTGGCTGAAAGAGGCGGAAATCCTCGCGGTATTCCACTACATTCCGCTGCACTCCTGCCCGGCGGGCGAGAAGTTTGGTGAGTTCCACGGCGAAGACCGTTTCACTACACAAGAAAGTGAGCGTTTACTTCGTTTGCCGCTGTTCTACAACCTGTCGCCGGTTGACCAGCGCACGGTCATTAATACCCTGCTGAGCTACTTCGCCTGATATGTCACTGGCAAAAGCTTCGGTGTGGACCGCCGCGTCCACGCTGGTAAAAATTGGCGTTGGGCTGCTGGTGGTTAAGCTGCTGGCGGTATCATTTGGTCCTTCAGGGGTGGGTCAGGCGGGTAACTTCCGCCAGTTAGTCACCGTGCTCGGCGTGCTGGCCGGGGCGGGAATCTTTAACGGGGTGACGAAGCTTGTCGCCCAGCATCACGATGACCCGGCGCGACTACGTCAGGTGGTGGGCACGTCATCTGCAATGGTGCTCGGCTTCTCCACGCTGCTGGCGGTGGTCTTTTTGCTCGCGGCAGCACCGATAAGCCAGGGGCTGTTTGGCCATACCCATTATCAGGGGCTAGTGCGGCTGGTAGCGCTGGTACAGCTGGGCATCGCCTGGGCGAACCTGCTGTTGGCGCTAATGAAAGGCTTCCGTGACGCGGCGGGCAACGCGCTGTCGTTGATTGCCGGTAGCCTGATTGGCGTAGTGGCTTACTATGTGTGCTACCACTTTGGCGGCTATCAGGGCGCGCTGCTGGGGTTGGCGCTGGTACCGGCGCTGATCGTGATTCCTGCGGCGGTGATGCTCAGCAAGCGCGGCGTCATTCCCTGGGGCTATCTCAAGCCGCAGTGGGACCGTTTACTGGCGGGTCAACTGGGTAAATTTACCCTGATGGCGGTGATTACCTCCGTCACTATGCCCGTGGCCTACGTGATGATGCGAAACCTGATGGCGGAGCACTACAGCTGGGATGAAGTGGGGATCTGGCAAGGCGTGAGCAGTATCTCCGATGCTTACCTACAATTTATTACCGCCTCGTTTAGCGTCTATCTGTTACCTACACTTTCGCGGTTAACCGCCAAGCAGGATATTGGCCGCGAAATTGGCCGCTCCCTGAAGTTTGTGGTGCCGGCGGTGGCGGCGGCAAGCCTGACCGTCTGGCTGCTGCGCGATTTTGCTATCTGGCTGCTGTTTTCATCGAAATTTGTCGCCATGCGCGATCTGTTCGCCTGGCAGTTGGTGGGTGATGTACTGAAAGTAGGCGCTTACGTTTATGGCTATTTAGTGATCGCCAAAGCCTCGCTGCGTTTCTATATTCTGGCCGAACTGAGCCAGTTTACGCTGCTGACGGCGTTCTCCCACTGGCTCATCCCGGCGCATGGCGCACTGGGGGCGGCGCAGGCCTATATGGCGACCTATATTGTCTATTTCACGCTGTGTAGCGGCGTATTTTTAATTTGGCGTAAACGGCAATGACCGAACTGATACATATTCTGGGATCGGATATCCCTCATCATAACCAGACGGTGCTACGGTTTTTTGCCGATGAGCTGGCCGCAGAGCCCGCACACGCCCGTCAGTTTATGGTGGTGAGCGGTGATGAGAGCCTGGTGAAGGCATTTCCTTCGCTGGAGATAGACCGCTATAACGATAAATCCGCGCTGGCAAAGGCGGTGGTGGCAAAAGCGAAGGCCAATCGGCAGCAGCGCTTTTTCTTCCACGGTCAGTTTAATACCGGTATCTGGCTGGCGCTGCTCAGCGGCGGTCTGAAGCCATCGCAGGCGAGCTGGCATATCTGGGGGGCGGATCTGTATGAAGTCTCCCGCGGCCTGAAGTTCCGCCTGTTCTATCCGCTGCGTCGCATGGCGCAGGGGCGTGTGGGCCGCGTGTTTGCCACTCGTGGCGATCTCAGCTATTTTGCCGCCCGTCACCCGCAGGTGACCGGCGAGCTGCTTTATTTCCCAACGCGGATGGACCCATCGCTGAACGCGCTGGCGGACACCGCGCCGCGCGACGGCAAGCTGACGATTCTGGTAGGTAACTCTGGCGATCGCAGCAATGAGCATATTGCGGCATTGAAGGCAGTGCATCAGCAGTTTGGCGATACGGTAAACGTCATTGTGCCGATGGGCTACCCGGCGAACAACACGGCCTATATTGCAGAAGTGAACGAAGCCGCGCTGGCGCTATTCAGCAGCGAAAATGTGCAGATTCTGCGTGAAAAGCTGGAGTTTGATGCCTACCTTGCGCTATTACGCCGCTGTGATTTGGGCTATTTTATTTTTGCGCGCCAGCAGGGTATCGGCACGCTCTGTTTGCTGATTCAGGCGGGGATCCCCTGCGTACTCCACCGGCAGAACCCGTTCTGGCAGGATATGGCCGAGCAGCATATTCCGGTGTTATTCACTGACGATGCGCTGACCGTCCCGGTGGTGCGTGAAGCGCAGCGTCAGCTGGCGCTGGTGGATAAAAACGCCATCGCCTTTTTCAAACCTAACTATCTGGCGCCGTGGCATCGGGCGCTGCAACTGGCGGCGGGGGAAGCGGTATGAGCGAAATGCAGTTTACCGGGCTGCTTGCCGTCTGGCTGTTGTCGACATTGTTTATCGGCACCCTGACCTGGTTTGAGTTCCGCCGCGTCCGCTTCAACTTCAACGTCTTCTTCTCGTTGTTGTTCCTGTTGACCTTCTTCTTCGGCTTCCCGCTGACCTGCACGCTGGTGTTCCGCTTTGGTGTCGGCGTGTCGCCGCCGGACGTACTGCTGCAAACGTTGCTGATCTCGGTCTGTTTCTATGCGGTCTATTACGTGACCTACAAAACGCGTCTACGGTCTGCGCAGACCCACGTTGCGCGGCGGCCGTTGTTTACCATGAATCGGGTTGAAACGAACATCACCTGGATTTTGCTGATGGTGATCGCGCTGTTTACGGTCGGCACCTTCTTTATGCATAACGGCTTCCTGCTGTTTAAGCTGCACTCCTACAGCCAGATTTTCTCCAGTGAAGTCTCAGGCGTGGCGCTTAAGCGCTTCTTCTACTTCTTTATTCCGGCAATGCTGGTGGTCTATTTCCTCAATCCGACCTGGAAGCGGTGGATTGGCTTTTTGATCGCGACCACGGCCTTTGGCCTGCTGACCTACGCGATTGTCGGCGGTACTCGCGCCAACATTATTATCGCCTTCGCCATCTTCCTGTTTATCGGCATCATTCGCGGCTGGATTTCGCTGTGGATGCTGGTGGCGGCCGGGGTCATGGGGATTGTCGGCATGTTCTGGCTGGCGCTGAAGCGCTACGGCATGAACGTTAGCGGTGACGAAGCGTTTTACACCTTCCTCTACCTGACGCGTGATACCTTCTCACCGTGGGAAAACCTGGCGTTGTTGCTACAGAACTACGACAAGATTGATTTCCAGGGGTTGGCGCCGATGGTGCGCGACTTCTACGTCTTTATCCCAAGCTGGATGTGGCCATCGCGGCCGAGCATTGTGCTGAACACCGCCAACTACTTTACCTGGGAAGTGCTGAACAACCACTCCGGGCTGGCTATCTCGCCGACGCTTATTGGCTCGCTGGTGGTGATGGGGGGCATGTGGTTCGTCCCGCTGGGTGCGGTGGTGGTGGGGCTGATTATCAAGTGGTTTGACTGGCTGTATATGCTGGGCAATCGGGAAACTAACCGCTATAAATCGGCGATTCTGCATAGTTTCTGCTTTGGCGCGATCTTCAATATGATCGTGCTGGCGCGTGAAGGGCTGGACTCCTTCGGCTCTCGTGTCGTCTTTTTTATGGTTATCTTTGGGGTCTGTTTGCTGGTGGCAAAACTGCTGTACTGGTTGTTTGAAAGCGCGGGGCTGATTCATCAGCGGCTAAAACGTCCCTCGCACGTTGGAGAAGGACAAAATGGCTGACTCATTAACCGCGCCGACTTACAGCCTGCGCGGGCTGAAGCTTATCGGCTGGCGCAACATGCAGCATGCGCTGGACTATTTGTACGCGGACGGCAATCTGAAGCAGGGCACGCTGGTGGCGATTAACGCTGAAAAGATGCTGACGCTGGAAGATAACGCTGAGGTTCGAGAACTGATTAACGCGGCGGAGTTTAAGTACGCCGACGGTATTTCCGTGGTGCGTTCGGTTCGCAAGAAATATCCCGAGGCTAACGTCTCTCGTGTGGCGGGAGCGGATCTTTGGGAGGCGCTGATGGCGCGCGCCGGGGCAGAGGGCACGCCGGTGTTCCTCGTTGGCGGCAAACCAGAGGTGATGGCGGAAACCGTGGAGAAGCTGCGTAAACAGTGGAACGTGAATCTGGTCGGCACTCAGGATGGCTACTTTACGCCGGAAGCGCGACAGGCGCTGTTTGAACGTATCCGTGAAAGCGGGGCAAAAATCGTTACCGTGGCGATGGGCTCACCGAAGCAGGAGATCCTGATGCGCGATTGTCGGCAGGTTTACCCCGACGCGCTCTATATGGGCGTGGGGGGCACCTATGATGTCTTTACCGGCCACGTGAAGCGCGCGCCGAAGGTGTGGCAGAACCTGGGGCTGGAGTGGCTTTACCGCCTGCTATCCCAACCAAGCCGAATTAAACGCCAGCTTCGTCTGCTGCGCTATTTACGCTGGCACTACACCAATAATCTCTGAATTTCCTGCGCGTTACCCGTGATGCATCACGCAGAATATGCGTGATGCATTCACAACTCCGATACTTTATTCCTCATTTCTATTTGCCATTTCAGCCAAATTGTTAAACCATTCGCCTGCCCTGACGATATCTACGTATTTTCTACGGCGGTATCCGTATCCGACAGACATCTATTTTTCTATAAAAAATAAAACCGGCATCGACCGGACAAATGCAAACACAAGAGGATCTATGGCAGAGAATAAACCGGAGCTCCAGCGCGGTCTGGAAGCCCGTCATATCGAATTAATTGCCCTTGGGGGCACCATCGGCGTGGGCCTATTTATGGGCGCGGCAAGCACCCTGAAGTGGGCCGGGCCGTCGGTGCTGCTGGCCTATATTCTGGCCGGGGTATTTGTCTTCTTCATTATGCGCTCCATGGGCGAAATGCTGTTTCTCGAGCCGGTAACCGGTTCGTTCGCCGTCTATGCGCACCGTTATATGAGTCCGTTCTTCGGCTATCTCACCGCCTGGTCATACTGGTTTATGTGGATGGCGGTGGGGATCTCGGAGATTACCGCGATAGGGGTTTACGTCCAGTTCTGGTTCCCGGATATGGTGCAATGGATACCGGCGCTGATTGCCGTGGGGCTGGTCGCGCTGGCAAACCTGGCGGCGGTGCGCCTGTACGGTGAAATCGAGTTCTGGTTCGCGATGATTAAAGTCACGACCATTATCGTAATGATTGTCATCGGCCTCGGCGTCATTTTCTTTGGCTTCGGCAACGGTGGTACTTCCATTGGCTTTAGCAACCTGACCGAACACGGCGGTTTCTTTGCCGGCGGCTGGAAGGGCTTCCTGACGGCGCTCTGCATCGTCGTGGCATCCTATCAGGGCGTTGAGCTTATCGGCATGACCGCCGGTGAAGCGAAAAACCCGCAGGTGACCCTGCGCAGCGCGGTAGGCAAAGTGTTGTGGCGCATCCTGATTTTCTATGTGGGGGCGATTTTCGTTATCGTCACCATCTTCCCGTGGAATGAAATTGGTACCAACGGCAGCCCGTTTGTGCTGACCTTCGCTAAAATCGGGATCACCGCGGCGGCGGGTATTATCAACTTTGTGGTGCTGACGGCGGCGCTCTCCGGCTGTAACAGCGGCATGTACAGCTGTGGCCGTATGCTCTACGCGCTGGCGAAAAACCGTCAACTGCCCTCGGCGATGGCGAAAGTGACCAAAAGCGGCGTTCCGGCGGCTGGCGTTAGCGTATCGATTGTTATCCTGTTGATTGGCTCCTGCCTGAACTACGTTATTCCTAACCCACAGCGCGTGTTCGTCTATGTCTATAGTGCGAGCGTATTGCCGGGCATGGTGCCGTGGTTTGTGATTCTGATTAGCCAGCTGCGCTTCCGTCGTGCACATAAAGAAGCGATTGCTAGCCACCCGTTCCGTTCGATTATGTTCCCGTGGGCCAACTATCTGACCATGGCGTTCCTGATTTGCGTGCTGATCGGTATGGGATTCAACGATGACACCCGGATGTCGCTGTTTGTTGGCGTGATCTTCCTGGCCCTTGTGACGCTGGTTTATAAGGTTTTTGGCATGAGCCAAGGCGCGGAAGTGCAAGATTTGCAGAAATAAGCGACAAAACGCGCAAAGCATGAGCAAACGATAATTTTCTTTTAAAAGGCACTAGACAGCGGGGGAGGAAGTCCGTATTATCCGACCCCGCAACGGCGCTAAGCGCCCGTAGCTCAGCTGGATAGAGCGCTGCCCTCCGGAGGCAGAGGTCTCAGGTTCGAATCCTGTCGGGCGCACCATTTACCCGGTGCTGGAGCTGCGGTGGTTCTAAAAGACCGCGTAAGATTTGCAGTGGTGGCTATAGCTCAGTTGGTAGAGCCCTGGATTGTGATTCCAGTTGTCGTGGGTTCGAATCCCATTAGCCACCCCATTATTTGATAGAGTTGTGAAATTGCGAAGGTGGCGGAATTGGTAGACGCGCTAGCTTCAGGTGTTAGTGTCCTTAGGATGTGGGGGTTCGAGTCCCCCCCCTCGCACCACGACTTTATAATGAATTGAATTTATAATTCAAAAAGCAGTACATCGGCGAGTAGCGCAGCTTGGTAGCGCAACTGGTTTGGGACCAGTGGGTCGGAGGTTCGAATCCTCTCTCGCCGACCAATTTTAGACCCTGCAGCGCAGGGTTTTTTATTCAAGACTTAACGTCAAGAATAAAAACCGAATTGAACGATAATTCAAAAAGCAGTATTTCGGCGAGTAGCGCAGCTTGGTAGCGCAACTGGTTTGGGACCAGTGGGTCGGAGGC
>NZ_JAPKIB010000017.1:0-47703 GCF_036759925.1 Kluyvera sp. CHPC 1.2972 | reverse complement strand
GTTCGAATCCTCTCTCGCCGACCAATTTTGAACCCCGCTTCGGCGGGGTTTTTTGTTTTCTATCTGTCCTCTACTTTCTTCGTTCTCCCTCATTGCGCTTTTGTTTTACCCACCGCTACAGATTAATCCCGTTGTGAAACAAAGGGGATGTTATCAGTAACCGACTGTGACATAATGCGCCGCGTAGATGCTCATTCCACCTCTTATGCTCGCCTTTGGCCTCATAAACTCGGGAATGACGCAGAGCCGTTTACGGTGCTTATCGTCCACTGACAGATGTCGCTTTTGCCTCATCAGACACCATGGACATTACGTTGAGTGAAGCACCCATTATGTTGTCGAATTAAACCTGTTTAACGCCTGCTCCCAAAAGGAGCGGGCGTTTTTTTATGCCCAGTAGTAGCCCGGCCAAGCGCAGCGCCGCACAGCAGCCAAAAAAAAGGGGCCATTCGGCCCCTTAACAAATGCTCCACCTTACGCGGGCGGGTTATTCTGCAGCGTCAGCATCAAACCATCTCGGCGCATTGCCGCTGCTTCTTCCGGCTGCTTCAGACGATCAAGCGTATCGGCAAGCCACGCGTAGTCAAACGCGTCCGGACGCTGCTTCAGCGCGGCGCGGAACGCCAGGCTCGCTTCCTGCCACTCGCCGTGCTTCATCAGCGACTGACCCAGCGTACTCCACAACAGCGGGCGATCGCCTACCGTTTTGATCTGCTGGCGGAGCAGTTTTTCCATCTGCTCTGGGTTATTGGTGTGCAGGCGCGGGATCAGCATCACCAGACGATCGTCATACTGACGCTTCAGCCCATCGATAATGATCTGCTGCGCGGTGTCATGATCGTCACATTCAATCAGGTGATCGGCCATGGCGACCTGCAGGGCGACCTGATGGCGGGTTTTGCGGCTCTGGTTTTTCCACCAGTTACGCAGCCCCTCGCTGCCCTGATCGGCACGAGCCTGATCCATCAGACCAATCCACGCCTGCTGTTCCAGTGCAGCACGGTGCGCGTCGTCGCCGACGTGGGCTTTTGCCATGGAGGGGATGATATCCAGCAGCGAGCTCCAGGCTCCGGTCTGAATATAGGCCTGCTCTGCCAGACGCAGCACTTCCGGGTGGCGCGGCGCCACTTCCAGCAGCTTATCAATACCGTGGCGTGCCGCGTGATTCTCGTGGCGGGCCAACTGCAGGCGAACGCGGGTGATTTCGACCGGAATCAGGTCGTTGCCCGCGTTTTCAGCGGCGCGCTGAAGGTGCTGATTGGCGCGCGCTTCGTCACCACGCTGCTGCGCCGCTTCGGCCGCCAGCAGGTAGTTCACCACCGGTTGCTCGGCGTGATCGGCATTTTTCGACATCAGCTTCTCAACCTGCTGATAGTCGCCTTCCGCCAGCTTCAGCAGCGCCTGCTCTGTCTGCTTACGCGCACGGCGACGCTTGCGTCCAACGAACCAGCCGCGCGTGTGGGCGCTGGTGCGGAAGATCCGGCGCAGAATCCACTCCAGGGCGAACAGCACCACCATTATCAGGATCATGATAATGACTAAGCCGGTGACGCTGGTTTCAATGTTGTAGTTGTCGGTCTGGATAAGCACATAGCCTTGATGGCCCGCAATCATCGGGCCGACCACCACGCCGGCAATCAGCAGTGCAAAGAGTAAGAGAACTTTTAGCATCGGTTACTCTCCTTGTGCTGGGGCAGGTGCTGGCGCTGGCTGCACGGGGGCCACCGCGACAGGCTCTGCGGACGTGACGGCAGGCTGCGCCATCAGGTTACGCACGCGGGTTTGCATCAGCTTTTCCAGAATCGGCTGGCTTTGCAGCGTTTCCGGGATGTCCATGGAAATGCTCTGCTGGCTGAGCTTGTCTATCTCATCGAGGAACGTTTTTGTGGCGGCGTCGTCGGTGTCGTAGTAAGCGCGTACCCAGGTTGAAACGTTATCCAGCGCCTGCTTGAAGGTTTCATCCTGATGGCGTGGAATCGCCTGAGAGGCGGCAAGCAGTTGGGCGCGGATATTCTCCCGCAGGTAGATATCCTGGTTTGGCGCCAGCAGCGGAACGGCAGTTTCATCGCGACGACGAATGGTAATAAAGCTATCCATAAAGTTCTGCCAGCTTTTCTGCAGATTCACACGCCATTCGCCGAGCGAGGCCGACAGCTCGCTGTCATCGTTATCCATCGGCGAATCGTCGGTGTTGTTGTCTGCCAGACGCAGGTTATCCACCTGATTGGCGAGCTGATTAACCTTGAGGATGATGCCGTCGTAGTCCACCTGAGAGACGGCGGAGAGGCTGGCAATATCTTCGGTAATGGCGCGACGCGCGGCGATTAAGCTTGGGTCGTTCATATCCGCCAGGCTCGCGTCGGCGCTTTTCAGCAGCGCGGCAGCGGTGGTGACGTCCTGATCGCTCCACAGCTTGCGTCCAGCCAGCTTCACAAGGAAGTCAGATTGGGCCAACAGCCAGGTTTTCGAGTCGGTACCTGAAATAGCTGCTACTTTTTGCTGCATTTCATCCAGCTGTTTAGCCATTTCCGCCCGCTGGGTTTTGGCTTCCTGCAGTTGGTCGGCCTGCTGTTTAAGCGTGGTTTCCAGCGCCTCTTTTTGTGCGTCCTGCGTTTTTTGCAGGGCGATAAGCTGATTGGCGAGGGTGTCGCTGGTCTGGGTCTGATTGACGGCCTGCTGTTTGCCCCAGCCGTACAGGCCAATGCCTGCCGCTAGCGCAATGGCGATAGCAACGGCGCTGAGCGCCAGACTGGTTTTCCCGCCGTTATTTTTCTTCTCAGCATTTTCCGGCTTACGAGCGTCGGGCTGCGGTGAGGTTTTCACCGCATCTTCGGACTCTTCAACCACGGCGGAGTTTTCTTTTTGTTCCGTCATTATGGCTTCCAATTTTGAGAGTTATTGTAGTGCGCGCAGCAGCGCATCGTTGTCTGCGCCATCGGCAACCTGAATATCCTGCCAGCCCAACTCCTGGGCCAGTTTTGCAATACGCTCACTCACCACCAGTAGCCGACAGGTGAGCAGCCAGCGCTCCCGGTACCAGAGGGGAATCAGCGTCCAGAGTTGTTGCAGCATTTCGCCGCTGGTCACCACGAGGGTGCTGACCTCTCGCGACTGCCAGCGCATGGCCTCTTCGGCGCCGTCATAGTGGATAGCGCTGCGCTGATAGCATTCGCACAGGGTGACATCGGCACCGCGGGCGCTCAGCGTTTCGGCCAGCAGTTCACGCCCGCCGTTGCCGCGCAGAATCAGCGCCTTCTTTCCCGCAATAGTTTGCAATTCAGGTAATTGTAGCAACACTTCGCTGATTTCCCGATCTAATGGATAGCGAACATCGAGGCCGCTCGCCTGATGCAGCGCCAGCGCCGTGGTACGGCCAATCGCAAAATAACGGGGAGAAGTGGGCCAGCTAACGCGCTGCTGCTGAAGCTGCGCGTGGGCGAAGCTGACCGCGTGTTGCGACAGAACAAACGCTAAATCGCCTTCGCGCAGTGCGCCAAGCGCCGGTGCCAGTGCGTTCAGCTCGCGTCCGGGCGTAAATTCTATCAGCGGGAAATTCCAGGCTACTCGCCCCAGCGCGCGCAAACGGCTGACTAACTCTTCACCTTGCGGGGAGGGGCGGGTAACCAGAATGGTCATACGGCGGCATCTCCGTCGTAAACGGCGGCAAGGATTGCCCGCGCGCCGTTGTCCAGCAGTTCATCGGCAAGCTCAATGCCCATGCGCTCGGCATCTTCCGGCTTGCCGCGGCGTTCACCGCACACCATCTCACTGCCGTCCGGCGCGCCAACCAGCGCGCGCAGCCACAGTTCGCCGTCGTTCAGCTCAGCGTAGCTGCCGATAGGCACCTGGCAGCCACCCTCCAGGCGCGTGTTCATGGCGCGCTCGGCGCGAACGCGAATGGCGGTGTCGTCGTGGTTTAATGGTGCGAGCAGGGCGCGGGTCTGTTCATCGTCCAGACGGCACTCAATACCGACGGCACCCTGGCCGACCGCCGGGAGCGACTCTTCCGGCGACATTGGCTGGCGAATACGGTCATTCAGCTCAAGGCGTTTTAGCCCCGCGACCGCCAGAATAATGGCATCGTAGTCACCGTTGTCGAGCTTGCTCAGACGCGTGCCGACGTTGCCGCGCAGCGAGCGGATCACCAGATCTGGACGGCGTTTGGCCAACTGGCACTGGCGGCGCAGGCTGGAGGTGCCGACGATGCTACCTGCCGGGAGATCGTCCATGCAGGCATAATGATTAGAGACGAAGGCATCGCGCGGGTCGTCACGTTCGCAGATGGTCACCAGTCCAAGCCCTTCCGGGAATTCTACCGGGACATCTTTCATCGAGTGGACGGCGATATCCGCACGATTTTCAAGCAACGCAAGCTCAAGCTCTTTGACGAAAAGCCCTTTACCGCCCACTTTGGCCAGCGGCGTATCGAGGATGATGTCCCCTCGCGTGACCATCGGCACGAGCGTCACCGTAAGCCCTGGATGGCAGGCCATCAGGCGTTCTTGTACATAGTGCGCTTGCCAGAGAGCGAGCGGACTTTGGCGTGTGGCAATTCTCAAAACTTTGTCTAACATGCTTGTTACCGTCGTTATCGTCCATTGACCATCCTAACATTGTTGCCCTAATGATGTTAGTTTTCACGGTCTTCGTAAAAATTCTTGCTGGGAATTAAGGGGTATGCACGAAGCGTGCCTTGAGAGTCAGTAAAGGTAAGCATAAACGGGGTTGTGTTTACCGTTCATTACTGGCACTGTCTTGATCGTATGCCGGGGTTTACAGCAGCATTCAATGCTACACTTGTTGTAGTGCAACATTCTTTACGGTCAACCGGCAAGGTGTTAAATTGATCACGTTTTAAACCATTTTTTGTCCGAAATTCGATAATCACAACGGCGGACACAAAACGGTAACGGTTCTTCTTGTTGAAATATTAAAGCCTCCGTACCGCTCTGACAGGATACGTCGAGGTTTTGAACATCAGGCGATATGTCTTGTACCTCTATATTGAGACGCTGAAACAGAGACTGGATGCCATCAACCAACTGCGTGTCGATCGCGCGCTTGCAGCCATGGGGCCTGCTTTCCAGCAGGTTTACAGTCTACTGCCGACATTATTACATTATCATCATCCGCTGATGCCGGGTTACCTCGACGGTAACGTTCCCAAGGGCATTTGCCTCTACACGCCTGATGAAACCCAACGCCACTATCTTGACGAGCTCGAGCTGCATCGCGGTATGCCGCCGCAGACCTCTGCAAAAGGTGAACTGCCGATTACCGGCGTCTACTCGATGGGGAGTACCTCATCGGTAGGTCAAAGCTGCTCTTCCGACCTGGATATCTGGGTCTGCCACCAGTCGTGGCTCGATAATGATGAACGTCAATTGTTACAGCGTAAATGCAGCCTGCTGGAAAGCTGGGCGGCATCGCTGGGCGTTGAAGTCAGCTTCTTCCTGATCGACGAAAACCGCTTCCGTCATAATGAAAGCGGCAGCCTCGGCGGCGAAGACTGTGGTTCAACGCAGCACATTTTACTGCTCGACGAATTTTACCGCACGGCGGTCCGCCTGGCGGGCAAACGTATTCTGTGGAATATGGTGCCATGCGAAGAAGAAGATCATTACGACGACTACGTGATGACCCTTTACGCCCAGGGTGTCCTGACGCCGAACGAATGGCTCGACCTCGGTGGATTGAGCTCGCTCTCCGCCGAAGAGTACTTCGGTGCCAGCCTGTGGCAGCTCTATAAGAGCATCGACTCACCGTATAAAGCGGTGCTGAAAACCCTGCTGTTGGAAGCCTATTCCTGGGAATACCCGAATACGCACCTGCTGGCGAAAGACATTAAACAGCGCCTGCACGACGGCGAGATCGTCTCCTTCGGTCTCGATGCCTACTGCATGATGCTGGAGCGCGTGACCGAGTACCTGAAGGCGATTGAAGATGAAACTCGCCTCGACCTCGTGCGCCGCTGCTTCTATCTGAAGGTGTGCGAAAAGCTCAGCCGTGAACGCGCCTGCGTTGGCTGGCGTCGTGAAGTGGTCGGCCAACTGGTGAAAGAGTGGGGCTGGAGCGAAGAGCGTCTGGCGATGCTCGATAACCGCGCCAACTGGAAAATCGATCAGGTGCGTGAAGCGCACAACGAACTGCTCGACGCGATGATGCAGAGTTACCGTAACCTGATTCGCTTCGCGCGTCGTAACAACCTGAGCGTTTCCGCCAGCCCGCAGGATATCGGCGTGCTGACGCGTAAGCTGTACGCCGCGTTTGAAGCGCTGCCGGGTAAAGTGACGCTGGTGAACCCGCAGATCTCCCCGGACCTGTCCGAACCGAATCTGACCTTTATCTATGTTCCGCCGGGACGCGCCAACCGTACGGGATGGTATCTCTACAACCGCGCGCCGAACATGGAATCCATCGTCAGCCATCAGCCGCTGGAATATAACCGCTATCTGAATAAGCTGGTGGCCTGGGCCTGGTTTAACGGCCTGCTGACCTCACGTACGCGCCTGTTTATCAAGGGCAACGGCATTGTCGATCTGGCAAAACTACAGGAGATGGTTGCTGACGTGTCGCACCACTTCCCGCTGCGTCTGCCTGCGCCAACGCCGAAAGCGCTCTACAGTCCGTGCGAAATTCGCCATCTGGCGATTATTGTTAACCTCGAATATGACCCGACGGCGGCTTTCCGCAATCAGGTGGTGCATTTCGATTTCCGCAAGCTTGATACCTTCAGCTTCGGCGAAGATCAGAAATGCCTGGTCGGCAGCGTCGACCTGTTGTACCGCAACTCGTGGAACGAAGTACGTACGCTGCACTTCAACGGCGAGCAGGCGATGATCGAAGCGCTGAAAACCATCCTCGGTAAAATGCACCAGGATGCCGCGCCGCCGGACAGCGTTGAAGTGTTCTGTTATAGCCAACACCTGCGTGGTTTAATCCGTACTCGCGTACAGCAACTGGTGTCCGAGTGCATCGAACTGCGCCTTTCCAGCACCCGTCAGGAAACCGGGCGCTTTAAAGCGCTGCGCGTCTCCGGGCAGACCTGGGGCCTGTTCTTTGAGCGTCTGAACGTGTCGGTGCAGAAACTGGAAAACGCCATTGAGTTCTACGGCGCCATTTCGCATAACAAGCTGCACGGGCTTTCCGTTCAGGTTGAGACTAACCATGTTGAGCTACCGCAGGTGGTCGATGGTTTTGCTAGCGAAGGGATTATCCAGTTCTTCTTCGAAGAGTCGGGCGAAGATCAGGGCTTTAATATCTATATTCTCGACGAGAGTAACCGCGCAGAGGTGTATCACCACTGCGAAGGCAGTAAAGAAGAGCTAGTGCGTGACGTCAGCCGCTTCTACTCATCGTCGCACGATCGCTTCACCTACGGCTCAAGCTTTATCAACTTCAACCTGCCGCAGTTCTACCAGATTGTGAAGGTTGATGGGCGTGCTCAGGTGATCCCGTTCCGCAGCCAGGCCATCGTGCCGCCGCCGTCCAATCAGGACAATAACAACGCGCCGTTGTTGCAGCAGTATTTCTCTTAAAACCCCGGCGTCGCTGCGCTCGGCCGGGCTACCGTTATGATCTGTAGCCCGGACGAGGCGTTTACGCCGACTCCGGGATTGTGCAAAGCGCTTAGCGGAAGCTAACCTCTTCACCCGCCTGCTGCGTCGCCGCCTGCTCAAGTAGATCCCAGAAGGTTTCGCCGCTGCGGTCGCAAATCCACTCATCACCCTTCAGGTCAAAATGGTAGCCGCCCTGTTTGGTCGCCAACCACACCTGGTGCAATGGCTCCTGACGGTTAATAATAATTTTGCTACCGTTTTCAAAACTGATGGTCAGCACGCCGCCGTTGATCTCGCAGTCGATATCGCTGTCGCCGTCCCAGTCGTCCAGACGCTCTTCGATGGTCAGCCACAGGGTATCGGCGAGGCGATGAAATTCACTGTCGTTCATTGTTGTTTCCCGTTATTTAGTGATGGCGGCAGTATAGCGTGAAACAAATCACGTTGCAGTCAGGTGCTTAACGCTTGCTTTTGCGCCTTCTCCTGCGATGATAGAAAATAGAAAGCATTGAACTACAGGCATCTTAAGAATGAATAAGATTTTTCGACCGCTGGCAGTGTTACTTGCATTATCTAGCCTTGCAGGCTGCGGCCTGAAGGGCCCGCTCTATTTTCCTCCGGCTGATAAAACGGCAGCTCCGCCGACGCAACCCGTCACTCCTCCGATTCAGAGCAGTTCTCCGGATCGTAACGACCGTGGTGATAACGGCGGCCCGACGCAGGTTAATTACTAATATTACCGTTCTGTTCCGCGCAACTGGAGTAGATGATGCAGTTCTCTAAAATGCATGGCCTCGGCAACGATTTCATGGTCGTCGACGCGGTAACGCAGAATGTCTTTTTCTCGCCCGAGCTTATCCGCCGACTGGCGGACAGGCATCTTGGCGTGGGTTTCGATCAACTGCTGGTCGTGGAACCGCCTTACGACCCCGATCTGGATTTTCACTACCGCATTTTCAATGCCGACGGCAGCGAAGTTTCCCAGTGCGGTAACGGTGCTCGCTGTTTCGCCCGCTTTGTGCGCCTGAAAGGGCTGACCAACAAGCGCGATATCCGCGTGAGCACCGCCAATGGCCGCATGGTCTTAAGCGTGACCGACGACGAGCTGGTTCGCGTGAATATGGGCGAGCCGAACTTCGAACCGTCTCAGGTGCCATTCCGCGCTAACAAAGCGGAAAAGACCTATATCATGCGCGCGTCTGAGCAGACAGTATTGTGCGGCGTGGTCTCCATGGGGAACCCACACTGCGTGATTCAGGTCGATGATGTCGACACCGCCGCGGTAGAAACGCTTGGCCCGGTGATGGAAAGTCATGAACGTTTTCCAGAACGCGCTAACATTGGTTTTATGCAGGTAGTGAAGCGGGACCACATCCGTCTGCGCGTTTACGAACGCGGAGCGGGTGAAACTCAGGCCTGCGGCAGCGGTGCATGTGCAGCGGTTGCCGTCGGCATCCAGCAGGGTTTGCTGGCGGAAGAGGTGCGAGTGGAACTGCCGGGCGGGCGACTTGATATCGCCTGGAAAGGCCCGGGCCAACCGTTGTTTATGACTGGCCCGGCGGCACATGTCTATGACGGATTTATTCACTTATGAAACACGTCGGGGAAGAACAGCAGGACGCTCTCACCACGCTGAATGATGGCGCGGTCGTGGATTATCTGTTGCAACATCCTGAATTCTTTATTCGTAATGCCGCAGTGGTTGAGCAAATGCGCGTCCCGCACCCGGTGCGGGGCATGGTCTCTCTGGTGGAGTGGCACATGGCGCGTTCGCGCAACTACATTGCCATGCTGGAAGAGAACATGAGCCAACTGATGGAACAGGCAACGGCGAACGAAAGCCTGTTTTACCGCCTGCTGCATCTGCAAAACCGGCTGGCCTGCGCAGAAAGTCTGGACGACCTCCTGCTGCGCTTCCATCGCTGGGCGCGTGAGTTGGGGCTGGCGGGCGCATCGCTGCGGCTGTTCTCTGACCGCTGGCGTCTCGGTGCACCTTCCAGGCATACCGATCTGGTGCTTTCCCGTCAGGCCTTTGAGCCGCTGCGCATTCAGCGCTTAGGTCAGGCCAACCACTATCTTGGCCCCCTTAACGGCCCTGAACTGTTGCTGGTACTTCCTGAGGCGAAAGCCGTAGGATCGGTGGCGATGTCGATGATGGGCAGCGACGGCGATTTAGGCGTGATCCTCTTTAGCAGCCGCGACCCGCACCACTATCAGCCGGGGCAGGGCACACAGCTGCTGCAGGAAATCGCCCTGATGCTGCCGGGCTTACTGGAACGCTGGATAGAGCGCGTATGACCGGCACCGGGCTAGGGCTAGCCGTTACCCGCTTTCTGCGCTATCTGGGCGTAGAACGCCAGCTTAGCCCCATAACGCTCCTCAACTATCAGCGTCAGCTTGATGCCATTATTGAACTGGTCGAAGGGATGGGCCTGCAGAATTGGCAACAATGTGATGCTGCGATGGTGCGCAGCGTGGCGACCCGCAGCCGCCGCAAAGGGCTGGGTGCCGCCAGTCTGGCGCTACGTCTGTCGGCGCTGCGCAGCTTCTTTGACTGGATGGTGGGTCAGGGCGAGCTGCCGGCTAACCCGGCAAAAGGTATCGCCGCGCCGAAAGCGCCGCGCCATCTGCCAAAAAATATCGACGTTGATGACGTTAACCGTCTGCTGGATATCGATCTCAATGACCCGCTGGCGGTGCGCGATCGCGCCATGCTGGAGGTGATGTACGGCGCGGGTTTACGTCTTTCTGAACTGGTGAATCTGGATATTAAACATCTGGATCTCGATACCGGCGAAGTGTGGGTGATGGGGAAAGGCAGCAAAGAGCGACGCCTGCCGATTGGACGTAACGCTGTGGCGTGGATTGAGCACTGGCTCGACCTGCGCGGGCTGTTCGGCAGCGACGAGGATGCGCTGTTTCTCTCGAAGCTCGGTAAACGGATTTCGGCGCGTAATGTGCAAAAGCGCTTTGCCGAATGGGGTATCAAGCAGGGGCTGAATAGCCACGTGAACCCTCACAAGCTGCGCCACTCGTTTGCTACCCATATGCTCGAGTCGAGCGGTGACCTGCGCGGCGTGCAGGAGCTGCTGGGCCACGCCAACTTGTCCACCACCCAAATCTATACCCACCTTGATTTTCAACACCTTGCCTCGGTGTACGATGCGGCGCATCCGCGCGCCAAACGGGAGAAATAATGCGTTTTTATCGGCCGTTGGGCGCTATCGCTGCGCTGACGTTTGACCTTGATGACACCCTTTATGATAACCGCCCGGTGATTGACCGGACGATGCAGGAGTCGCTGGCCTTTGTGCGCGGCTACCATCCGGCGCTGGCGAACTTCGATGCCCGTACGCTGCAGCAGTGGCGCGACGAACTGTTAAAGACGGAGCCAGAAATCTACCACGACGTCACCGAGTGGCGCTGGCGCGCGCTGGAGTCCGGTATGCGTCAGCTTGGGCTGACGGTTCAGGAAGCCAAAGCCGGTGCCGATGCAGCGATGGCGAATTTCGCCCAGTGGCGTAGCCGGATTGACGTACCGCAGGAAACCCATGATACGCTGGCGAAACTGGGCCAAAAATGGCCGCTGGTGGCGATCACCAACGGTAATGCCCAGCCGGAACTGTTCGGCCTGAGCGACTACTTCCAGTTTGTACTGCGCGCCGGCCCGGACGGGCGCTCGAAGCCGTTTGCCGATATGTACCATCTGGCGGCAGACAAGCTCAACGCGCCGCTCGGTGAGATTCTGCATGTGGGCGATGACCTGACCACCGACGTGGCAGGCGCGATTCGCTGCGGTATGCAGGCCTGCTGGATCAAACCGGAAAATGCCGACCTGATGCAAACCGCAGACAGCCGTTTGTTGCCGCATGTCGAGATTTCCCGGTTGGCATCTCTGACCTCGCTGATATAATCGTCAACATCTCTGTATAAATTCCCAGTGTATTTCTGGGACTCTTTTTTTTTCCGGCGGTGCCAATGGACGTTTCTTACCTGCTCGACAGCCTCAACGATAAACAGCGCGAAGCCGTCGCGGCGGAGCGGACCAATATGCTGGTGCTCGCCGGGGCAGGCAGCGGCAAAACGCGCGTGCTGGTGCACCGCATTGCCTGGCTGCAAAGCGTCGAAAACTGCTCGCCGTACTCCATCATGGCGGTCACCTTTACCAACAAAGCGGCGGCGGAGATGCGTCACCGCATTGCTGAGTTGATGGGAACGTCTCAGGGCGGCATGTGGGTCGGGACCTTCCACGGGCTGGCGCACCGTCTGCTGCGCGCCCACCATCTGGACGCCAATCTGCCGCAGGATTTCCAGATCCTCGATAGCGAAGACCAGCTGCGCTTGCTGAAGCGCCTGATCAAGGCGATGAACCTCGACGAGAAACAATGGCCGCCGCGCCAGGCAATGTGGTTTATCAATAGCCAGAAAGATGAAGGGCTGCGCCCTCACCATCTGCAAAGCTACGGTAACCCGGTTGAGCAGACCTGGCAGAAGGTCTATCAGGCCTACCAGGAAGCGTGTGACCGCGCGGGGCTGGTGGACTTCGCCGAGCTGCTGCTGCGCGCCCATGAGCTGTGGCTCAACAAACCGCATATCCTGCAGCACTATCGCGAACGTTTTACCAATATCCTGGTGGACGAATTCCAGGATACCAACAACATTCAGTACGCCTGGATCCGCCTGCTGGCGGGTGACACCGGCAAGGTGATGATCGTGGGCGATGACGACCAGTCGATCTACGGCTGGCGCGGGGCGCAGGTGGAGAACATCCAGCGCTTCCTCAACGATTTCCCCGGTGCAGAAACCATTCGTCTGGAGCAGAACTACCGTTCAACCAGCAATATCCTCAGCGCCGCGAACGCCCTGATTGAAAACAACAACGGGCGTCTGGGCAAAAAGCTGTGGACCGATGGCGCCGACGGCGAACCGATTTCACTCTACTGCGCGTTTAACGAACTCGATGAAGCGCGCTTCGTGGTGAACCGCATTAAAACCTGGCAGGACAACGGCGGCGCGCTGACGCAATGTGCCATCCTCTATCGCAGCAACGCCCAATCGCGCGTGCTGGAAGAGGCGCTGCTGCAGGCCAGCATGCCGTACCGTATCTATGGCGGTATGCGATTCTTCGAACGTCAGGAAATCAAAGACGCACTCTCCTATCTGCGCCTTATTGCTAACCGCAACGATGATGCCGCGTTCGAGCGCGTGGTGAATACGCCAACCCGCGGCATCGGCGATCGTACGCTGGACGTGGTGCGTCAGACCTCGCGTGACCGCCAGTTGACGCTGTGGCAGGCCTGCCGCGAGCTGCTGCAGGAGAAAGCCCTTGCCGGTCGTGCAGCGAGCGCCTTACAGCGCTTTATGGAGCTGATTGACGCGCTGGCGCAGGAAACGGCCGATATGCCGCTGCACGTTCAGACCGACCGCGTAGTGAAAGACTCCGGCCTGCGCATGATGTACGAGCAGGAAAAAGGCGAGAAGGGCCAGACGCGAATTGAGAACTTAGACGAACTGGTCACGGCTACGCGCCAGTTCAGCTACAACGAAGAAGATGAAGATTTAATGCCGCTGCAGGCGTTTCTCTCCCATGCGGCGCTGGAAGCCGGGGAAGGCCAGGCGGATACCTGGCAGGACGCGGTGCAGTTGATGACCCTACACTCGGCGAAAGGCCTGGAGTTCCCGCAGGTGTTTATCGTTGGCATGGAAGAGGGGATGTTCCCAAGCCAGATGTCGCTGGATGAAGGCGGGCGTCTGGAAGAAGAGCGCCGTCTGGCCTACGTCGGCGTCACCCGCGCCATGCAAAAACTGACGCTGACCTACGCCGAAACCCGCCGCCTGTACGGCAAAGAGGTTTACCATCGCCCGTCGCGCTTTATCGGCGAGCTGCCGGAAGCCTGTGTGGAAGAGGTTCGTCTGCGCGCGACGGTCAGCCGCCCGGTGAGCCATCAGCGGATGGGCACGCCAATGGCGGAGAACGATACCGGCTATAAACTTGGCCAGCGGGTACGCCATGCGAAGTTTGGTGAAGGCACCATCGTCAACCTGGAAGGCAGCGGTGAACATAGCCGACTGCAGGTCGCTTTCCAGGGGCAAGGAATTAAATGGCTGGTGGCCGCTTACGCTAGGTTAGAAAACGTATAACATTCAGAAAAACATAACATTTTTGTCACCTTCTGCTAGCCTTAATAAAGAGAAGGTAATTAATCTAACTTAGCGTTTCGTTGCGTGTTGACGGCGTTTTTTTGCTGGCGTAACATGCGCGCACGATTACGCTAAGAGGACAAAGCCTTGGACACACCCAGTAGATGCTGGCTCACCTTCCTGTCATTCAGGAACAACTCCTAAGGCTATCCTCTTATGCTGATAGCCTTAGCGGTTGTCAGCGACTCGTATTTCCCGTCGCATTGAGTCAGGCTGTTTAATGGTCTGAAACCCCTGTAGTTTCTGTGTGCCCACCGGCTGTCCGATAATTTTTTGCATTGGGAGTCCCGGTCATGCTGAGCGCATTTCAACTGGAAAACAATCGTTTAACGCGTCTTGAGGCGGATGAGATCGATCATCTTGCCAGCTCGGTTTGGGTGGATTTAGTCGAGCCAGATGACGACGAACGAAACCGTGTGCAAAAGGATTTGGGCCAGAACCTGGCCACGCGCCCTGAACTGGAAGACATCGAAGCATCCGCACGTTTTTTTGAAGACGAAGACGGCCTGCACATTCACTCCTTCTTCTTTTATGAAGATGCGGACGATCACGCAGGTAACTCCACCGTCGCATTCACCATCCGCGAAGGGCGTTTGTTCACCCTGCGTGAGCGTGAGCTGCCGGCATTTCGCCTCTACCGCATGCGTGCGCGTAACCAGGCGATGGCGGATGGTAACGCCTACGAGCTGCTGCTCGACCTGTTCGAAACCAAGATCGAACAGCTGGCGGACGAAATCGAAAACATCTATAGCGACCTCGAAAAGCTAAGCCGCGTCATTATGGAAGGCCATCAGGGCGATGAGTACGACGAAGCGCTCTCGACGCTGGCGGAACTGGAAGATATCGGCTGGAAAGTTCGCCTGTGTCTGATGGATACCCAGCGCGCGCTGAACTTCCTCGTGCGTAAGGCGCGTCTGCCGGCAGGCCAGCTGGAGCAGGCACGGGAGATTCTGCGAGATATCGAATCCCTGTTGCCGCACAACGAATCGCTGTTCCAGAAGGTGAACTTCCTGATGCAGGCGGCGATGGGCTTTATCAACATCGAGCAGAACCGCATCATCAAGATCTTCTCGGTGGTTTCCGTGGTCTTCCTGCCGCCGACGCTGGTGGCCTCCAGCTACGGGATGAACTTTGAGTTTATGCCGGAGCTGAAGTGGAGCTTTGGTTACCCTGGGGCGATTGTCTTTATGATTCTGGCAGGGCTTGCGCCGTACCTGTACTTTAAGCGCAAGAACTGGCTGTAATAGCCGTGCCGGATGGCGCTTCGCCATCCGGCAATCCTCTAGTTCCGACGCGCCCGTCTTTGCGTATACACCGCATCCATCACGAATATCGCCAACGCCACCCAGATAAAGGCAAAGGTCACCATCTTATCTGCGCCCGGCACCTCACCGTAGAACGTCACCGCCAGCAGGAACATCAGCGTCGGGCCGATGTACTGGAAGAAGCCCAGCGTCGACAGACGCAGGCGGGTCGCCGCCCCGGTAAAGCACAGCAATGGGATAGTGGTTACCACGCCTGCGGCAATCAGCAGCAGGTTCAGCGACCACGGGTTTTGACCCATATGGCTGGTGGCGCTATCGGCGATGCCGAACAGATAAATCGCCGCTACCGGCAGCAGCCAGAGCGTCTCGAACAGCATGCCGGTCTGGGCATCGACGGCAATTTTCTTACGCACCAGGCCATAGAAGGCGAAGCTGAACGCCAGCCCCAGGCCAATGATCGGCAGTGAACCGAAGGTCCAGAGCTGGACCAGCACGCCGCAAATCGCCAGCGCGACGGCAACCCATTGCATGCGGCGGAAACGCTCGCCGAGGAAAATCATCCCCAGCAAAATATTCACCAGTGGGTTAATAAAGTAGCCGAGGCTTGCCTCCAGCATATGGTGGTTATTGACCGACCAGATAAACAGCAGCCAGTTACCGCCAATCAGCACCGCCGATAGTGCCAGCAGGAAGACTTTCTTTGGCGTCTTCAGCAGCGTTTTAACCTGCGGCCATTGGCGGCTAAAGCTAATCAGCGCCACCATAAAGAAAAACGACCAGATAACGCGGTGGGTCAGGATCTCATCGGCAGGAACGTAGTAAATCAGCTTGAAGTAGGCTGGAGCGATGCCCCAGATGAAATAGGCGGCAAGGGCCAGAAGCACGCCCTGTCGCGTTTGTTTGGGATCCATGTGAAACATCCATTTCGAAAAAGTAACGCAATTTTACGCGATTCTGGCGGTTATCCCACCATATAAGTCGCCGTGGCGCTGGCGATATGCGTTTTCTCTTCGTTGTGCAGCTCAACGCGGGCAACGGCAACCTTATTGCCTGCGCGCAGCAGCGTGCTGGTGGCGGTAAAACGCGATCCACGTCCTGGACGAAGATAGTCGACGCGCAGGTCGATGGTGCCCATCTTTGACAAGCGCTGGCGCAGCTCATCTTCATTGATGGTGTCATGACGTGCCAGCGTACTGCCCACGCAGACCAGGCCTGCCGCGACATCCAGCGCTGAGGCGATCACTCCACCGTGCAGAATGCTTTGCGCCCAGTTGCCCACCATCATCGGCTGGTTGTTAAAACTCAGCTGTGCGAACGCCTTTTCGTAGACATCCAGCTCCAGATTCAGGGCCCGGTTGAACGGCATATGGTAGACAAAGATTTCGCCAACCAGCTTGAGTGCGGCTTCCGCGGTGAGTTCTGCAGACATAGTGACCTTACATTTCATTGTTAATAAAATGTTGATTTTATGCCGATTGAATGTTGATTTCTACTTTCAGAAAGGTTTGATGAGCAAGAACAGCGTAAACAGGTAGAATACGTGTCAATTTGTTATCCATTATTTATATATATCTCAGGGGAAGTTGACTGATGCGGATCTCACTCAGTGGGTTACTGGCGCTGCTGCTGCCTGTCGCGGCGTTGGCGCAAGAAGCGACAATTAAAGAGGTGCACGATGCACCGGCAGTACGCGGCAGTATTATCGCCAACCTTCTACAGGAGCATGATAACCCGTTCACGCTCTACCCCTATGAAAGCAACTACCTGCTTTACACCTGGACCAGCGACCTCAATAAAGAGGCGATTCGTTCCTACGACTGGGCCGAGAATGCGCGCAAAGATGAGGTGAAATTCCAGCTTAGCCTGGCCTTCCCGCTGTGGCGCGGCATTTTGGGGGATAACTCGGTACTTGCCGCCTCGTACACCCAGCGTTCCTGGTGGCAGCTCTCCAACAGCGATGAGTCTTCGCCGTTCCGCGAGACCAACTATGAGCCGCAGCTTTTCCTTGGTTTTGCTACCGATTATCGCTTCGCGGGTTGGACGCTTCGCGATATTGAGATGGGCTATAACCATGATTCCAACGGTCGCTCTGACCCCACCTCCCGCAGTTGGAACCGTCTTTATACACGTCTGATGGCGCAAAACGGCAACTGGTTGGTTGAGGTGAAGCCCTGGTATGTGATTGGCGATACCGACGATAACCCGGATATCACCAAATATATGGGCTATTACCGGCTGAAAATCGGCTACCAACTGGGTGACGCGGTGCTCAGTGCGCAGGGGCAATACAACTGGAATACCGGCTACGGCGGCGCGGAACTGGGTGTGAGCTATCCGGTCACTAAGCACGTTCGCCTCTATACTCAGGTATACAGCGGATATGGCGAATCGCTTATCGACTATAACTTTAACCAGACTCGCGTTGGGGTCGGGGTCATGCTTAACGACCTGTTTTAAGAGCAATTCCTGCGGTTTGTTGCGAGCATGGCCGAAGGAATTCGTCTAAAACGTTGCAGTTTGGCACGCAGGCGCTGAAAATAGCGCCTGTTTTTATTTAACGGTAATGGGGTCAATGTGGCACAGGCGGAAGTTTTAAATCAGGAATCGCTGGCTAAGCAGGTTTTGCAAGAGACCTTTGGCTACCAGCAGTTCCGCCCTGGCCAGGAAACCATTATCGACACCGTGCTGGAAGGGCGCGACTGCCTGGTCGTGATGCCTACCGGCGGCGGTAAGTCGCTGTGTTATCAAATTCCTGCGCTGGTGCTTAACGGCCTGACGGTGGTGGTTTCACCGCTGATCTCGCTGATGAAGGACCAGGTCGATCAGCTGCTGGCGAACGGCGTGGCGGCGGCTTGTATCAACTCCACCCAAACCCGTGAACAGCAGCAAGAGGTGATGGCTGGCTGCCGTACCGGGCAGATTCGCCTGCTCTATATCGCCCCGGAACGCCTGATGCTGGACAACTTCCTTGAGCATCTGGCGCACTGGAATCCGGCGATGCTGGCGGTGGATGAGGCGCACTGTATCTCGCAGTGGGGGCATGATTTCCGCCCGGAATACGCGGCCCTTGGCCAGCTGCGTCAGCGCTTCCCCGCGCTGCCGTTTATGGCGCTTACCGCTACCGCCGATGACACTACCCGTAGCGACATTGTGCGCCTGCTGGGGCTGAACGACCCGCTGATTCAAATCAGCAGCTTCGACCGCCCGAATATCCGCTACATGCTGATGGAGAAGTTTAAACCGCTCGATCAGCTGATGCGCTACGTGCAGGAGCAGCGGGGAAAATCCGGCATTATTTACTGCAATAGCCGCGCGAAAGTAGAAGACACCGCGGCTCGCCTGCAAAGCCGCGGCATCAGCGCGGCGGCGTATCATGCCGGGCTGGAAAACACCGTGCGCGCCGACGTGCAGGAAAAATTCCAGCGCGACGACCTGCAAATCGTGGTGGCCACCGTGGCCTTCGGGATGGGTATCAACAAGCCCAACGTCCGTTTCGTGGTGCACTTCGACATCCCTCGCAATATTGAATCCTACTATCAGGAAACTGGCCGCGCCGGGCGCGATGGTCTACCGGCGGAAGCGATGCTGTTTTACGACCCGGCCGATATGGCGTGGCTGCGTCGCTGCCTGGAAGACAAGCCAGAGGGCATGCTGCTGGATATCGAGCGGCATAAGCTCAACGCGATGGGGGCGTTTGCCGAAGCGCAGACCTGTCGTCGCCTTGTGCTGCTCAATTACTTTGGCGAGGGCCGTCAGGAGCCGTGCGGCAACTGCGATATCTGCCTCGACCCACCGAAGCAGTACGATGGCGTGCAGGACGCGCAGATTGCGCTCTCTACCATTGGCCGGGTTAATCAGCGCTTTGGGATGGGCTACGTCGTCGAGGTCATTCGCGGTGCCAACAGTCAGCGTATTCGCGAGTTCGGCCACGATAAGCTCAAGGTTTACGGCATGGGCCGCGACAAAAGTCATGAACACTGGGTCAGCGTCATTCGTCAGTTGATCCACCTGGGCTTTGTCACCCAGAACATTGCCCAACACTCGGCGCTCCAGCTTACCGACGCTTCCCGTCCGGTGCTGCGCGGCGAAGTGCCGCTGCAGCTTGCGGTGCCGCGTATTGTGGCGCTGAAGCCGCGCGTGATGCAGAAAGCGGCGGTGGGTAACTACGACAAGCAGCTGTTTGCGAAGCTACGTAAGCTGCGTAAAGCCATTGCCGATGAAGAAAATATCCCGCCTTACGTCGTCTTTAACGACGCGACGCTGATTGAAATGGCAGAACAGATGCCTATCTCCCCAAGCGATATGCTCAGCGTCAACGGCGTGGGCACGCGCAAACTCGAACGCTTTGGTCGTGAATTCCTGGCGCTGATTCGCGCTCACGTCGACGGAGATGATGAGGAGTAGTCAGTTTGCGGAAAAAGTGTCAGGATAGTTACTCACTGTACTATTTTCCGCGAATTTATCGCCTCGTTTGGTAGGTCTATCATGATTACGCTGTTTCTGACCGTCGCGCTGGTGCACATCATTGCCTTAATGAGCCCGGGCCCGGACTTCTTTTTTGTCTCCCAGACTGCCGTGAGCCGCTCGCGCAAAGAAGCGATGATGGGCGTGCTGGGGATCACCTGTGGCGTGATGGTCTGGGCTGGCGTTGCGCTGCTCGGTCTGCACCTGATTATCGAAAAAATGGCCTGGCTGCACACCATTATTATGGTCGGCGGTGGTCTGTACCTGTGCTGGATGGGCTACCAGATGCTGCGTGGAGCGCTGAAGAAAGAGAAAGCCGATTCAGCCGAAGAGCCGCAGGTTGAACTGGCTCAGGGCGGGCGCAGCTTTATGAAGGGCCTGCTGACTAACCTCGCCAACCCGAAAGCGATTATCTACTTTGGTTCAGTGTTCTCGTTGTTCGTCGGCGATAACGTTGGCGCGGGTGAACGCTGGGGGATCTTCCTGCTGATTATCCTCGAAACGCTGGCCTGGTTTACCGTGGTGGCGAGCCTGTTTGCGCTACCCGCGATGCGTCGCGGCTACCAGCGCGCAGCGAAGTGGATTGACGGCGTAGCGGGCACGCTGTTCGCGGGTTTCGGCATTCACCTGATTATTTCGCGCTAAGTGATCGGCCCACTCGATAGCGTTATCGAGTGGGCTATGCGGCGTTTAGTGGTGGAGTTGCTGGAGTTCATCGTGAGAAAGCCCGGTGATCTCAGTGATAATGTTGCTATCGATGCCCCTTTCCAGCATGGCTTTAGCAATATCCTGTGTTGCGGCAAGTTTACCTTCCTGAATCCCTTCTTTACGTAGTTGTTCTGCCATGGTCATAAACTTTTCTCCATGCTGCGGCACGCGCTGTGCCAGTCCATATAATAGTTTTTGAACATCCTGGGTTTGTCCTGCTTGTATCAAATAGTTTACCAGCACGGTTATTTGTTGTCCGCTCATGTGTCCCAGAATGAACAAACTGGCTAGCTTGTCTTGTAGCAACGCGATATCCCGCTGCCGGATATGTTTCTGCACCAGAGTCAGCGCCGCCATGCTGCGGTGTTGCATGATCTCGTCATCGGGGATAACCGTGATATCCACCAGCGGGAAGGGCGAGGTGTAGAGCTGGCGAGCGGCTATGGGATCGCTGAACGCATCCAGCCAGCTTAGCGACCAAGGATAAGGACTGCGCTTGCCGTGATAAAACAGGATGGGGATCACCAACGGCAAGGTTTTATAGCCTGCTTCGAGATGGCGCTGCATGGCGGCAACGGCGTAACGCAGTAGCCTGAAGGCCATATGTTTATCCGGCGTGCTCTGGTGTTCGATAAGGACGTGGATATAGCCGCGCCCAGTGGTGGTCTGCAGCGAATAGATGACATCACTGTAGTAGGGGCGTTGACAGTCTTCAATAAAACTCCCCGATTCCAGCCGTAGCGTCTCCAGTTTGCAGAGTTGGAGAAGCTGAGTGGGCAGGTGGAGGCTAATAAAATCCCGCGCCGTATCGGCGCAGGAGAGAAAGGTTTTAAACACCGCGTCATGCGGCGTGGCTGTCTCCGCCATCGTTTATCATCCGTGAATGAAAAGTCTGGTGGCATTCTGGCACTCAGGCTTTTTGTGGTGTAGCGGTTATTCCAGGCTTCTTTCCGGGATGCGTCGCCGCTCGCGCGATTTTGTCAGTTAGCGGCTCCCACGACAAAAATTTGCGTGCCGCATTCAGGCATGGCGCGCCGACGCCAGCAGCGCTCCTACCAGCATAAACAGCGAGCCGAACACTTTATTCAACGCCTTCATCTGCTTCGGCCCTTTAATCCACGCCGAGATCCGCTGCGCCAACGTAGCGTAGCCAATCATCACGATGATATCGACGACGATAGTCGTTATCCCAAGAACCAGATACTGCATAACCTGTGGCTGATGCGGCACGATAAACTGCGGGAATAGCGCCGCGAGGAATACGATGCTCTTCGGGTTGGTCAGGTTAACGAACACCGCGCGCTGGAACAGCTTGCCGCGACTTTGCGTTTTCGCCAACGTTTTCAGGTCAATGGAGCCTGCGGCACGCCACTGCTGAATGCCAAGCCAGATAAGGTACGCCGCCCCCGCCCACTTCAGCACCTCAAAGGCCAGCAAGGATCGCGAGAAGAGCGTTCCGAGACCTACGCCAACCAGCACGATGTGAATCGCCAGGCCGGTTTGCAGCCCGGCAATTGATGCCGCGGCGCCGCGATAGCCGTGGTTAATGGAGGTGGTCATGGTATTGATCGCCCCTGAGCCCGGCGAAAGGCTAAGAATTATGGATGTGAGCAGGTAGGCGAACCACCATTCGAAGGTCATGAGAAACTCCCTGATTGTCTGTTTTTATGCCACAATACGCTATTGTCCTGGCGTTGTGTCAGGCGTCACAAAAAAATGATTTTCAGCGGTTAGCAGGGGTGGAAGCCCGATGTTTCAACAGCAAAAGGATTGGAATACAAGAGAAAACGCGTTTGCTGCCTTTACAACCGGCCCGCTGATGGATTTCTGGCGAGGTCGGAAGGAAGCGGAGTTTATCGGCGTTGACGGCATTCCGGTAAGGTTCGTTCGGTTCAGTTCACCGGCGCACGACAGCGTGATCGTGGTCTGCCCTGGGAGAATTGAGAGCTACGTGAAGTATGCCGAGCTGGCGTACGACCTGTTCCATAGCGGCTTTGATGTGTTGATTATCGACCATCGCGGTCAGGGGCGTTCCGGGCGCATGTTGTCCGATACCCATCGCGGTCACGTGGCGAAATTCAGCGACTATGTCGACGATCTTGCGGCCTTCTGGCAGCAGCAGGTGTTGCCGGGGCACTGGCGGCGGCGGTTTATCCTCGCGCATTCTATGGGCGGGGCTATCGCGACGCAGTTTTTGCAGCGTAACCCGCAAGGCTGTGATGCCATCGCGCTTTGCGCGCCGATGTTCGGGATTATTATGCGCCTGCCGGAATGGGTAGTAAGGCCACTTCTCGACTGGGCTGAGGGCCATCAGCGTCTTCGGGAAGGGTATGCAATGGGAACAGGCCGATGGCACGCGCTGCCGTTTGGCATTAATGTATTGACCCATAGTCGCGAACGCTATCGGCGTAACGTCCGTTTTTATGCCGATGAGCCCCGGCTACGCGTGGGAGGCCCCACGTATCACTGGGTCAGAGAGGGTATTCTAGCAGGGGAGCAAATCCTCGCCGGTGCCGCAAAAGAGACGTTCCCCGTTCTGCTGATTCAGGCAGAGGAGGAGCGCGTCGTTGATAATCGCATGCACGATCGTTATTGCGAAATCCGCGCCGAAGCGGGCCACCCTTGTGATGGCGGTAAGCCGCTTGTCATACAGGGCGCCTATCATGAGATCCTTTTTGAAAAGGACGCTATGCGCTCAGTCGCACTCACTGCCATCGTCGATTTTTTCCGTCGACATTGTTAATTCGGCGCCAGCGGCGCACTGTTTAGAGGTTAAATTCGAATATGTACCAGGTTGTTGCGTCTGACTTAGATGGCACCTTACTCTCCCCCGACCACCACTTAACGCCGTACGCGAAAGAGACGCTGAAGCTGCTCACCGAGCGCGGCTTGAACTTCGTCTTTGCGACCGGTCGTCATTACATCGACGTAGGCCAGATTCGCGATAATCTGGGGATCAAATCCTACATGATCACCTCCAACGGCGCGCGCGTGCACGATGCCGATGGGAAACAGGTTTTCGCCCATAACCTCGATCGTGATATCGCCGCCGATCTCTTCGGCATCGTGAATGACAACCCGGATATCGTCACCAACGTATACCGTGAAGACGAATGGTTTATGAACCGTCACCGCCCGGAAGAGATGCGCTTCTTCAAGGAAGCGGTATTTAACTACACCTTGTATGAGCCGGGTATGCTGGAGCCGGAAGGGGTCAGCAAGGTGTTCTTCACCTGCAACGATCACGAAACGCTGCTGCCTTTGGAACAGGCGATTAACGCGCGCTGGGGCGATCGTGTCAACGTTAGCTTCTCCACGCTCACCTGTCTGGAAGTGATGGCGGGCGGCGTGTCGAAAGGCCATGCGCTGGAAGCGGTGGCGAAAGCGATGAGCTATACCCTGAAAGATTGCATCGCGTTTGGTGATGGGATGAATGACGCTGAAATGCTGTCGATGGCAGGTAAAGGCTGCATCATGGCAGGGGCGCACCAGCGTCTGAAAGATCTGCATCCGGAGCTTGAAGTGATCGGCTCGAACGCCGATGACGCAGTCCCGCACTTCCTGCGCGACATGTATCTGCGTTAATTATCAACAACTGGCTATTTGGTGGTCAGTTGTCAACCGATAACTCCGCTACAATGAATGCTCATCTTCCTATGAGACATTCATTGTGGCGCTCCTGATTATTACCACGATTCTGTGGGCTTTCTCCTTTAGCTTTTACGGCGAGTACCTTGCTGGACACGTCGACAGCTACTTTGCGGTGCTGGTGCGAGTGGGCCTGGCGGCGCTGGTCTTCCTGCCGTTTCTTCGCACCCGTGGGCACAGTCTGAAAACCGTTGGCCTGTACATGCTGGTGGGCGCAATGCAGCTTGGCATCATGTATATGCTGAGCTTCCATGCCTATCTCTACCTGACCGTCTCCGAGCTGCTGCTGTTTACCGTCCTCACGCCGCTCTACATCACGCTGATTTACGACCTGATGAGCGGACGCCGCCTGCGCTGGAGCTACGCGTTTAGCGCGCTGCTGGCGGTGATTGGCGCAGGGATTATTCGCTACGACCATATCACCAACCATTTCTGGACGGGGCTTATTCTGGTGCAGCTCTCCAATATCGTCTTTGCCATCGGCATGGTGGGCTATAAGCGCCTGATGGAGACAAGGCCAATGCCGCAGCATAACGCTTTTGCCTGGTTCTATCTCGGGGCGTTTCTGGTCGCGACGGTGGCCTGGATGCTGCTGGGTAACGCGCAGAAAATGCCGCAGACTCTGCCGCAGTGGGGGATTCTGGTATTTCTTGGCGTGGTGGCTTCGGGGATTGGCTACTTTATGTGGAACTACGGCGCCACGCAGGTGGATGCGGGCACCTTAGGCATTATGAACAATATGCATGTGCCCGCAGGGCTGCTGGTGAACCTGGCAATCTGGCATCAACAGCCCCACTGGCCGAGCTTCCTTACAGGGGCTGCGGTGATACTGGCCTCACTGTGGGTGCATCGCCATTGGGTCGCTCCGCGTTCTTCACGAACGGCAGATGATCGCAAGCGTGATTCCGCGCTGAGCGAATAAACGCATCCATCACCGGCTGACGCTGCTCGCCATCGCGCACGGCAGCGTACAGTCGGCTCCACAATCCTTCGCCTAGGGTTTTGGTCACAATCAGACCCTGGCGCTCAAAACTCTCCACCACCCAGTGCGGCAGAGCGGCAATGCCCATCCGCGCGGCGACCATCTGTACCAGCAGCAGCGTGTTATCAACGCTTTTCAACTGTGGGCTTACGCCAGCAGGCTGCAGGAAATGACGCCAGACATCAAGGCGCTGGCGCTGCACCGGATAAATCAACAACGTTTCTGCCGCCAAATCTTCTGGCGTGATGCGTGCTTTGGTCGCCAGCGGGTGATCCGGTGACAGTACCAGGCGCACTTCAAAATCAAACATCGGTGAGTAGTGCAGGCCGCTGCGCGGCAGGATGTCTGAGGTAAGCACCAGATCCAACTCGCCTTGCTGTAGTGCAGGCTGCGGGTCAAAGGTGACGCCGGATTTAAAGTCCATCTCAACCTGCGGCCACTGCTTGCGGAAATTCTCTAGTGCAGGCGTCAGCCACTGAATACAGCTATGGCATTCGATAGCGATACGCAGTGTGGCCTGCTGTGGTTCATGACAGGCCTGCAGCGCCTGAGTGATTTGCGGCAGCACCTGGTTTGCCAGCTGCAGCAAAATCTCCCCCTGCGGGGTAAAGCGCAGCGGCTGGCTTTTACGTACGAATAGCCGGAAGCCAAGGCGCTGTTCCAGATCGCTGAACTGGTGAGACAGGGCGGATTGGGTCTGGTGCAGCGTCGCCGCGGCGGCCGCCAGAGAACCACTGTTCCGCAACGCCTGGAGCGTTTTCAGATGTTTAATTTCGATCATGAAAGTCCTTCACTTCGGCATGAACAATTTGCGCTTGAGGAATATACAGTACCTGTCGATTATGGATGTGTAAACATCTGGACGGCTAAATACTAAAAAATCCATGAGAGGCATATGATGACTATTCAAAACCACACCCTCGGTTTCCCTCGCGTTGGCCTGCGTCGCGAGCTGAAAAAAGCGCAAGAGAGCTATTGGGCGGGTAACGCCTCCCGTGAAGACCTGTTGGCCGTTGGCCGCGAACTGCGCGCCCGTCATTGGGATCAGCAGAAGCAAGCGGGTATCGACCTGTTACCGGTGGGTGACTTCGCCTGGTACGATCACGTACTGACCACCAGTCTGCTGTTAGGTAACGTCCCGGCTCGCCACCAGAACAAAGACGGTTCCGTCGATATCGACACCCTATTCCGTATTGGCCGTGGCCGCGCACCGACCGGTGAACCTGCGGCGGCGGCAGAAATGACCAAATGGTTTAACACCAACTATCACTACATGGTGCCTGAGTTCACCAAAGGTCAGCAGTTCAAGCTGACCTGGACCCAACTGCTGGATGAAGTCGACGAAGCGCTGGCGCTTGGTCACAACGTGAAACCAGTCCTGCTGGGGCCGGTTACCTATCTGTGGTTGGGCAAAGTGAAGGGTGAGCAGTTTGATCGCCTGACCCTGCTAAACGACATCCTGCCAGTGTATCAGCAGGTGCTGGCTGAACTGGCGAAGCGCGGCATTGAGTGGGTGCAGATTGATGAACCTGTGCTGGTGCTGGAACTGCCGCAGGAATGGCTGAACGCATTTAAGCCGGCCTATGATGCGCTGCAGGGGCAGGTGAAGCTGCTGCTTACGACCTATTTCGAGGGCGTGACGCCAAATCTGGACACTATCGCCGCGCTGTCGGTTCAGGGGCTGCACGTTGATCTGGTGCACGGTAAAGATGACGTTGAAACCCTGCATCAGCGCCTGCCAGCTGACTGGCTGCTCTCCGCTGGCCTGATTAACGGCCGCAATGTCTGGCGCGCCGACCTTACTGAAAAATATGCGCAGATTAAAGCGCTGGTCGGTAAACGTGAACTTTGGGTCGCTTCTTCTTGTTCCCTGCTGCATAGCCCTATCGACCTGAGCGTTGAAACCCGCCTGGACGCGGAAGTGAAGAGCTGGTTCGCCTTCGCCCTGCAAAAATGCGGTGAGCTGGCGCTGCTTCGTGATGCGCTGAACACCGGCAACACGGCGACTCTGGTCGAATGGAGCGCGCCAATTCAGGCTCGTCGCCATTCAACCCGCGTGCACAATGCGGCCGTGGAACAGCGTCTGGCGGCGGTTACCGCCAAAGACAGCCAGCGTCCTAGCGCTTACCCGGTACGCGCTGAAGCGCAGCGCGCGCGCTTTAATCTTCCGGCCTGGCCGACCACAACGATCGGCTCTTTCCCGCAAACCACCGAGATTCGCGGCCTGCGTCTGGATTTCAAAAAGGGGAATCTGGACGCGAATAACTACCGCACCGGCATTGCCGAACACATTAAGCAGGCGATCGTCGAACAGGAGCGTCTGGGGCTCGATGTGCTGGTGCACGGTGAAGCCGAGCGTAATGACATGGTGGAATATTTTGGTGAGCATCTCGACGGCTTCGTCTTTACCCAGAACGGCTGGGTGCAGAGCTACGGTTCTCGCTGCGTGAAACCGCCGGTCGTCATTGGCGACGTGAGCCGCCCGGAAGCGATCACCGTGGAATGGGCGAAGTATGCCCAGTCTCTGACCGACAAACCGGTGAAAGGGATGCTGACCGGTCCGGTGACGATTCTTTGCTGGTCCTTCCCGCGTGAAGATGTGACCCGTGAAACCATCGCTAAGCAGATTGCGCTGGCGCTGCGTGATGAAGTGGCGGATCTGGAAGCCGCCGGTATTGGCATCATCCAGATCGATGAACCGGCACTGCGTGAAGGTCTGCCGCTGCGCCGCAGCGATTGGGCCGCCTACCTGGAGTGGGGCGTGGAAGCCTTCCGTATTAACGCCGCGGTGGCGCAGGATGATACCCAAATCCACACCCACATGTGTTACTGCGAGTTCAACGACATCATGGATTCCATTGCGGCACTGGATGCGGATGTGATCACTATCGAAACCTCCCGTTCCGATATGGAGCTGCTGGAGTCATTCGAAGAGTTCGACTACCCGAATGAGATCGGGCCGGGCGTCTATGACATTCACTCGCCGAACGTACCAAGCGTGGAGTGGATTGAAGCCCTGCTGAAGAAAGCCGAGCAGCGCATTCCGGCAGAGCGCCTGTGGGTTAACCCGGATTGCGGTCTGAAAACACGTGGCTGGCCAGAAACCCGCGCGGCGTTGGCGAACATGGTCAAAGCGGCGCAGAACCTGCGTCAGGCTTAAAAAATCAAACGGAGGCTAATGCCTCCGTTTTTCTTTACTAAGGGAATTAGCCTTTTTTCCCGCCGTACTGCGCAAACCACGCCAGCATACGCTGCCAGCCATCTTTCGCTGACTCTTCATGATAGCTCGGGCGGTAATCGGCGTTGAACGCATGCCCGGCTTCCGGGTAAACCACGATCTCGGTATTCGCATTGGCCGCTCGCAGCGCGTGGCGCATGGTGTCAACCGACTCCAGCGGAATCCCCGTATCCTGGCCACCGTACAGTCCCAGCACCGGGGCGCTAAGATCGACCGCGATGTCGACCGGATTTTTCGGCATCTTCAGCGTCTTGTCACCCACCAGACGGCCATACCAGGCAACGGCGGCTTTGAGCTGCGGGTTATGCGCGGCGTACAGCCACGTAATACGGCCGCCCCAGCAAAAGCCTGTCATCAATAAGCGGCTGGCGTCGCCGCCGTTACGAGCCGCCCAGTTGGCGACGTGATCGAGGTCGGCTAGCACCTGAGCGTCGGGGACTTTGGACACCAGGCCGCTAAACAGCGAGGGGACATCGTCATAATCGTTCGGATCGCCCTGACGGAAGTAGAGCTCTGGTGCGACCGCCAGATAGCCCTCTAACGCCAGACGACGACAAATATCGCGGATGTGTTCGTGGACACCAAAAATCTCCTGCACTACGATGATTACCGGCAGCGGCGCATCGCTATGCTTAGGGCGAGCGTAGTACGCTGGCAGCGTATCACCCTGTGAAGGGATAGAGGTTTCTCCCGCTGAGATAGCCTCCTCGGGCGTATGAACAGTGGTTGAGGCGTGAGGTGAAGCCGCAGGGGCAAATCCAGGTTGTCTGTTGGTTGTCATGGCATTCTCCGTACCCTTTTAATGAACTCATAGCCAAATCACATTGCCTGAATGCGGCGTATTTTTGGTCAGCAGGGAGTAACAATAACTTGTTAATGTGATGTGAATCACTAATTGCGTGGAATTTAATGTAATATTTTTAATTCTTAGTGATTGTGGTCACGAAAAGATGTTGTGGTCTTCTATAAAGTACATTTTTGCTTCTTCTGACAAAACTGAACCACAGAGGAGTTCTTTATGTCCAAGTCTGATGTTTTTCATCTCGGCCTCACCAAAAGCGACCTTCAAGGGGCTACACTCGCTATCGTCCCAGGTGACCCGGAACGTGTGGAAAAGATCGCCGCGCTGATGGAAAAGCCGGTAAAACTGGCATCTCACCGTGAATTTACCTCCTGGCGTGCCGAACTTGATGGCAAGTCAGTGATCGTTTGCTCTACCGGTATCGGTGGTCCATCCACCTCTATCGCCGTGGAAGAACTGGCCCAGTTGGGTATCCGCACCTTCCTGCGCGTAGGCACCACCGGCGCCATTCAGCCGCATATCAATGTCGGTGACGTTCTGGTGACCACCGCATCCGTCCGTCTGGATGGGGCGAGCCTGCACTTTGCGCCGATGGAATACCCGGCAGTCGCTGACTTCGCGTGTACGACTGCGCTGGTTGAAGCGGCGAAAGCCGTAGGTGCGACCACACACATCGGCGTGACGGCGTCCTCTGATACCTTCTATCCGGGTCAGGAACGCTATGACACCTTCTCTGGCCGCGTAGTGAGAAACTTCAAAGGCTCCATGGAAGAGTGGCAGTCAATGGGCGTGATGAACTACGAGATGGAATCCGCGACGCTGCTGACCATGTGCTCAAGCCAGGGTCTGCGTGCGGGGATGGTAGCAGGCGTTATCGTTAACCGTACCCAGCAGGAAATCCCGAACGCTGAGACGATGAAGCAGACGGAAAGCCACGCGGTGAAAATCGTGGTGGAAGCAGCACGCCGCCTGCTGTAGTTCGCTCACCCGCTCTGTAAAAGGCCGACTTGTTCGGCCTTTTTCTTTTTGCGTGGAGGCTCGCAGGAAACTGCTTTAAAACTGGACGTTTATACAGCACAATTCTATTTTGTGCAGATAACCGGTTTATGCAGGGGGCGTTGTGGATATTGCCGTGGTGATTTATGCGCTGGTCGCGCTGGCGGGCATCGTGATTGGCTGGCTGGCGGCGAGCTATCGCGTGGCGCAGCAGCGGGCTGAACAGCTGGCTGAAGAGCGCGACGTGTACGGTGAGCTGAGTGCGGCAAAACAGCAGATTGCCCAGAACGCCCACTGGCGGGAAGAGTGCGAGCTGCTCAATAACGAGTTGCGTAACCTGCGGGAAATAAACGCCTCGCTGGAGGTCGACCTGCGGGAAGTCACCACGCTGCTGGAGACCACTCGTCAGCACGGCGATGAAAAGTATCGCCTGATGCTCAACAGCGAGCAGCGCCTGAGCGAGCAGTTCGAAAACCTGGCCAACCGCATCTTCGAACAGAGCAATCGCCGGGTGGAAGAACAAAACCGCCAAAGCCTGCACGGCCTGCTGACGCCGCTTCGCGAGCAACTTGATGGCTTTCGTCGTCAGGTGCAGGAGAGTTTCGGGCAGGAGGCACGCGAGCGTCACACGCTGGCGCATGAAATTCGTAACCTCCAGCAGCTCAACGCCCAGATGGCACAGGAAGCGGTCAATCTGACCCGTGCGCTCAAAGGTGACAATAAAACCCAGGGGAACTGGGGTGAAGTGGTGCTCACGCGCGTATTAGAGGCTTCTGGCCTGCGTGAAGGGCATGAATACGAAACCCAGGTTAGCATCAATACGGACGCGAACTCCCGTATGCAGCCGGACGTTATCGTGCGCTTGCCGCACCGCAAGGACGTGGTGGTGGATGCCAAAATGACGCTGGTGGCCTACGAGCGTTACTTTAACGCTGAAGATGACTATACCCGCGAAACCGCGCTGCAGGAGCATATTGCGGCAGTGCGTAACCATATCCGCATGCTGGGCCGTAAAGATTATCAGCAGTTGCCGGGGCTGCGATCGCTGGACTACGTCCTGATGTTTATCCCCGTTGAACCTGCCTTTCTGCTGGCGCTGGACAGACAGCCCGAACTGATTAGCGAAGCGCTGAAAAACAATATTATGCTGGTCAGCCCAACCACGCTGCTGGTGGCGCTGCGGACCATCGCCAACCTATGGCGCTATGAGCATCAGAGCCGAAATGCGCAGCATATTGCTGAACGCGCGAGCCGCTTATATGACAAAATGCGCCTCTTCGTGGATGACATGTCGGCTATCGGTCAAAGCCTCGATAAAGCGCAGGAAAACTACCGACAGGCGATGAAAAAGCTCACCACCGGGCGCGGTAACCTGCTGACGCAGGCCGAGGCGTTCCGCCACCTTGGGGTGGAGGTGAAACGCGAGATTAATCCGGAACTGGTTGAACAGGCGACGGCGCAGGACGATGATTTTCGTCTGCGTGACGACACAGACACGAATGATGACAATCCGTTAGCCGCTGAACGTCGCTAAAACGCTCGCCGCACGGGTTTGGTAACGGGGTGGAATCGTAGGGCAATTGCGTCCAATCTGTTACACTCCATGAACATTTTCTTGATAAGCAGGCATAGAGATGGTTGAGGATTCACAAGAAACGACGCACTTTGGCTTTCAAACAATCGCCAAATCACAGAAAGAAAACATGGTGGCGCATGTCTTCCATTCTGTCGCCGCAAAATACGATGTGATGAATGACCTGATGTCATTCGGTATCCATCGTCTCTGGAAGCGTTTTACCATTGATTGCAGCGGCGTGCGCCGTGGACAGACGGTCCTCGATCTGGCGGGCGGCACCGGTGACCTGACGGCAAAATTCTCGCGTATGGTCGGTGAAACCGGTCGCGTGGTGCTGGCAGATATTAACGACTCGATGCTCAAAATGGGCCGTGAAAAGCTGCGCAACATCGGCGTGGTGGGTAACGTGGAATACGTGCAGGCAAACGCTGAAGCGCTGCCGTTCCCGGATAACACCTTCGACTGTATCACCATCTCCTTTGGCCTGCGTAACGTCACCGACAAAGACAAAGCGTTGCGCTCGATGTATCGCGTACTGAAGCCGGGCGGACGTCTGCTGGTGCTGGAGTTCTCTAAGCCGGTTATCGACCCGCTGAGTAAAGCTTACGATGCCTACTCGTTCCACATCCTGCCGCGTATTGGCGAAATGGTGGCAAACGACGCCGAAAGCTACCGCTATCTGGCAGAATCTATTCGTATGCACCCCGATCAGGACACCCTGAAAGAGATGATGCAGAACGCTGGGTTGGAAAACGTTGAGTACTTCAACCTGACGGCAGGGATTGTCGCGCTGCATCGCGGCTATAAATTCTGATAAGCGGGGGCCATATGCCTTTAAAACCCTTAGTGACCGGCAGTATTGAAACCGCGATTAACGCGCTGTTATGGCGTGAGAAAGCGTTGAAACCTGCCCGTCAGCGTCTTATCGGAAAAGTATTACGCATTGAGCTGAAAGAGTTCTCTTCTCCGCTGGTGCTGATCTTTAGCGAGCGTCAGGTTGACGTGGTCGGCGCGTGGGACGACGAGGCGGATTGCACCGTCATCACCCGCGCGAGCGTGCTGCCTCAACTACGCAACCGTCAGCAACTGACGGCGCTTATCCGCAATAACGACCTGGAAGTGCAGGGCGATCTTCAGGTGGTACAAAACCTGGTGTCGCTGGCGGACCTGGCGGAGTTCTCCCCTGCAGAGCTGCTAGCACCCTATACCGGCGATGTGGCGGCAGAGGGGATCAGCAAAGCGCTGCGCGGCGGGGCGAAGTTCATACAGCACGGGCTGGCACGCCAGCAGCGCTATGTGGCGGAATCCCTGACGGAAGAGTGGCGATTAGCGCCGGGCGCGCTGGAAGTGGCCTGGTTTGCGGAAGAAACAACGGCCGTTGAGCGTGATGTTGCCGCGCTGACGAAACGGTTGGAAAAACTGGAGGGGAAATGACGCCAGGAGAATTACGGCGCCTGTATTTTATCATCCGCACCTTTTTGAGTTACGGGCTTGATGAGCTCATTCCCAAAATGCGTATCACGCTGCCGCTGCGAATTGGGCGTCGGCTGCTGTTCTGGATGCCGAATCGCCACAAGGAAAAGTCGCTAGGTGAACGTCTGCGCTTAGCGTTGCAGGAGCTTGGCCCGGTATGGATCAAGTTTGGGCAGATGCTCTCAACTCGTCGTGACCTTTTCCCCCCGCAAATTGCCGATCAGCTCATTATGCTGCAGGACCGCGTGGCGCCGTTTGACGGTAAGCTAGCAAAGCAGCAGATTGAAAAATCGATGGGCGATATTCCCGTTGAAAGCTGGTTTGATGATTTTAGCATCGAGCCGCTGGCTTCAGCCTCCATTGCCCAGGTGCATACTGCTCGCCTGAAAGAGAACGGCAAAGAGGTGGTCATTAAGGTTATCCGCCCGGACATTCTGCCGATTATCAAAGCGGACATGAAGCTTATCTATCGCCTGGCGCGCTGGGTACCTCGCCTGCTGCCAGACGGTCGTCGCCTGCGCCCGCTGGAAGTGGTGCGTGACTATGAAAAGACGCTGATCGACGAACTGAACCTGCTGCGCGAAGCGGCGAACGCCATTCAGCTGCGCCGCAACTTCGAAAACAGCCCGATGCTGTACGTGCCGGAGGTCTATTCAGACTACTGCCGCGTTGACATGCTGGTGATGGAGCGCATCTACGGTATTCCGGTCTCTGACGTAGAGACGCTGGAAAAGCAGAATACCAATATGAAGCTGCTGGCCGAACGCGGCGTGCAGGTCTTCTTTACCCAGGTATTCCGCGACAGTTTCTTCCACGCGGACATGCACCCTGGGAATATTTTCGTCAGCTATGAACACCCGGAAGACCCGCAGTACATTGGCATCGACTGCGGTATCGTTGGCTCGCTCAACAAGGACGATAAGCGCTATCTGGCGGAAAACTTTATCGCCTTCTTCAACCGCGACTACCGTAAAGTTGCCGAGCTGCACGTCGATTCCGGCTGGGTTCCAGCGGACACCAACGTGGAAGAGTTTGAGTTTGCTATCCGCACCGTCTGCGAGCCGATTTTTGAAAAGCCGCTGGCAGAGATCTCTTTCGGCCACGTGCTGCTGAACCTGTTTAACACCGCCCGACGCTTCAATATGGAAGTCCAGCCGCAGCTGGTGTTGCTACAAAAGACATTACTTTACGTAGAAGGGGTAGGACGTCAGCTCTATCCTCAGTTAGATTTATGGAAGACGGCGAAGCCTTTCCTTGAGTCATGGCTGAAAGATCAGGTCGGTATTCCGGCGCTGGTTCGTGCTCTGAAGGACAAAGCGCCGTTCTGGATTGAAAAGATGCCGGAACTGCCGGAGCTGGTGTATGACAGTCTTCGCCAGAGTAAACAGGTTCAGGCGAGCCTTGAGAAACTCTCGCAGAATCTGACGACGCATCACACCCGTCAGGGGCAATCGCGTTATCTCTTTGGTATAGGCGCGGTTTTACTCCTGAGCGGTACAGTATTGTTAGTGAATCGCCCGGAATGGGGCCTGACACCCGCATGGCTTATGGCCGGAGGGTTGGTGGTATGGCTCGTCGGGTGGCGGAAGACGCGCTGAATTATGCGTCGCTAAGAGGGCGCTGCATAACGTATAATGCGCGCTGATTATTTCATCATCTATCAGAGGAACATGTATGGGTGGTATTAGTATTTGGCAGTTGCTGATTATCGTCGTTATCGTGGTTCTGCTTTTCGGGACTAAAAAGCTGAGCTCACTGGGATCCGACTTAGGTTCGTCTATCAAAGGCTTCAAGAAAGCCATGAGTGATGAAGACGACACCAAAACCAAAGCGGACCAGGATGCAGATTTCACTGCAAAATCAATCACTGATAAGCAGGAAAGTGCAAAGAAAGACGAAGCGAAACGCCACGACAACGAGCAGGTGTAATTCGTGTTTGATATTGGTTTCAGTGAACTGCTGCTGGTGTTTATTATTGGCCTCGTTGTACTGGGGCCAAAACGCTTGCCGGTAGCAGTGAAGACGGTTGTTGGTTGGATACGCGCGCTGCGCTCTCTGGCGACAACCGTACAAAACGAGCTGACGCAGGAGCTTAAACTCCAGGAATTTCAGGACAGCCTGAAAAAAGTGGAGAAAGCGAGTCTGGATAACCTGACGCCAGAACTGAAAGCTTCCATGGACGAGCTGCGTGAAGCGGCAGAGTCGATGAAGCGTTCTTACACGGCGCACGATCCGGAAAAGGCGAGCGACGAGGCCAATACCATCCATAATCCGGTGGTGAAGGAGAAGGACGTTGCGCAGCCTGAAGTGGCTGAGCCACACGTCGACGAGCCTAAAGCGTCGTCCACTGAGGCGCCTGCGCCTGACGCCGAGGCAGTAAAGCCAGCAGAGAAAGAAAAAGCCCCTGCGGCCGCTGTTTCTGATTCATCCCCCGCATCGAGTGATAAACCGTAAATATGAGCGTAGAAGATACTCAACCGCTGATCGCTCATTTGATTGAGCTGCGTAAGCGCCTGCTCAACTGCATCATTGCGGTCATCGTGATTTTCCTGGCGTTGGTCTACTTCGCCAATGACATCTATCAGATGGTCTCCGCCCCGCTGATTAAGCAGATGCCCGCCGGTGCGACGATGATTGCCACCGACGTGGCATCGCCGTTCTTCACGCCGATTAAGCTGACCTTTATGGTCTCGCTGATCCTCTCTGCACCGGTCATTCTCTACCAGGTATGGGCGTTCGTTGCGCCTGCGCTGTACAAGCATGAGCGCCGTCTGGTGGTACCGCTGCTGGTCTCCAGTACGCTGCTGTTCTATATCGGCATGGCGTTTGCCTACTTTGTGGTGTTCCCGCTGGCATTTGGCTTCCTGACGCATACTGCGCCGGAAGGGGTGCTGGTCTCGACCGATATTAAGAGCTACCTCGACTTCGTCATGTCGCTGTTCATTGCATTCGGCGTGTCGTTTGAAGTGCCGGTGGCAATCGTGCTGCTCTGCTGGGTGGGCGTGACCACGCCGGACGACCTGCGTAAAAAGCGTCCGTACGTGCTGGTAGGCGCATTCGTCGTTGGCATGTTGCTGACCCCGCCGGATGTGTTCTCGCAAACGCTGCTGGCGATTCCGATGTACTGTTTGTTTGAGGTGGGGGTCTTCTTCTCTCGCTTCTACGCTGGGAAGCGACTCACGCGTGATGAAGACGCGGAAGAAGAACAAACTGAAGAATAATCACCAACCGCCCGTCAGGGCGGTTGTCATATGGGAGTGATGATGTTTGACATTGGGGTCAATCTGACCAGTTCGCAGTTTGCTCGCGATCGCGATGATGTGGTGGCACGCGCTCGCGCCGCCGGGGTACACGGCATGCTGTTAACCGGCACCAACCTTCATGAAAGCGAAGCGGCGCAGCAACTGGCTGAACGCTTTGATTGCTGCTGGTCTACCGCCGGTGTGCATCCACATGATGCCAGTAGCTGGTCGTCGGAAGTGGCTGAGGCTATCTATACGCTGGTTAATAAGCCGGAAGTAGTGGCGGTGGGCGAGTGTGGCCTCGATTTTAATCGTAACTTCTCTACCCCGGCCGAACAGGAAGCGGCGTTTACCGCACAGCTGGCGATGGCCTCTGAACTCGGAATGCCGGTGTTCCTGCACTGCCGCGATGCGCATGACCGTTTTCTCACCCTGCTGGAGCCGTGGCTCGATCATTTACCAGGCGCCGTGCTGCACTGCTTTACCGGAACGCGGGATGAGGCGCAGGCGTGTCTCGATCGTGGGTTATCGATTGGTATTACCGGCTGGGTATGCGATGAGCGTCGTGGTCTGGAACTGCGTGAGCTGCTGCCGATGATTCCGGCAGACAGACTATTGCTGGAGACGGATGCCCCATACCTGCTGCCACGCGATATGACGCCGAAGCCAGCTTCACGACGTAACGAACCAGCCTATGTGACGCATATTCTTGAACGGGTTGCTGGTTGGCGGGGTGAAGAGGTGCAATGGCTGGAAGCCGTCACAGACAATAACGCCAGACGGCTGTTTAATATCCACTTCTAGATTAGGCTTTGCGGAAATCGGTGTTTTTAACGCTCTGCTTAATTTGTTTATTCAACAGGTTAAGCAGCAGCATGGAGCGCGCTTCACCGTCCGGTTCGGAAAAGATAGCCTGAAGTCCTTCGAACGCCCCTTCGGTAATGACGACGCTGTCGCCTGGGTACGGTGTTTCCGGATCGGTAATATCATCAGGTTGGCAGATGGACAGCTGGTGAATCACCTCGGAGGATACCGTCGCCGGCTGCGTACCAAAACGAACAAAGTGGCTGACGCCGCGGGTGGCGTTGATGGTCGTCGTGTGAATAACTTCGGGATCAAACTCGACGAACAGGTAGTTAGGGAACAGCGGCTCACTGACCGATGTACGCTTCCCGCGCACCATTTTCTCAAGGGTGATCATCGGTGTCAGGCAATTCACCGCCTGCCGTTCCAGATGTTCCTGAGCACGCTGAAGCTGCCCACGCTTGCAATACAGTAAATACCAGGCTTGCATAATGACTCTTCCCGAAGTTTAGCGCGCAAGCATAACAAAAGCAGGGCTAAAGCGCGATGTTGAATGTCGCCGCTTTAATTTACGCTAATTTAACAAAAATACAGCATCACCGGACCATTCGCCGTATACTAAGGCGCTTACCAGGAGGCCAAGAATTACCCCATGAAATACCATGACCTACGCGACTTTCTGACATTACTTGAACAGCAGGGCGAATTAAAGCGCATTAGCCTCCCGGTTGATCCCCATCTGGAAATTACCGAAATTGCTGACCGCACGCTGCGTGCCGGTGGCCCGGCGCTGCTGTTTGAAAATCCTAAAGGTTATGACATGCCGGTGCTCTGCAACCTGTTCGGTACGCCCAAGCGCGTTGCGATGGGGATGGGGCAGGAAGATGTCAGCGCGCTGCGTGAAGTGGGTAAGCTCTTAGCCTTTCTGAAAGAACCAGAACCGCCGAAAGGTTTCCGCGACCTGTTCGATAAACTGCCGCAGTTCAAGCAGGTTCTGAACATGCCGACCAAACGCCTGCGCGGCGCCCCTTGCCAGCAAAAGATTATCTCCGGTGATGACGTTGATTTGTCCCGCATTCCGGTGATGACCTGCTGGCCGGAAGATGCCGCGCCGCTGATCACCTGGGGTCTGACGGTGACCCGTGGCCCGCATAAAGAGCGGCAGAATCTGGGTATCTATCGCCAGCAGGTGATTGGCAAAAACAAACTTATTATGCGTTGGCTGTCGCATCGCGGCGGCGCGCTGGATTTCCAGGAGTGGTGCGCGGCGCATCCGGGTGAGCGCTTCCCGGTATCTGTTGCTCTTGGTGCCGACCCGGCGACCATTCTGGGCGCGGTGACGCCGGTGCCGGATACGCTCTCTGAGTATGCCTTCGCGGGCCTACTGCGCGGTACCAAAACGGAAGTGGTGAAGTGTATTTCCAACGATCTGGAAGTTCCCGCCAGCGCGGAAATCGTGCTGGAAGGGTATATCGAGATTGGCGAGATGGCGCCTGAAGGCCCGTATGGCGACCATACCGGCTATTACAATGAAGTGGATAGCTTCCCGGTCTTTACCGTCACGCATATTACCCAGCGTGAAGATGCTATCTATCACTCCACCTATACCGGCCGTCCACCGGATGAACCGGCGGTGCTGGGCGTGGCGCTGAACGAAGTCTTCGTGCCTATCCTGCAAAAACAGTTCCCGGAGATTGTTGATTTCTACCTGCCGCCGGAAGGGTGTTCCTATCGCCTGGCCGTCGTCACCATGAAAAAACAGTATGCGGGACATGCAAAACGCGTAATGATGGGCGTATGGTCGTTTTTACGCCAGTTTATGTACACAAAATTCGTGATTGTCTGCGATGATGACGTCAACGCACGCGACTGGAACGATGTGATATGGGCGATTACCACCCGAATGGATCCCGCACGGGATACGGTTCTGGTCGAGAACACGCCGATTGATTATCTGGATTTCGCCTCGCCGGTTTCTGGCCTGGGGTCGAAAATGGGCCTGGATGCCACCAATAAATGGCCTGGGGAAACCCAGCGCGAATGGGGCCGTCCTATCAGGAAAGATCCCGCCGTTACGGCGCGTATCGATGAGATCTGGGACGAGCTGGCCATTTTCTCCGACGATAAATGATAATGATATCCTTTGAGTTCTCCACGCCGCGGACAACGCATCCGCAGCGTGAAGTGTGATGAGGAAAAGACCCGACAGAGGGAGCGCATGACAACCTTAAGCTGTAAAGTGACCTCGGTGGACGCCATTACCGATACGGTATATCGCGTTCGTTTAGTACCCGAAGCTGACTTCTCATTTCGTGCCGGGCAGTACCTGATGGTGGTGATGGATGAGCGCGACAAACGTCCGTTCTCCATGGCCTCTACGCCGGATGAAAAGGCGTTTATTGAGCTGCATATTGGCGCGTCAGAGCTGAATCTGTACGCCATGGCGGTGATGGACCGTATTCTTAAAGAACGCGAAGTGGTTGTCGATATCCCGCACGGCGAAGCCTGGCTGCGTGAAGAAGACGATCGTCCGTTAGTGCTGATTGCTGGCGGCACCGGGTTCTCTTATGTGCGTTCAATTCTGCTGACCGCATTGACGCAAAACCCGAACCGCGAGGTGGCGATTTACTGGGGCGGCCGTGAAGAGAAGCATCTGTACGATCTCTCTGAGCTGGAAGCGCTGTCGGTGAATCACCCGAATCTGCGAGTGGTGCCGGTCGTTGAGCAACCGGAAGAGGATTGGCGCGGGCGTTCTGGTACCGTGCTGACGGCGGTGCTGCAGGATTACGGTACGCTGTCGAACCACGATATTTATATCGCCGGTCGTTTTGAAATGGCGAAGATTGCCCGTGATCTGTTCTGCAACGAACGTCAGGCGCGTGAAGACCGTCTGTTCGGCGATGCGTTTGCCTTTATCTGATAGGCAATAAAAAACCCGCCCCTGACAGGCGGGAAGAACGGCAACTAAACTTTGTTGTGGTTGCATGCTGGATAAAACACGGTGTGTGGCTTTCCGGCATGGTCGCCGGGGGCGTTGCGCTTGCCTGGCCGACAATAACGATATACTGCGCGCCCCGACTTTCGGGGCGCGTTTTTTATACGCGCTCGATAACCGTCGCGATGCCCTGACCTAAACCGATGCACATGGTTGCCAGACCAAACTGGACATCCTTGCGCTCCATCAGGTTTAGCAGGGTGGTGCTGATACGCGTACCGGAGCAGCCCAGCGGGTGGCCCAGCGCAATCGCGCCGCCGTTAAGGTTGATCTTCTGATCGATCTGCTCCATCAGCCCCAGATCCTTAATGCATGGCAGGATCTGCGCGGCAAACGCTTCGTTCATCTCAAACAGGTCAATATCGTTCGCGGTCAGACCGGCTTTCTTCAGCGCCAGTTTCGAGGCTGGAACCGGGCCGTAACCCATAATCGACGGATCGCAGCCGACCACCGCCATTGAACGAATACGCGCGCGTGGCGTTAAGCCCAGCTCGCGAGCGCGGCTTTCGCTCATCACCAGCATGGCCGAAGCGCCGTCGGAGAGAGCGGAAGAGGTGCCTGCGGTTACCGTACCCGTCACCGGGTCGAAGGCCGGTTTCAGCGTGGAGAGCGCTTCAACGGTGGTCTCCGGGCGAATCACCTCATCATAGTTAAACTGCTTCAGCACGCCGTCTGCGTCATGACCACCGGTTGGGATGATTTCATTCTTAAAGGCACCCGACTGCGTGGCGGCCCAGGCACGAGCGTGGGAGCGGGCGGCAAACGCATCCTGCATTTCACGGCTGATGCCGTGCATACGGGAGAGCATTTCTGCCGTCAGGCCCATCATGCCCGCAGCTTTCGCTACGTTACGGCTCATGCCTGGATGGAAATCGACGCCGTGGCTCATCGGCACGTGGCCCATGTGTTCCACGCCGCCAACCAGACAGACCTGCGCGTCGCCGGTCATGATCATTCGGGCCGCATCGTGCAGCGCCTGCATGGAAGAACCACACAGACGGTTCACGGTCACTGCCGGTACCGAATGGGGGATTTCCGCCAGCAGTGACGCGTTACGAGCGATGTTAAAGCCCTGCTCCAGCGTCTGCTGTACGCAGCCCCAATAGATGTCGTCGATAGCCGCCGCTTCCAGCGCGGGGTTACGCGCCAACAGGCTACGCATCAGGTGCGCGGAGAGATCCTCAGCGCGCACGTTACGGAACGCACCGCCTTTGGAACGGCCCATCGGGGTACGAATTGCATCAACAATAACAACCTGTTCCATCGTGACTCCTTAAGCCGTTTTCAGCTCACCAGCCGGGCGGGCTGGCTCAACCGGTGGATAATACGCGTCGTTATGGTGCGCTTTGTCGCGCAGGCCGGCCGGGACTTCATACAGTGGGCCGAGGTGCTGATACTGCTGCGCCATATCGAGGTACTTCGCGCTGCCGAGCGTATCCAGCCAGCGGAACGCGCCGCCGTGGAACGGAGGGAAGCCCAGGCCGTAGACCAGCGCCATATCGGCTTCCGCCGGGCTGGCGATAATGCCTTCTTCCAGGCAGCGCACCACTTCGTTGACCATTGGGATCATCATACGGGCAATAATCTCGTCGTCGCTGAAATCGCGCTTCGGCTGGCTAACGTCTGCCAGCAGGCTATCGACCGCTGAATCTTCTTCTTTCTTCGGCTTGCCTTTGCTGTCTTCTTTATAACGCCAGAAGCCCAGGCCATTTTTCTGACCATAGCGGCTTGCGTCGAACAGCGCGTCGATCGCGTCGCGATAATCTTTCTGCATGCGCTGCGGGAAACCGGCCGCCATCACCGCTTGCGCGTGGTGCGCGGTATCAATACCCACCACGTCGAGCAGATAGGCTGGGCCCATTGGCCAACCGAACTGTTTCTCCATCACTTTATCAACCTTGCGGAAGTCCGCGCCGTCGCGCAGCAATTGGCTGAAGCCAGCGAAGTACGGGAACAATACGCGGTTAACGAAGAAGCCAGGGCAGTCGTTGACCACAATAGGCGTTTTGCCCATCTGGCTTGCCCAGGCGACCACTTTCGCAATGGTGCTTTCTGAGGTCTTCTTACCGCGGATGATTTCGACCAGCGGCATACGGTGCACCGGGTTGAAGAAATGCATACCGCAGAAGTTTTCCGGGCGCTCCAGCGCATCGGCCAGCTCACCGATTGGAATGGTCGAGGTGTTAGAAGCCAGCACGGTATCCGGGCGAACTTTCTGCTCGGTTTCTGCCAGTACCGCTTTTTTCACCTTCGGGTTTTCCACGACGGCTTCAACGACCACATCAACACGGTCGAAACCGGTGTACTCCAGCGTCGGCTGAATGGTTGAAATCACGCTTGCCAGCTTCAGACCGTTGATTTTGCCGCGCTCAAGCTGCTTATTGAGCAGCTTGCTGGCTTCGGTCATGCCGAGGGTCAGCGACTTTTCATTTATATCCTTCATAATCACCGGCACGCCTTTCCAGGCGGACTGGTAAGCGATCCCGCCACCCATGATGCCCGCACCGAGTACGGCGGCCTGTTTTGGCGGTTCGATATGTTTGGTCAGTTTCTTAGCCTGACCTTTTACATATTGGTCGTTGAGGAAAATACCGACCAGCGCACGGGCCTCATTAGAGTGGGCCAATGGAACAAAGCTTTTGTTTTCTAGATTGAGCGCTTCTTCGCGGCCAAAGCGGGCCGCAGCTTCAATCGTTTTCACCGCCGTGATCGGCGCCGGGTAGTGTTTACCCGCCGTCTGCATCACCATTGCTTTGGCGATAGAGAAGCTCATGGTGGCTTCAATCTTGCTGAGCTTCAGGGGTTCAAGCTTAGGCTGACGCTTGGCTTTCCAGTCGAGGTCGCCGTTAATCGCCTGGCGCAGTACCGCCAGCGCGCCATCAACCAGTTTCTCCTGCTTAACAACACCGTCAACCAGGCCAATCTTCAGCGCCTGCTCGGCACCGACATCTTTACCGGCGGCGATGATTTCCAGCGCGCTATCGGCACCCAGCAGACGCGGCATACGAACCGAGCCGCCGAAGCCTGGCATGATGCCCAGCTTGGTTTCCGGCAGGCCGATGCGCAGATCCGGCGTCGCCAGACGGTAGTCGGTAGCCAGCACGCATTCGCAGCCGCCGCCCAGCGCATAGCCGTTGACGGCAGAGATGGTTGGGACCGGTAAATCTTCCAGACGATTGAAGACGCTGTTGGCGAAGTGCAGCCACTGGCTGAACTGTTCTTCTGGCACCAGGAACAGCGAAAGGAATTCGGTGATATCCGCGCCGACAATAAAGGCCGCCTTTTCAGAGCGCAGCAGCAGCCCCTTCAGCTCTTTTTGTTTTTCGAGGACGTCGAGCGCCTGGCCGAGGCTGGCTACGGTTGCGGTATCTAACTTGTTAACTGAGCCAGGGGCATCGAACACCAGTTCGGCAATGCCATCTTCCAGCCAGTTGAGGTACAGGGTGTCGCCTTTGTAGAGCATGTCAGTCTCCTGAATCCAGCAAAGTGATCTGGTCATACCAGATAATCAGGAGTGTGTATTTTGTGTTAAATAAATGCAAATAAGACTTTAAATATTTGCTGGTCGGATCACGTCCGGCGGAAATCACGCAGGGTGGGAGAGGTGTGCTAATATGCGGTGACTAAAGGGTAAAAAAATCAGAAGGGTAAATCATGGAATCTCTGGCCGCACTCTATAAAAATCATATCGTTACCTTACAGGAGCGAGCACGTAACGCACTCGACCGTTTCAATCTCGATGCGCTGCTTATCCACTCTGGCGAGCTGATGAATGTTTTTCTGGATGACCACGCGTACCCATTCAAGGTCAACCCGCAGTTCAAAGCCTGGGTGCCGGTTACTCAGGTGCCAAACTGCTGGCTGCTGGTAGATGGCGTCAACAAACCGAAGCTGTGGTTCTATCTGCCGGTGGACTACTGGCACAACGTTGAGCCGCTGCCGACCTCGTTCTGGACGGAAGACGTTGAAGTCATTGCGCTGCCAAAAGCAGATGGCATTGGCAGCCAGCTGCCCGCTGCGCGCGGCAACATTGGCTATATCGGTCCGGTTCCGGAGCGTGCGCTGGGCTTAGGCATTGCCGCGAACAACATCAACCCGAAAGGGGTGATTGACTACCTGCACTACTATCGCGCCTATAAAACCGATTACGAGCTGGCCTGTATGCGCGAAGCGCAGAAGATGGCGGTCAACGGGCACCGTGCGGCGGAAGAAGCTTTCCGTTCCGGCATGAGCGAGTTTGATATTAACCAGGCTTACCTGACAGCCACCGGTCATCGCGATACCGATGTGCCTTACGGCAATATCGTGGCGCTGAATGAGCATGCGTCCGTGCTGCACTACACCAAGCTGGATCACCGCGTGCCGTCTGAAATCCGCAGCTTCCTGCTGGATGCCGGGGCAGAATACAACGGCTATGCCGCTGACCTCACCCGTACCTGGGCGGCAAACGGCGACAACGACTTTGCGCAGCTCATCAAAGATGTGAATACCGAGCAGTTGGCGCTGATTGCCACCATGAAGGCGGGCACCAGCTACGTGGATTACCACATCCAGTTCCATCAACGTATTGCCAAACTGCTGCGTAAGCATCAGATCGTGACCGACATGAGCGAAGAGGCGATGGTCGACAATGATCTGACCGGGCCGTTTATGCCGCACGGTATTGGTCACCCGCTGGGCCTGCAGGTGCATGACGTTGCCGGCTTTATGCAGGATGACACCGGCACGCATCTGGCCGCACCGTCTAAATACCCGTACCTACGCTGCACCCGCGTGCTGCAACCGGGCATGGTGCTGACCATTGAACCGGGCATCTACTTTATTGAGTCTCTGCTCGCACCGTGGCGTGAAGGTCAGTTCAGCAAGCACTTCAACTGGCAGAAAATTGAAGCGCTGAAGCCATTTGGCGGCATTCGTATTGAAGATAACGTGGTTATCCACGAGAACAATATCGAAAACATGACGCGTGACCTGAAACTGGCGTAATGGAAAGCTGGCGAATACCGGCCGAGCCGGTCACCTTCGTTGAAGAGATAAAGAAGAGCCGTTTTATCACCCTGTTGGCGCATACCGACGGGGTAGCGGCGGCGAAAGCGTTCGTTGAGTCGGTTCGCGCCGATCACCCGGATGCCCGCCACCACTGCGTGGCGTGGGTCGCGGGCAGGCCGGATGACTCGCAACAGCTTGGCTTCTCAGACGATGGTGAACCGGCGGGAACGGCCGGTAAGCCGATGCTGGCTCAGCTGATGGGCAGTGGCGTCGGTGAAATTACCGCCGTAGTGGTTCGCTACTACGGCGGCATCTTGTTAGGCACTGGCGGGCTGGTAAAAGCCTACGGTGGCGGCGTACAGCAGGCGCTCAATCTGCTGGCAACGCAGATCAAAACGCCGTTAACCGAATATACTCTGTTATGTGAATACGGGCAGCTTGCGGGAATTGAGTCGCTGGTTGGGCAATATGCCGGGCAGATTGTTGCCAGCGATTATCAGGCGTCGGTTCAGCTCCGTATCGCGCTTCCGCAGGCAAAAGTGCATGATTTTTCCGCAAGACTGGCGGATTTTAGTCGTGGTTCATTGCAATTGTTAGCGATTGACGAATAATCCCCCTCCTGACTTTTTTGATTATCAAAGGACGCGCCGGAAATGCATTTTCGTGCCATTACTCGAATTGTTGGACTTCTGGTCATCTTATTCTCGGGGACAATGATCCTCCCGGGATTGGTGGCTCTGATTTACCGCGATGGCGCCGGGCGCGCATTTACTCAAACCTTTTTTGTTGCGCTGGTGATTGGTTCGCTGCTGTGGTGGCCGAACCGTCGTGAGAAGGGGGAGCTGAAATCCCGTGAGGGCTTCCTGATCGTCGTCCTGTTCTGGACGGTGCTGGGCAGCGTGGGTGCGCTACCGTTTATCTTCTCCGAGCAGCCAAACCTGACGGTTACCGATGCGTTCTTTGAATCGTTCTCCGGTTTAACAACCACCGGGGCAACTACGCTGGTGGGGCTGGACTCATTGCCTCACGCTATCCTCTTCTATCGACAGATGCTGCAGTGGTTCGGCGGTATGGGGATCATTGTGCTGGCAGTAGCTATCCTGCCTATCCTTGGCGTCGGTGGGATGCAGTTATATAGAGCAGAAATGCCCGGGCCGCTGAAAGACAATAAGATGCGCCCGCGAATTGCCGAAACGGCGAAAACGCTGTGGCTTATCTATGTGCTGCTGACGGTAGCCTGCGCGCTGGCGCTGTGGTTCGCTGGAATGCCCGCGTTCGATGCGATTGGACACAGCTTTGCGACTATCGCCATCGGCGGCTTCTCCACTCACGATGCCAGCGTTGGCTTCTTTAATAGTCCAACCATCAACACCATTATTGCTATCTTCCTGCTGATCTCCGGCTGTAACTACGGCCTGCACTTCTCTTTATTAAGTGGGCGCAGCCTGAAGGTGTACTGGCGTGACCCAGAATTCCGCATGTTTATTGGCGTGCAGTTGACGCTGGTGGTTATCTGTACCCTGGTGCTGTGGTTCCATGACATCTATAGCTCGGCGGTAACGACGCTGAACCAGGCGTTCTTCCAGGTGGTCTCGATGGCGACGACTGCGGGCTTCACCACCGACAGCATTGCGCGCTGGCCGCTGTTCCTGCCGGTTCTTCTTTTATGTTCGGCTTTCATCGGTGGCTGTGCGGGTTCAACGGGCGGTGGCTTGAAGGTCATTCGTATTCTGTTGCTGTTCAAGCAGGGGAACCGTGAGCTGAAGCGCCTTGTTCACCCGAATGCGGTCTACAGCATTAAGCTGGGTAATCGCGCGCTGCCGGAACGTATTCTCGAAGCGGTATGGGGGTTCTTCTCTGCCTATGCGTTGGTTTTCATTATCAGTATGCTGGCGATCATCGCCACCGGCGTGGATGACTTCTCGGCGTTCGCGTCCGTCGTGGCGACGCTGAATAACCTTGGCCCTGGGCTGGGCGTGGTGGCGGATAATTTTGCCAGCATGAACCCGGTGGCGAAGTGGATCCTGATTGCGAACATGCTGTTTGGTCGTCTTGAAGTCTTTACGCTGCTGGTGCTGTTTACCCCAACATTCTGGCGCGAATAACAGGAGTCAGCGTTGAAAACACTAATGCTCTTTTCTACCCGTGATGGACAGACGCGTGAAATCGCAGCCTATCTCTGCTCGCAACTGAGCGAGCAGGGTATTGATACCGCGATGGTGAACCTGAACCGTACGGAAAGTATCGATTGGCAACAGTATGACCGGGTAGTGATTGGTGCTTCTATTCGCTACGGTCATTTCCATCCTGCGCTCGACCGTTTTGTTAAAAAACACACCGCGGCGCTACAGGCAATACCGAGTGCGTTTTTCGCCGTAAACCTGGTGGCGCGTAAACCGGAGAAGCGTTCTCCGCAGACCAACAGCTATACGCGCAAGTTCCTGCTGCGTTCTCCGTGGCAGCCAGATGCCTGCGGTGTGTTTGCGGGCGCCTTGCGATATCCTCGCTACCGCTGGTTTGACCGGGTTATGATTCGCCTCATTATGAAGATGACCGGCGGTGAAACGGATACCAGTAAAGAAGTGGTGTATACCGACTGGGAGCAGGTGGCCGGTTTTGCCAAAGAAATCGCGCAACTTTCGCGCAAATAGGGCGCTAATTCGGCGCATCGCCTGGAAATTAAGCGAACGAAAAGTTTTTTCAGAATTATGCTTGCGGGATCTCAATTACTCCCTATAATGCGGCCCCACTGAGACGGAAC
>NZ_JAPKIB010000016.1:0-98377 GCF_036759925.1 Kluyvera sp. CHPC 1.2972 | reverse complement strand
GAGCAGTTGACTTTTAATCAATTGGTCGCAGGTTCGAATCCTGCACGACCCACCAGTGTAAAAAGGCGCCCTAAAGGCGCCTTTTTGCTATCTGCGATTTGATACCTGTCTTAATTTAAATTTTAGAGCCTTCCCGGCGTCGCTGACGCTCGTCCGGGCTACGTTTGTGCTTGCCGTAGCCCGGACGAGGTGCAACGCGCCGACTCCGGGGAAGGGCGTAAAATTCACCACGACTTTTCTCATGGAATCGGCTATCTTGTTTAGCATATAAAACATATTGCCGTGGTAACGGCGAATCTTCGCCGAATAACCGTTTATTTCGTTAAGCCAGTAAAACGAGAAGCCTGATGAGCGTGATGTTTGACCCAGAAGCCGCAATTTACCCGTTCCCGCCGAAGCCTGTGCCGCTAAGTCTTGATGAGAAGCAATTTTATCGCGAGAAAATCAAGCGGTTGCTAAAGGAACGTGATGCCGTCATGGTGGCACACTACTACACCGATCCCGAAATCCAACAGCTGGCGGAGGAGACTGGTGGCTGTATTTCTGATTCATTGGAGATGGCGCGCTTCGGGGCAAAACACTCTGCCTCAACGCTTCTGGTGGCAGGCGTTCGTTTTATGGGCGAAACCGCGAAAATCCTCAGCCCGGAAAAAACGGTTCTGATGCCGACGCTGAACGCCGAGTGCTCGCTCGACCTTGGCTGTCCTATTGATGAGTTCAATGCTTTCTGTGATGCCCATCCTGATCGCACCGTGGTGGTCTATGCCAATACTTCGGCGGCGGTAAAAGCACGCGCCGACTGGGTGGTGACCTCAAGCATTGCCGTTGAGCTTATCGAACATCTCGATAGCCTGGGTGAGAAAATCATCTGGGCGCCGGACCGCCATCTGGGCCGCTACGTGCAAAAGCAGACCGGTGCGGATGTGCTGTGCTGGCAGGGTGCATGTATCGTCCACGACGAGTTTAAAACCCAGGCATTGAGCCGTATGAAATCGCTGTACCCGCAGGCGGCAGTACTGGTACACCCGGAGTCCTCGCAGGCGATTGTTGATATGGCCGATGCCGTCGGTTCAACCAGCCAGTTGATTAATGCCGCCAAAACGCTGCCGCACCAGCAGCTTATTGTGGCAACCGATCGCGGCATCTTCTACAAAATGCAGCAGGCCGTGCCGGATAAAGAGCTGTTCGAAGCGCCAACCGCCGGTGAAGGGGCAACCTGCCGCACCTGTGCACACTGCCCGTGGATGGCGATGAACGGCCTGAAGGCCATCGCTGAAGGTTTGGAGAACGGCGGCCATGCCCATGAGATCCACGTCGATGAACAACTGCGTCAGGGTGCGCTGGTTCCGTTGAACCGGATGCTGGAGTTTGCGGCTACACTACGAGGGTAAACCTCTAACGCACTGGAGTTAAAATGGATTTCTTTAGTACGCAAAACATTCTGGTTCATATACCGCTGGGCGCGGGAGGCTACGACCTCTCATGGATAGAAGCGGTAGGGACGGTTGCCGGGCTACTCTGCATCTGGCTGGCCAGCCTCGAAAAGATCGTGAACTACCTGTTTGGCCTGATTAACGTCACGCTGTTTGCGATTATCTTTTTCCAGATTCAGCTCTACGCTAGCCTGTTGTTGCAGCTATTTTTCTTTGCAGCCAACCTCTACGGTTGGTACGCGTGGTCGCGGCAGACCAGCCAGAATGAAGCTGAGCTGCAAATTCGCTGGCTGCCATTGCCAAAAGCGCTGAGCTGGCTGGCGGCATGCGTGGTGGCGATTGCGCTGATGACGCTCTACATCGATCCTGTTTTCGCCGTGCTCACGCGGGTGGCAGTTAACGTAATGCAGGGAATGAGCATGAACGTGGTGATGCCGACGCTACAGCCTGATGCGTTCCCGTTCTGGGACTCAAGTATGATGGTGCTGTCGATTGCCGCGATGGTGCTGATGACCCGCAAATACGTCGAGAACTGGCTGCTGTGGGTGGTTATCAATGTTATCAGCGTGGCGATTTTTGCCCTGCAAGGGGTTTACGCCATGGCGCTGGAATATCTGATCCTGACCTTCATCGCGCTCAACGGCAGCCGGATGTGGATGAATAGCGCACGTGAACGAGGTTCTCGCGCGCTGTCCCATTAATGATGGTGATGATGCCCGTGCTCGGAATGCGCCTCGTTAAGGTGGCATTCCGGGCCGCTACAGGGCTGGTATTCCATCTGCACCGTCGCGTGGTCAATTTGGTAGTGCTCTTCGAGAAAATGATGAATGCGATCCAGCAGCGCATCGTGATCGTGCGGTGGCACCACTTGAACGTGCAGCGTTATCAGCGGTTTTTCGCCGACCAGCCAGACGTGTACGTGGTGTACATCGCGCACTTCAGGTAGTGAGCGGCGCATATTACGCTTTAACGCCGCCACGTCGATTGACTGCGGCGCGCCCTCCAGCAGTTCGTTCATACTCTCTTTCAGCAGCGACCAGGCGCTACGCAGCACCAGGCAGGAGACCAACACCGAGAGAATCGGGTCGATAGGCGTCCAGCCGGTGGTCATGATCACCACCGCCGCCACAATCGCACCCACTGAACCCAGTAAATCGCCCATCACATGCAGCGCTGCTGCGCGCACGTTGAGGTTTTTCTCTTCGCTACCGCGATGCAAAATCCAGAAAGCCAGAACATTTGCCAGCAGGCCGGCGACCGCAATGACCATCATGGTGACGCCTGCCACCGGCTGCGGATGATAGAAGCGCTGCACGGCCTCCCAGACAATCAGGATGATGATAAACAGCAGGGCGATGGCGTTGACGAAGGCGGCAAGGGTGGTCAGACGCAGCCAGCCGAAGGTATGACGCCCGCTCGGTGGCCGACTGGCAAAGCGCACGGCCAGCAGCGCGAACAATAACGCGGCTGAATCGGTCAGCATATGCCCGGCATCGGCGAGCAACGCCAGCGAACCGGAGACAACCCCGCCAATCGCCTCGACGACCATAAAACCCGCGGTTACCCCAAAAGCCAGCAATAAACGACGGGCGTTACCATCATTCTGCGTAGTGTGCGAGTGTGAATCATGCCTATGCGCCATGACGCTCATCCTTCCCTATTTGAGTGTGACTATCTGACATCATTGCAGATCTTTGTATTTTCCGCACAGAAATACGCAACGAAATCCCACGGGCAAAAATAGCGCGTAATGCGGCAAGTGATATTGAAATATATTGTTTTTAATCTAATTTGCAGATTATTAAGTTGTTGATTGCGGTTATGACGCGGGTGATTTGCTATTAAATTCTAAATTGTAGGGTTTTTTTAGTTATTATTCGGCTAAAGTGTAAAAGCCAGTTTACACTTTTTGACTGACGATATAGATTGAAGGGATTGCACTCAATCATATAAGTATGGCAACACTGGAACAGTCATGAATTATCAGAACGACGATTTACGCATTAAAGAGATCAACGAGTTATTACCTCCTGTAGCACTCCTTGAAAAATTCCCAGCCACTGAAAATGCCGCAAATACGGTGTCTCATGCCCGTAAAGCGATCCATCAGATCCTGAAGGGAGATGACGATCGTCTGCTGGTGGTGATTGGTCCTTGCTCGATCCACGATCCGGCTGCTGCCAAAGAGTATGCGCAGCGCCTGCTGAAAATTCGTGAAGAGTTGCAGGGCGAGCTGGAAATCGTCATGCGCGTCTATTTTGAAAAGCCGCGCACCACCGTTGGCTGGAAAGGGCTGATTAACGATCCGCATATGGATAACAGCTTCCAGATTAACGACGGCCTGCGTATTGCACGTAAGCTGCTGCTGGATATTAACGATACTGGCCTGCCAGCGGCGGGCGAGTTCCTGGATATGATCACCCCGCAGTACCTGGCTGACCTCATGAGCTGGGGCGCGATTGGTGCGCGTACCACCGAATCCCAGGTTCACCGTGAGCTGGCGTCTGGCCTCTCTTGCCCAGTCGGTTTCAAAAACGGTACCGACGGCACGATTAAAGTGGCCATTGATGCCATCAATGCTGCCGGTGCGCCGCACTGTTTCCTGTCCGTCACCAAATGGGGTCACTCCGCGATTGTGAACACCAGCGGTAACGGCGATTGCCATATCATCCTGCGCGGCGGTAAAGAGCCAAACTATAGCGCCTCCCACGTGGCGGCAGTGAAGGAAGGCCTGGCGAAAGCAGGCCTGCCGGCGCAAATCATGATTGATTTCAGCCACGCTAACTCCAGCAAGCAGTTTAAAAAGCAGATGGAAGTGGGCACTGACGTTTGCAACCAGATTGCCAACGGCGAGAAAGCCATTATGGGCGTGATGATTGAAAGCCACCTGGTGGAAGGTAATCAGAACCCGGACAGCGGTGAACCGCTGGTGTATGGCAAGAGCATCACCGATGCCTGCATTAACTGGGAAGATACCGATACTGTCCTGCGTCAGTTAGCGAACGCGGTTAAGGCACGCCGCGGTTAATTTGTTCCCCGGGGTCGGTGCTGTGCACCTCGCCCGGGCTACTTTCTAAACGTAGCCCGGCCAAGCGAATCGCCGCCGGGAACACCGCAGAAATAAAAAAAGCGTGGAATATTCCACGCTTTTTTCTTTTTACCGTTCAGCGAAAATTATTTCGCTTTACCCTGGTTTGCTACGGCTGCCGCTTTCGCAGCGATTTCGTCAGCGTTACCCAGATAGTAATGTTTGATTGGCTTGAAGTTCTCGTCGAATTCATACACCAGCGGTACGCCAGTAGGGATGTTCAGTTCGAGGATTTCGTCTTCGCCCATGTTGTCCAGGTATTTCACCAGCGCACGCAGGGAGTTACCGTGAGCGGCGATGATCACGCGCTCACCGCTTTTCAGGCGTGGCAGAATGGTTTCATTCCAGTATGGAACAACGCGTTCGATGGTCAGCGCCAGGCTTTCGGTGGTTGGCAGCTCTTTATCGGTCAGCTTCGCGTAGCGCGGGTCGTGACCCGGGTAGCGCTCGTCATCTTTGGTCAGCTCTGGTGGGGTGACCGCGAAGCCGCGACGCCACTGTTTAACCTGCTCGTCACCGTATTTTTCAGCGGTTTCCGCTTTGTTCAGCCCCTGCAGCGCACCGTAGTGACGCTCGTTCAGCTTCCAGGATTTCTCAACCGGCAGCCAGGCCTGATCCAGTTCATCCAGCACGTTCCACAGAGTGTGGATGGCACGTTTCAGCACGGAGGTATAAGCAAAATCAAAGCTGAAGCCTTCAGCCTTCAGCAGTTTACCTGCCGCTTTTGCTTCGCTAACGCCTTTCTCAGACAGATCAACGTCGTACCAACCGGTGAAGCGGTTTTCGTTGTTCCACTGACTTTCACCGTGACGAACCAGTACCAGCTTAGTTACAGCCATACTCTCACTCCTCAAGCTTTATTGAATGATAACAATTCTCATTATATTGCCGCGATAGGCTCGACGGCAACGCTTATGCATAACCATAGCGAAAATAGTGTCCCAGTGTAAGGTGCATGTGAACCAGGCGTTATGATTTTGTCTTTGCATGGCGTAATTTTCAGCGATATGCCTAAAACTTCGACGAGACAGAGAAGAGGAAGGGAGTCGCCCGGCCGAGCGGAGCGAGGCCGGGGAACCCCCGGAGTCGGTGCTATCGCACCTCGTCCGGGCTACGGTAAGCCACGTGATTATAATGCGGTAAACTGATATTCCGTCAGGCTGACGTACTCTTCGCCTGGGCGCAGCATGCAGTCCGGCTGCGGCCACTCCGGATGGTTCGGACTATCCGGCAGGAACTCGCTTTCCAGCGCCAGGCCTTGCCAGGCGGCGTAAGGCTGCGGGCTGCGGGACAGCGTGCCGTCCAGGTAATTACCGGAGTAGAACTGAATGGCCGGTGCGGAGGTATAGACCGTCATTTGCAGTTTTTCATCCTGGGACCAGACATAGCCTACTGGCTGAGTCGCATCGCCTTTTGCCTGAAGCAGGAAAGCGTGGTCGTAGCCTTTCACTTTCTTCTGGTCATCGTCGCTCAGAAAATCCTGCGCCACGGTTTTTGGCTCACGGAAATCGAAGCTGGTGTTCGCAACGTCTTTCAGCCCATCGCGCGGGATCCCACTCTCATCAACCGGCAGATAAGCATCTGCCAGCAGTTGAAGTTTGTGGTTGCGCACATCGGTCTGAGCGCCATCGAGGTTGAAATAGACGTGGTTCGTCAGGTTCACCGGACAGGTTTTATCGACAGTTGCGCGATACTCAATGGAGATGCGGTTATCTTCGGTCAGGCGATAGATAGCCGTCGCCTGAAGTTCGCCTGGATAGCCCTGGTCGCCATCAGGCGAGGTAAGGGTGAAAACGGCCTCCGTTGGGTTCTGCGAGGCAATCGCCCAGCGGCGTTTGTCGAAGCCTTCAGGCCCGCCGTGCAGTTGGTTTTTGCCCTGGCTTGGCGCGAGTTCAACCGTCTGCCCATCGAGCAGATAGCGGCTGTTGGCGATGCGGTTGGCGTAACGGCCAATCGATGCGCCGAGGAACGCCGCCTGCTCGGTGTACTGTTCCGGCGACGCGCAGCCCAGCAGCGCTTCACGTACGCTGCCGTCTTTCATTGGGATGCGCGCAGATAGCAGCGTTGCACCCCAGTCCATTAACGTCACCACCACGCCATTGGCGTTGCGTAACGTAATCAGTCGATACGGCTGGCCATCTGCCGCCAGCGCTGGCGTTTCTCTTAGCACTGTCCTGCTCCTTGTGACGGTTTGCAGACGTAGAACGTCTCTTTAATGCCCGTTTTGGCTTCGTACTGTTCGGCCACGGCCTGTTTCACCGCAGGCACCAGCGTTTCTGGGATCAGCGCGACGATGCAGCCGCCGAAGCCGCCGCCGGTCATGCGCACGCCGCCCTGGTCACCGATGGTCGCTTTCACGATATCGACCAGCGTATCAATTTGCGGCACGGTGATTTCGAAATCGTCGCGCATGGAGGCGTGGGATTCCGCCATCAGCTGGCCCATGCGCAGCAGATCGCCTTTTTCCAGTGCCGCCGCTGCTTCAACGGTGCGGGCGTTCTCGGTCAGTACGTGACGTACGCGCTTCGCGACAATCGGGTCCAGTTCATGAGCGACGGCGTTGAATTCATTAATGGTCACATCACGCAGCGCCGGGCGCTGGAAGAAGCGCGCACCGGTTTCACACTGCTCGCGGCGGGTGTTGTACTCGCTGCCGACCAGAGTACGTTTAAAGTTGCTGTTGATGATTACCACCGCAACGCCTTCCGGCATGGAGACGGCTTTGGTGCCAAGCGAACGGCAGTCGATCAGCAGCGCATGGTCTTTCTTGCCGAGCGCGGAGATCAGCTGATCCATAATGCCGCAGTTACAGCCGACAAACTGGTTTTCCGCTTCCTGACCGTTCAGCGCAATTTGCGCGCCGTCCAGCGGCAGATGATACAGCTGCTGGAAGACGGTACCGACTGCGACTTCCAGAGAGGCGGATGAGCTCAGGCCCGCGCCCTGCGGTACGTTGCCGCTGATAACGAGGTCCGCGCCGCCAAAGGCGTTATTGCGTTTTTGCAGATGTTTCACCACGCCGCGCACATAGTTGGACCACTGCTGGGTATCGTGGCTAACGATCGGCGCATCGAGAGAGAACTCGTCGCTCTGATTATCGTAGTCGGCAGCAATCACGCGCACCAGACGGTCATCACGTGGTGAACAGCTGATCACCGTCTGGTAATCGATGGCGCACGGCAGGACAAAGCCGTCGTTGTAGTCGGTGTGTTCACCAATCAGGTTAACGCGGCCCGGAGCCTGAATGACGTGGGTAGCAGGGTAGCCGAATTTCTCAGCGAACAGGGTTTGGGTTTTATCTTTCAGACTCATTGTTATTCTCCGGACTCGCGAAAGTGGATGTCGCTGACCGCACGCAGGCGTTCAGCCGCTTGTTCTGCCGTCAGGTCGCGCTGGGTCTCTGCCAGCATTTCATAACCAACCATAAATTTGCGCACGGTAGCGGAGCGCAGCAGCGGTGGATAGAAATGGGCATGCAACTGCCAGTGTGCATTTTCTTCGCCGTTGAACGGTGCGCCGTGCCAGCCCATCGAGTAGGGGAAGGAGCACTGGAACAGGTTGTCGTAACGGCTGGTCAGTTTTTTCAGCGCCAGCGCTAAATCGTCGCGCTGTGCCTCGGTTAAATCAGTAATCCGCAGCACGTGCGCTTTTGGCAGCAGCAGCGTTTCGAACGGCCACGCCGCCCAGTACGGCACCACCGCCAGCCAGTGCTCGGTTTCTACCACCGTCCGGCTGCCGTCTGCCAGTTCACGGTTAACGTAATCAACCAGCATCGGCGATTTCTGCTCGGCGTAGTACTCGCGCATCAGGCGGTCTTCACGCTCGATTTCATTCGGCAGGAAGCTGTTGGCCCAGACTTGTCCGTGCGGGTGCGGGTTGGAGCAGCCCATCGCTGCGCCTTTGTTTTCGAACACCTGTACCCACGGATACTGCTGACCGAGTTCAGCGGTTTGCTCCTGCCAGGTTTTCACCACGGCTTGCAGCGCATCGACGCTCAGCTCCGGCAGCGTTTTGCTGTGGTCCGGTGAGAAGCAAATCACCCGGCTGGTGCCGCGTGCGCTCTGGCAGCGCATCAGCGGATCGTCGCTTTCCGGCGCGTCCGGCGTGTCGGTCATCAGCGCAGCAAAGTCATTGGTAAAAACGTATGTGCTGGTGTAGTCGGGGTTTTTATCGCCCGTCACCCGAGTATTACCCGGGCATAAAAAACAATCCGGATCGTGCGTGGGCAGCGTCTGTTTTGCTGGTGTCTCTTGCGCCCCTTGCCATGGGCGCTTTGCACGATGCGGTGATACAAGGATCCATTGGCCGGTTAACGGATTAAAACGGCGGTGTGGATGGTCGACGGGGTTAAATTGCGTCATGACAAAATCCTTAGTCTGGATATCCCTGAGGATGACGGGACTGCCAGTTCCAGGTGTCCTGCGCCATTTCGTCAAGGTTACGGGTTACGCGCCAGTTCAGCTCGTTGTCGGCTTTGGTCGCATCGGCCCAGTAGGCCGGAAGATCGCCGTCGCGACGTGGAGCAAAATGGTAGTTAATCGATTTGCCGCAGGCTTTGCTGAACGCGTTAACCACGTCCAGCACGCTGCTGCCGACGCCTGCACCCAGGTTGTAAATATGCACGCCGGCTTTGTTCGCCAGTTTTTCCATCGCGGCAACGTGGCCATCAGCGAGATCCATCACATGGATGTAGTCGCGTACGCCGGTGCCGTCAGGGGTTGGGTAGTCATTACCGAAAATAGCCAGCGACTCGCGGCGGCCCACGGCGACCTGCGCAATATACGGCATCAGGTTGTTCGGGATGCCCTGCGGGTCTTCCCCCATATCGCCGGACTGATGTGCACCCACCGGGTTGAAGTAGCGCAGCAGCGCAATGCTCCATTCCGGCTGCGCTTTTTGCAGGTCGGTCAGGATCTGTTCAACCATCAGTTTGCTCTTGCCGTACGGGCTCTGTGGCGTACCGGTAGGGAAGCTTTCGACGTAAGGGATTTTCGGCTGATCGCCATAGACAGTTGCGGAGGAGCTGAAGATGAAGTTTTTGACGTTGGCGGTGCGCATCGCGGCAACCAAACGCAGGGTACCGTTGACGTTGTTGTCATAGTACTCCAGCGGCTTTTGCACCGACTCGCCCACGGCCTTCAGGCCAGCGAAGTGAATCACCGCTTCAATGGCGTGATCTTTGAGGATCTCAACCATCAGCGCTTCGTTACGAATATCACCTTCGACGAAACTCGGCTGCTTGCCGCCCAGGCGGGCAATGACCGGTACGACGCTGTGCTTGCTGTTGCACAGGTTATCGAGGATGACGACATCGTGGCCTTGTTGCAGCAGTTGCACACATGTGTGACTTCCTATGTAACCGCTACCACCTGTAACCAATACTTTCATTTTTAGCTCCGTTAAGCTTATGGCATGGAATAACCTTAGCATAACAGAGAAGCCAAAAGTGTGACATGGGCTAAATTAGTGGAATCGCTTACACTAACGAAATTAGTGCAATCTCCTCTGGAGTTTTCATTATAAATCAAAGAGGTTAATGGCGCAGGGTGAAAATAGTCTGAAAAAAAGCGTGGTGGCGGGGCATAGTGTGTAAACCCGGCGGCGCTTTGCTTGGCCGGGCTACATTCAGAGAGTACGCCTGACCATCTTAAATCGGGCCGACCTCATAGCGATAACCGTCGCCGTCGGCGACAAATTCCAGACGATGGGTGATGCACTCCGGCGCGTCTTCCGCGTGGTGCGACACGAACAGCAGCTGCGTTTTACCTTCGCTAATCAGCACATCCACAAAGCGGCGAACCACCTGGCGGTTGAGCGGGTCGAGGCCCTGCAGTGGTTCATCGAGGATCAGCAGCGTCGGGTGTTTCACCAGCGCGCGAACGATCAGCGCCAGCCGCTGTTGCCCCCAGGAGAGGCTGTGGAACGGCGCGTCGGCGGTGCGCGGGTCCATGCCGAGGATCTGCAACCATTCATCTACGAGCTTGCGCTGCTTATCAGAGACGGCCTGATAGATGCCGATGGAATCAAAATAGCCAGAGAGGATCACGTTGCGCAGCGTGGTGCTCACCCGATAATCCAGATGCAGGCTGCTGCTGACGTAGCCGATATGTTTTTTAATATCCCAGATGGTTTCACCGCTGCCACGGCGGCGGCCAAACAGCGTCAGATCGTTGCTGTATCCCTGCGGATGATCGCCAGTGATCAGACTGAGTAGGGTGGATTTCCCCGCGCCGTTCGGGCCAACAATTTGCCAGTGCTCTTCCGGGGCGACCGTCCAGCTTAAATGGTTGATGATGGCGCGATCGTTATAGGAGACCACTCCATCGTTCAGCACGATACGTGGCAGATCGTCGGGAATAGAGAGGCGCGCGGAAGGGGCGTCTGGTTCAGGCAACGTCATGCCGGAGAGCTTTTCACTGTGCGCCAGCTGCGCAATTAGTGTTAGCTCAAGCAGCGCTTTTTTCTCGCCGGTTTCTGTTAGGGTACAGTCGGCCAGGACTCCGGCAAACGGCACGAACTCAGGGATATCATCAAAGCGATTGAGCACCAGCACCAGCGTATAGCCCGCTTTATGTAACTCCGCCAGATGTTCCGCCAACTGACGGCGAGAGGCTACGTCCAGGCCGTCAAAGGGCTCATCGAGGATCAACAGATCCGGCTGCGCCATCAGCGCCTGACAGAGCAGGGTTTTGCGGGTTTCACCGGTGGAGAGATATTTAAAGCGGCGATCCAGCAGATGGCTGATGCCAAACTGCGCGGCGAGCCGAGCGCACAGGGCGTCGTCTTTGACTTCATCCTGGATGATTTGCGCAGTGGTGCGCCCGGTATCGTCTTCGTCCGGGCTAAGCATATCGGTGTTGTTACGCTGCCACTCGTCGCTGACCAGCTTTTGCAACTGCTCGAAGGAGAGGCGAGTTATGCGGGTGAAGGTGGCGTCGCGGCTGCCGGAAAGCAGCGGCAGCTCACCGGACAGCGCTCGAGCCAGCGCCGATTTACCGCTGCCGTTGCTACCGACAAAAGCCCAGCTTTCTCCGGCACGCAGCGTCAGATGCTCTATTTTTAATGTTTTTGTGTCGCTAAGACGAAACGTGCCTTGCGAAATTTGCAATGATGACATGATGTATCCCGTTTTATGCAGCGATGTGCATCAGGGATACGTCTTCCTCAGCGCAAAGTCAATGCCATCAGCACAACGTGGCAAGAATGATGCGATCGGCGTTAAAGAATGCTGTGACATCAGCACCTTCTTCCAGCCCTGCGGCCTCTACCAGCGGCAGAGTGGCACACAGGGTCTGACCATCCGGCAGTGCCATCAGCACTTCGCACTGCTCTTCGCCGCGCTGGATATGACTGATACGGCACGGAAGTTGGTTGTCTGCTGCTGCTGCAACCTGCGGATCGCGGGTGACGCTGACCCACGGTGCTTTTAGCAAGACCAGTACCTCTTTGCCTTCATCCAGCCCCAAACGCTCTCCGCTTTGGGCCGTGATGGCCACCTTGAGGCGCGTGGTGCCGTCAGCCAGCAGGATATCAACGTGTTGCTGTACCTGCTGGTGGTCACGCTGAGTGACGGTACCAAACCACTGGTTGCGGGCGCTGGTTTGCAAAGAGAAGCGGGAAATAGCGGCGAGCAGGCTGTCTAACGGCAGCGCGTCGTCGTCGCTCAGCACATCAAAGGCTTTTTGCTGGATCTGCGCCAGCAGGTCATAGAGCTGAATCAGGCGCTGACCGTAACGGGTGAGTACCGCGCCGCCGCCGCCTTTGCCACCGGTGGCGCGGTCGACCAGCGATTGCTCGCTCAGTTGGTTCATTTCATTAATCGCATCCCATGCGCTCTTATAACTGATACCCGCATTTTTCGCTCCCTGGCTGATGGAGCCGGTCTGTGCTATTTGTTTGAGGAGTGAAATGCGGCGCGGATCGGCGAACAGGCGCTGCTGGAGCTTGAGGGTAAGAAGGATTTCAGCCTGCATAAGAGTATCCTGGCAATAAAAAGGGTATTTTGACCCAAATGTTAGCAAGCGCAAAGCACACCGCACAAAAGGGAGTGTATTTCTGCGATATCCGGTTACAATAACCGCATCACAATGTCTGGAGTAAACCATGTTAGAGCTGTTGAAAAGTCTGGTTTTTGCCGTAATCATGGTACCCGTAGTGATGGCTATCATCCTGGGGTTAATTTACGGTCTGGGTGAAGTGTTTAACATTTTCTCCGGTGTCGGTCACAAAAACGGCAACCAGCAAAATCACTGATTTCCCCCAAACGCCCGGTTTAACCGGGCGTTTTGCTATGAAGTTCTTCACACTCCTGCCGATAACCTCCCGTAAATACCGCGATAATTCATGTATCTGTAATGCATTAATCTAAGAAAGCCCCTATACTCTGCGCTGTATTTTTCGATATACAACGGCACACACAGGAGTTTCAAATGACAGGTTCATGGTTACGTTTGTTTGCAGGAGCAACTTTAACGCTTTCCGTTGCGGGCCACGCGCTGGCGGATGAAAGCAAAATCACCGTATTTGCGGCAGCATCGCTGACCAACGCAATGCAGGATATTGCGAAAGAGTATAAAAAAGAGAAGAACGTCGATGTGGTCTCTTCTTTTGCTTCCTCTTCTACTCTGGCACGCCAGATTGAAGCAGGCGCCCCGGCTGACCTGTTTATCTCCGCTGACCAGAAATGGATGGACTACGCGGTAGATAAGAAAGCTATCGACACTGCGTCTCGTGAAACCCTGTTGGGCAACAGCCTGGTCGTCGTGGCACCAAAAGCCAGCGCACAGGGCGACATCACCATTGATGCCAAAACCAACTGGACCAGCCTGCTGAAAGGCGGCCGTCTGGCGGTGGGCGACCCGGACCACGTACCGGCGGGCATCTACGCGAAAGAAGCGCTGCAGAAACTGGGCGCATGGGACACCTTGTCACCGAAACTGGCTCCGGCTGAAGACGTGCGCGGTGCGCTGGCGCTGGTTGAACGTAACGAAGCTCCGCTGGGTATCGTCTACGGTTCCGATGCAGTAGCAAGCAAAGGTGTTAAAGTGGTCGGCACCTTCCCGGAAGATTCGCATAAGAAAGTGGAATACCCAATTGCCATTATCGATGGCCATAAAAACGCAACCGTCTCGGCGTTCTATGACTACCTGAAAGGGCCGCAGGCTTCCGAAATCTTTAAACGTTACGGATTTACGACGCACTAATGATATTGACAGATCCCGAATGGCAGGCGGTTCTGCTGAGCCTTAAAGTGTCATCCCTGGCCGTGGTGTTTAGCTTGCCGTTTGGGATTTTCTTCGCCTGGCTGCTGGTTCGCCGCAGCTTCCCCGGCAAAGCGCTGCTGGATGGTCTTATCCATCTGCCGCTGGTGCTACCGCCGGTGGTGGTGGGGTATCTGCTGCTGATTGCGCTGGGGCGTCGAGGGTTTATTGGCTCCTGGCTGTATGATTGGTTCGGCCTGACCTTTGCCTTTAGCTGGCGTGGCGCGGTGATTGCCGCGGCGGTGATGTCGTTCCCGCTGATGGTTCGCGCGATTCGTCTGGCGCTGGAAGGGGTAGACGTCAAACTGGAGCAGGCGGCTCGTACGCTGGGTGCTGGGCGCTGGCGAGTATTTTGCACCATTACGCTACCGCTGATGCTGCCCGGTATTATCGTCGGCACCGTGCTGGCCTTTGCCCGCTCGCTCGGCGAGTTTGGCGCGACCATTACCTTCGTGTCGAATATTCCAGGCGAAACCCGCACCATTCCCTCTGCGATGTATACCCTGATTCAGACTCCCGGCGGCGAAAGCGCGGCGGCACGTCTGTGTCTGATTTCCATTGTGCTGGCGCTGATTTCCCTGATGATCTCTGAATGGCTGGCGAGCATTAGCCGTCGTCGGATGGGGGCGTAACCATGCTGGAGCTGAATTTTAGCCAGACGCTCGGTACGCACTGTCTGCAAATTGATGAATCGCTGCCGGCTTCCGGTATTACTGCCGTATTTGGCGTCTCCGGGGCGGGCAAAACCTCGCTGATTAACGCCATCAGCGGCCTGACCAAGCCGCAGCAAGGGCGCATTGTGCTTAACGGCCGTGTGCTCAACGATGTGGAACAGCGCGTCTGTCTGGCACCGGAAAAACGCCGCGTCGGCTATGTGTTCCAGGATGCGCGACTGTTCCCGCACTACAAGGTGCGCGGCAATCTGCGCTACGGCATGGCAAAAAGCATGACCGACCAGTTCGATAAGCTGGTAGCGTTGCTGGGCATTGAACCCCTGCTCGATAGACTCCCCGGTAGCCTCTCCGGCGGCGAAAAACAGCGCGTGGCGATTGGCCGTGCGTTGCTGACCGCCCCTGAGTTACTGCTGCTCGATGAACCGCTAGCCTCGCTTGATATCCCGCGTAAACGCGAGCTGCTGCCGTATCTGCAGCGTCTGGCGCGGGAAATTAACATCCCGATGCTCTACGTCAGCCACTCGCTGGATGAAATTCTCCATCTGGCGGATAACGTGCTGGTGTTGGAAAGCGGAAAGGTGAAAGCCTTTGGCCCTCTGGAAGAGGTGTGGGGCAGCAGCGTGATGCACCCGTGGCTGCCGCAGGAGCAGCAAAGCAGCATTCTGCGTGTCACGGTGCTGGAACACCATCCGCATTACGCCATGACCGCACTGGCGCTAGGCGACCAGCATATCTGGGTCAACAAGCTTGATAAGCCGCTGCAGAGCGCGGTGCGCGTGCGCATTCAGGCCACCGATGTGTCGCTGGTGTTGCAACCGTCGTTACACACCAGTATCCGTAATGTGCTGCACGCGAAGGTGGTGCAGTGCTACGATGATAACGGGCAGGTGGAAGTGCAGCTGGACGTGAGCGGACGCACGCTGTGGGCGCGCGTCAGCCCGTGGGCTCGCGATGACCTGGCGATTAAACCAGGCCAGTGGCTGTATGCTCAGGTGAAAAGCGTGTCGATCACCGCCTGATTACAGCAGGTGTTTATTGATATAGTCGGCGATGGCATCGGTGGTGTTGTCGCCAATCACCACGTTGGCGCGGGCTTTTACCGCGTCATCGGCATTGCCCATCGCCACGCCGGTTCCGGCAGCTTCCAGCATGCTGATGTCATTAAAGTTATCACCAAATGCCACCACATCCTGCATCGACCAGCCCTGGTCGGTGATAAACTGCGTCAGGCGTTTGCCTTTGCTGTTCCCCTGGCGGGCGATATCGACCTGATCGTGCCACGACCATTCGCACTCCAGCTGCAGCGTTTTTTCGACGTGCTCGGCGAATTCACGCAGCTTCTGCCCATTTTCGTCGGTCAGCGCGAACTTCCAGACGTTCTCGACTTCATGAGCGGCCTGCGCCAGTGAATCAACCTGGGTGAACGACGGGCGCTGGGCTTCCGGTAGGCTCAGTGCCCAGTTGCTGGTGCGTACCACGTGGCCGGTGGGGTACTGATACATCATGGTATCGTCGACGTACATCAGGCCGTGCACCTGATGTTCATCCAGCAGGGTAATCAGTTGCTGGGCTTTTTCGACCGGCATTGGGTCGGCGGTCAGTACTTTTTTATTTTGATAATCATAAAGATAAGTACCATTACAACAAATTGCAGGTGTATCTAACGCCAGTGCCTGATAAAAAGGATGAATGGCAACGTGATGTCGGCCGGTGACAATCATTAATTGATAGCCAGCCGCTCTGGCACGATTCAGCGCTTCCAGTGAAGAGGGAAGCAGAGTTTTCTTTGGCGTCAGGAGCGTTCCGTCCAGATCCAGGGCAATCACACGTGCAGTCATAGTGTTGTCTCGAGTTAAAGAGAAAATTCGCTGTGCAGGATGGTACACCGAGATACCTGTACGGCAAAATTGTGTGGACCAGGCCGCGACTCGTCGCCGCCAATTCAATGTTTTCAGAAAGGAGTAGTCATGAAACAGACCGTTTATACCGCCAGCCCGGAGAGCCAGCAGATCCACGTCTGGACGCTGAACCATGACGGCAGCCTGACGCTGGTTCAGGTGGTGGATGTCCCGGGTCAGGTACAGCCAATGGTTGTCAGCCCTGATAAACGCTTTCTGTACGTCGGCGTACGCCCTGAATTCCGCGTGCTGGCTTACCGCATTGCCCCAGACGACGGTGCACTGACCTTTGAAGCCGAAGCGCCGCTGCCGGGTAGCCCAACCCATATCTCCACCGATCGTAAAGGCAACTTCGTCTTTAGCGCCTCCTACAACCAGGCCAACGTCAGCGTGATTCGTCTGGAAGATGGCCTGCCGCGCGACACCGTGACGGTTGTGGAAGGGCTGGACGGCTGCCACTCAGCGAACATCTCCCCGGACAACCGCACCCTGTGGGTACCGGCACTGAAGCAGGATCGCATCTGCCTGTTCACGCTGAGCGATGACGGCTTCCTGTCCGCGCAGACCCCGGCGGAAGTGACTACCGTAGAAGGCGCTGGCCCGCGCCATATGGTGTTCCATCCGAACGAACAGTACGGCTACTGCGTCAACGAACTGAACGGTTCTGTCGATGTGTGGGAACTGAAAGATCCGTACGGCAAAATTGAGTGCGTGCAGACGCTGGACATGATGCCTGCTGATTTCACCGATACTCGCTGGGCGGCAGATATTCATATCACCCCAGACGGTCGTCACCTGTACACCTGCGACCGTACCTCTAGCCTGATTACCATCTTCAGCGTGTCAGAAGACGGCAGCGTGCTGTCACTGGAAGGCTTCCAGCCAACCGAAACGCAGCCGCGCGGCTTTAACGTCGATCATAGCGGGAAATACCTGATTGCTGCCGGGCAGAAATCACACCACGTTGCGGTGTATGAGATTGCCGGTGAGCAGGGGCTGCTGCAGGAGAAAGGGCGTTACGCGGTAGGTCAGGGCCCGATGTGGGTGGTGGTTAACGCACATTGATCGTACGTCGCCATTCGGCCATGTGCGGCATGATGCCTGATGGCGCTACGCTTATCAGGCCTACGTGATAAAAAAAGGCCCATGAAATCATGGGCCTTTTTCACATCATCACAAATTACTTCTTCGGTTCTGTTACTACGTGACTTCCCACGCCGCGGTTGTTGTACTCCCACATGCGGTTGAAGTTACGGTCATTCAGATCGCGCTTCATCTGACCTTTCTCGTCCTGCGTGCCGGTATTGCCGCTGAATGGACGTTTAGATACGGCAGCATCAGCCCACGGTTTCGCCGCGTTAAAGCCTTCGTTAATTACGCTATCGCGAATAACCACCTGACCGTTGGTGTTGCTATCAACGTCCAGAGAGCGGCCGAGCTGCGCCACGCCGTCACCGGCTGCGGTAAAGCGGCTGTTGGTGGCGAGGAAGCCGAAATAGACGTTGGACAGTGTCGCTGGGGCGAACACGTAGCCTTCCTGCTGGGTGCGTGAGTTCACCACGCGGAAGTCGGTGTTATCAAACACCACGGCGCCACGGCCGGAAACGATATCTACATCGCCTTCCAGGTAGCTGTTGCTGACCAGCGTGCGGGTCTGACGGTTGTTCTGCAGACGGTTATCAACGCCGCTGTTGGTCACGAAGAAGGTGTTCTGACGCCCCAGAATATTGACGTTGTTGATCTGCGTTTTGTCACCGTCGGTGCGCAGAGCGACCGCCTGGTGAGTGCCAGCATCAACGCTGTCGCCCAGGTTGTTGGCGATAGTCAGATTCTGCAACTGCAGGCCGTTGTTCTGTGACCAGACAACCGCTGAGCACATCACGCCGACGGTAGCGGTGCGTTTGCTCTGGCAGCTGTCAAACATGTACCACGCCGGTTTGCCAGGCATATATTTACCGCCTGGGTTGACCTGACGACGCCAGGTGGTTGGGTCCATCTCGGAGTCGATAGCCAGACCAATTTTCACGTCGGTGGCTTTTTCGCCGGTACCGTAAATGGTCACGCTGCCTGGTGCGGCTGGAATATAGACGGTGCCATCGTATTCGCCCGGCAGAACGGCGATATACAGACGTGAGCTGCTGTGGCGAGCAATGGCGGCGTCAACCGCAGCCTGAATGCTGGTGTGGGTAACGCCCTGCGTACCCGCTGGCCCTACCACGAAGTCTGCTTTGGCTGGAACGGCGATGGAAGACGGAGACCAGGCAGCAGCGTTAGGATCGAGCGATGAGAAATAACGTGCGGCGACAAAGTTCTGCGCTTCATCAGCTGACAGCACCGGACGAGAAGCCGTACCAGGGGCTGCCTGGTCAGAAGGTCGTTGATCCGCTGGGGTTGAGCTGCAAGCCGTCAGTGTCACGCCAAAAGCCAATGCCAGCGCCAGACGAGAAACCGATAAAGTGTTCATGTTGCTCCAGGCTAATTTAAGTGAATGTGAATCCCGTAAAAGCAGCCTTTTTATACTAAGTTGAGCGAAACGGGAAGATGTGCTGGCAAAAAAATCGCCTGTTTTTTTGCCGACTTACCGTGACGGAAGGAAAGGGGAGGTCTCTGGCGGAGGTGGCCGCCATTTGTCAGGGGCGTTCGTCAAGACAATGGAAACCCCATCGTCCTGCTAGAACGCTTTTTTGTGGGCCAGACGAGTAATTAAATCGGTGATGCTCAATACCAGCGCCGAACGCACCATTTGCTGATAGCGTTGCTCTTGCATAGCTCTCAGTGCATCATCCACCACGTCCTCCGGCATATGCAGCGTCGGGTGCGGCGGCAGCGCCGTCATGCTATGCAGCATGCTAATCGGGCCGAGGATTTCATCATCGGTAAAGCTGTAAACGGTCTTCTCCTGCTCCAGTTCGTTGTTCAGCGCGACCAGCAGCTCAACGTCTTCATACTCATCGCGGCTGATGACGCCGAGCGCGTAAATGAGCTTGAGTCTCACCGACAGGTTGGCCAGCGGGCCGCTCCCTTCGAGCAGCGGTTCGACGGCGTACTTAACGGCATAATCGTCTTTACGAAAGGCCTGAAGAATCAGCTGATCGACCGCTTCAGCCAGCAGCAAGACGGCGGTCTGAATAAAACCGCTGAGCGTCTGGCGCGCGTTGAGCTTTTCCAGCACGCGGTTCTCCGCGGCCTGGTTTTTATAAAGGTCAGATTCGTCCATTGTCGCCATCATGGTGGTTTCATTGACCGAAGGGCGCGGCTTTAGCGGCGTCGGCTCCTTCGGATGATGTCCTTGTATCTCTGGTTGCGTCGTCAAACGCAGTCGATTTTGTTTCATCTTACCTTCTTATTCTGGAGCTGCTGCCGGAACAGCAGCTCCAACCCTATGGGCAACAACATTATTTCCGTTGCATGGCGTTATACACATTCGCTATCTGGGCGACAAGCGTTGGCTGGTCCTGCAGACCGCAGACCTGGGTGACGGTGTGGGTGACGCCATTATCGCGCAGCAGGCTCGCCATTTCTTGCGCCTGCGGGTCATCGCCGCTGCGATAGCTTAACGCTGCCGCAATGCCCATCACCAGGTTGCTATGAGGCAAACCGTACTCCAGCGTGCCGCGCAATGGCTTGATCAGACGGTCGCCGTCGCTGAGCTTGCGCAGCGGCTGACGCCCCACGCGCTCCACGTCATCGTGCAGGTACGGGTTCTCAAAGCGGGTCAGGATCTTCTCGATATAGGCCGCATGCTGCTCAGGGTTAAAGCCGTAGCGTTTGATCAGCACGTTGCCGCTCTCCACCATCGCGCCTTTCACCACATCGCGAATGGCCGGGTCCAGAATGGCATCGCGAATCGTTTTATGCCCGGCCAGTTGACCAAGATAAGCGGTAATTGCATGACCGGTATTGAGGGTAAACAGCTTACGCTCGATATAGGCCATCAGATTGCTGGTGGACTCCATACCGGCGATTTCCGGCAGTGCGCCTTTGAACTGCGTGCTGTCGACAATCCACTCGCTAAAAGTTTCCACGGTTACATCCAGCGGATCGTCGTTCGCCGCTGAGCCCGGCGGTACGATACGGTCTACCGCGGAATCGACGAAACCAATATGCTCTTCCACCCAGCCGTGCAGCTCGGCTGGCATCGCCTGCAGCACGTGCTGTTTGAGCTGGCTGGTGCCGCGCACCATATTCTCGCAGGCGATGATATTCATCGGTTGATGATTACCGTTGTCATGACGGGCAATCAGTCCCTGCGCCAGCGTACTGGCGATTTTGCTCAATACCTGTGGGCCCACGGCGGTGGTGATAATGTCGGCTTCAGCAATCTGCTGGATGGCATCCGGGCTGTTGCTGTGGATAGCGCTGACGCGGTTAACCTGCTCGATGCGGGCATTTTCTCCCACCACGTTGACCTGATAGTGCTGCTGGTGCGCCAACTGATCGACCAGTGGCTGGTTAACGTCGGCAAAGGTTAACTCCGCCTGGGCATCGGCCAGCAGTTTGCCGATAAATCCCCGACCAATATTCCCTGCACCAAAATGAATCGCTTTCATAAATCTGACCTCGAGAAAAACTTTCCATGTCAGGGGCGTTTCGCCCCTGAAGCCTTATGCTGCTTGTTCGCCGGACAGGATTTGTAGAATTTCCTGCACGCTGCTGGTCTGCGTCAGACGCTCAATCACGTCTTTATCATCCAGGGCGTTCGCTAAGCGGGCGATAACCTGAACGTGCTCGTTGTTGCGGGCTGCAATGCCGATAACCAGGCGGGCGATATCGTCCGGCTCATCGCCGAATCGAACGCCTTGCGGGTACTGGCAAATGACAATCCCGGTGCGCAGCACGCGGTCTTTGGCTTCTACGGTACCGTGCGGCACCGCAATGGATTCTCCCAGGTAAGTGGTGGTCAGCGCTTCACGCGCCAGCATGGCATCAACATAGTCCGGTTCAACGTAGCCACCGGAGACCAGCATCTCACCGGCAAAGCGAATAGCTTGAGCCTTATTTTCAGCGGTCAGGTTGAGGAAAATGTTGTCCGCGCTGAGCTTAAACAGATTCTCATCGCGCTCGGTGCCGTCGAAAGCGTCATCGTTCGCCGCGATAATCGTCTGGTTGATGAGACGGCTGTCGTTCGCGGCGGCAGGCAGTTTGGCTGCCAGCAGGCGGGTGGTCAGGTCGGTATACAGGCCGCTGTCGAGGAAGTTGGAGAGCGACATGTGCATCGCCTGTGGCGCAAAGCGCATGGCGCGTTCGGTTAAGTCCTGATGGGTAATCACCAGGTCAACGTCGTCAGGCAGGCTGTTAATCGCGCAGTTGCTCACCGAAATGTGGGTCAGGCCCGCATCCTTCACCTTCTTGCGCAGTACGCCTGCGCCCAATGCGCTGGAGCCCATACCCGCATCGCACGCCACGATGATTTTACGTACGTGGTGCAGATCTTTAGACAGGTCGAGCGTTTCGCTGCGCATTGCTGGCTGTGGCAGTTCGCCGGAGGATTTCTCGCCGGATTTTGACTGCTGCTTCAGGCTCTGCATGCGACGGGTGGCTTCCGCCAGGCCGTTGCTCTCTTCATCGCCAACGCGAACGCGTTTCAGCAACATGGAGGCGGTCAGGAAAGAGACCAGCGTTGAGGCCAGAATCGACAGCACCACGCCAATAATAGAGGCCTTCGGTGTCATCAGCAGTACGGCAAAGATAGAGCCAGGAGAGGCCGGGGAAACCAGGCCGGCGTTGAACAGGGTCAGGGTAAAGACGCCGGTCATGCCGCCCAGAATCACCGCCAGCAGCAGGCGCGGGTTCATCAGCACGTACGGGAAGTAGATTTCGTGGATGCCACCGAAGAAGTGAATAATCGCCGCACCGCCCGCGGACTGCTTGGCGCTGCCTTTACCAAAGAACATGTACGCCAGCAGCACGCCGAGGCCTGGGCCTGGGTTCGCTTCAATCAGGAAGAAGATAGATTTACCGGTTTCGGTGGCCTGCTGAATGCCCAGCGGTGAGAAGATACCGTGGTTAATCGCATTGTTGAGGAACAGAATTTTTGCCGGTTCAACAAAGATAGAGGTCAGCGGCAGCAGGTTGTTCTGCACCATGACGTTAACACCGGTCGCCAGCGCTTTAGAGAGCAGCTCAACCATCGGGCCAATCGCCAGGAAGGCGAGCATAGCCAACAGCATGCCGATGATACCGGCTGAGAAGTTGTTCACCAGCATCTCAAAGCCGCTTTTGATTTTGCCGTCAACCCAGCGGTCGAAGCGTTTAATCGCCCAGCCGCCCAGTGGACCAGCAATCATTGCGCCCATAAACATTGGCATATCAGCGCCAACGATAACGCCCATGGTAGTGATGGCACCGACCACGCCGCCGCGCTCGCCGCCGATAAGACGGCCGCCGGTATAACCGATTAACAGCGGCAGCAGATAGGTGATCATCGGGCCGACCAGTTTGGCTAACGTCTCGTTAGGGAGCCATCCGGTGGGAATAAACAGTGCAGTAATCAAACCCCAGGCAATGAATGCGCCAATATTGGGCATCACCATATTGCTGAGGAAGCGGCCAAAATTCTGTACCTTGACCTTGATATCTGGTGATAACATAAAAACACCCCTCGTGGTGCGCGTCTTAGATGCTGCGCGTCGTCATAGTTGTGATGGTTTCGCCAAAAACCATCCAGTCGTTCAGTATGCAAAATCGACTCTATCACGGCGTTTTCGTCTCGCGTACCCCGAGGGGTGTTTGTGATCTTGATCACTCTCATCACCCCATCAATAGGTCACTTTTGGTGATCGCTGTCACATAAAATGGCTGTAAGTCGGCTACAAAGCGAAAATACGTCCTTTCCTGTCCTGTTTTTTGTGATTTAAATCACCTTTTGTATTGGCGTGTTTGTTTTTAAATTGTGATCAAATTCACAAGATAAATTTACATTCCCCTCACACTACTGCGCTTTCCTGTCATGCACTGGCGTTTACGTTAGAAAATTACAGCGCTTCGTGTCAGCCATAAAAAAGCCCTGCGAGGTTTCCCCGGCAGGGCGTGAACAGATTAGGCTGCGATTAGCTGAACAGGGCGGTGATGGATGCGCTGCCGAGGCTATGGAAGTGCACGTTGAAGCCGACCATCGCGCCGCTGGCGCCTTCATCAACCTCAATGCTTTCAACGTCCATCGCATGGACGGTGAAGATATAACGGTGGGTTTCGCCTTTCGGCGGTGCCGCGCCGCCGTAGCCCGCTTTACCAAAGTCAGTACGGGTTTGCAGGGCGCCTGCCGGTAACCCGACCAGGCCTGAACCTGCACCGGTTGGCAGTTCGCGGGTATCGGCTGGAATATTGGCAACGATCCAGTGCCACCAACCGGAGCCGGTTGGCGCATCCGGATCGTAGCAGGTTACGACAAAGCTTTTGGTGCCCGCAGGAACGTCATCCCAGGCCAGATGGGGAGATAGGTTTTCGCCATCGTAGCCCATGCCGTTGAACACCTGGCGATGAGGGAGCTTTTCACCGTCACGCAGGTCGTGACTGACTAATTTCATCAACTGCCTCCTTTGTTAATCAACTGATTAACAAAGGAGTGTAGCGGTAACGTGGGGAGATTACCGCAGCTTATTGGATAAAAAATGTTTCCTGCTCGACCGCCAGACACACCGCCCGCGTCAGACGTGTCAACTGCTGCGGCGTAATCGGGTACGGTGGCATCAGATAAATCAGGCGGCCAAACGGACGGATCCACACCCCTTGTTCGACGAAGAAGCGCTGGAGCAACGCCGGGTTCACCGGATAGCGCGTCTCGACGACGCCAATGGCCCCCAGCACGCGGACATCGGCGACCAGCGGTGCGTCGGCGGCCGGAGCGAGTTCGCGCTTGAGCTGACGTTCAATCGCCGCCACTTGCGTTTGCCACTCGCCGCTCTCCAGCAGCGCCAGGCTTTCAGTGGCGACAGCGCAGGCCAGCGGGTTGCCCATAAAAGTGGGGCCGTGCATAAAGCAGCCCGCTTCACCGTTGCTGATGGTCTCGGCAACCTCACGGGTGGTGATAGCAGCGGAGAGGGTCATGGTGCCGCCGGTTAGTGCTTTTCCGAGACACAGAATATCGGCGCTGATGCCCGCATGATCGCAGGCAAAGAGCTTGCCGGTACGGCCAAAGCCGGTGGCAATTTCATCGGCAATCAGCAGGATCCCTTCGCGATCGCACATCTTACGAATTCGTTTGAGCCACTCCGGATGATACATCCGCATGCCGCCCGCACCCTGAACGACAGGCTCAAGAATAACGGCAGCAATTTCGTGACGATGCGCGGCCATCAGGCGGGCAAAGGCCACCATATCATACTCGTCAAACTCCCCGTCAAAGCGGCTATGCGGCGCGGGCGCGAAGAGGTTCTCCGGCAGGTAGCCCTTCCACAGGCTGTGCATCGAGTTATCCGGGTCGCACACCGACATTGCGCCAAAGGTATCGCCGTGATAGCCGTTGCGGAAGGTCAGGAAACGCTGACGCGACTCGCCTTTGGCCTGCCAGTACTGCAACGCCATTTTCATCGCCACTTCCACCGCCACCGAACCCGAATCGGCCAGGAACACGCACTCCAGCGGCTCCGGGGTCATCGCCACCAGTTTACGGCACAACGCCACGGCGGAAGGGTGGGTGATCCCGCCAAACATCACGTGCGACATCTGGTCGATCTGCGTCTTCATCGCCGCGTTCAGACGCGGGTGGTTGTAGCCGTGAATGGCGGCCCACCATGAGGACATGCCGTCCACCAGATGCTCGTCGCTGGCGAGGTGTAGCTCGCAGCCCTCGGCGGAAACCACCGGGTAGACCGGCAGCGGTTGAGTCATTGAGGTATAGGGATGCCAGATATGGCGGCTATCGAAGGCAAGATCGTCCGTTGTCATAATCGACTTGTAAACCATTTTGAAAAGTTTTAGGTTTACGAGTATAAACCGAACCGAAAATTAACAAAACCCCGGAGAAGCCAATGGCTAACCCTTTACGCTGGACAATGTCGCAGGTCACCGCTCTTTTCGATAAACCGCTGCTCGATTTACTGTTTGAAGCTCAACAGGTTCACCGCCAGCACTTCGACCCTCGGCAGGTGCAGGTGAGCACGCTGCTGTCGATCAAAACCGGCGCGTGCCCGGAAGACTGCAAATACTGCCCGCAGAGCTCCCGCTACAAAACCGGGCTGGAAACCGAACGCCTGATGGAAGTCGAGCAGGTGCTGGACTCGGCGCGCAAAGCCAAGCTAGCGGGCTCGACCCGTTTCTGCATGGGCGCGGCGTGGAAAAACCCGAACGATCGCGATATGCCGTACCTGGAGCAGATGGTTCAGGGCGTGAAAGAGATGGGGCTGGAAGCCTGTATGACGCTGGGCACGCTGTCCGATAGCCAGGCCAGTCGTCTGGCGACGGCGGGGCTGGATTACTACAACCACAACCTCGATACCTCGCCGGAATTCTACGGCAATATCATCACCACCCGCAGCTACCAGGAGCGCCTGGACACGCTGGATAAAGTGCGCGACGCCGGGATTAAAGTCTGCTCCGGCGGCATTGTAGGCCTCGGTGAAACCGTCACCGACCGCGCCGGGCTGTTGCTGCAGCTAGCCAACCTGCCAACGCCGCCGGAGAGCGTGCCGATTAACATGCTGGTGAAGGTGAAGGGCACGCCGCTGGCGGATAACGACGATGTCGATGCCTTTGATTTTATTCGCACTATTGCCGTGGCGCGCATCATGATGCCAACCTCCCACGTTCGTCTCTCCGCAGGCCGTGAGCAGATGAACGAGCAGACCCAGGCGATGTGCTTTATGGCGGGCGCGAACTCCATTTTCTACGGCTGCAAACTGCTGACGACGCCGAACCCGGAAGAGGATAAAGACCTGCAGTTGTTCCGTAAACTGGGTCTTAACCCGCAGCAGACCACGGTGACGGCGGGTGATAACGAACAGCAGCAGCGTCTGGAGCAGGTACTGATGACGCCGGACACCGAGGATTATTACAACGCGGCGGCGATATGAGCTGGCAGCAGCGCATTGAACAGGCATTAAGCGAACGTCGGGAGGCCCAGGCCTTTCGTTCACGCCAGCCTTTGGAACAAGGTGCAGGTCGCTGGCTGGTGCGCGGTGAACGTCGTTACTGCAACTTTTCCAGCAATGACTATCTTGGCCTCAGCCAGCATCCGCAGGTGATCCACGCCTGGCAGCAGGGGGCAGAGCAGTATGGCGTGGGCAGCGGTGGGTCCGGGCATGTGACCGGCTACCACCAGGCCCATCGACGCCTTGAAGAGCAACTGGCCGACTGGTTGGGCTATGACCGCGCGCTGCTGTTTATCTCCGGTTTTGCTGCCAATCAGGCGACGATCGCCGCACTTGCCGGGCGTGAAGACCGGATCGTGGCCGATCGTCTCAGCCACGCGTCGTTGCTTGAAGCCGCCACGCTAAGCCCGGCGCAGCTGCGCCGCTTTCAGCATAATGACAGCCAGCATCTCTCCAGGCTGCTGGCGGCCCCCATCGACGGTCAACAGTTGGCCGTCACTGAAGGGGTGTTCAGCATGGATGGCGACGGCGCGCCGCTGGCGGATATCGCTGCGGCTGTGCGCAACGCTAACGCCTGGTTGATGGTCGATGATGCGCACGGTATTGGCATCAACGGCACAAACGGACGGGGGAGTTGTCAGCAGCAGGGCGTTCATCCTGAGCTGCTGGTGGTGACCTTTGGCAAAGCGTTTGGCCTGAGCGGTGCCGCGGTGCTGTGCAGCCATGACGTGGCGGATTACTTTGTGCAGTTCGCCCGCCATCTGATTTACAGCACCGCCATGCCGCCCGCCCAGGCGGTTGCGCTACAGGCGGCGCTGGCCGTGATTCAGAGCGATGACGGCCAGCAGCGACGTGAAAAGCTGGCGCAGCACGTTGCCGCGTTCCGTCACGGCGCACAGGGGTTGGCTTATACCTTAACCGACTCACAAAGTGCGATTCAGCCGCTTGTCGTCGGCGATAACCAGCACACCCTCAACCTGGCCGATCAACTGCGGGAGCAGGGCTGTTGGGTGACGGCGATTCGCCCGCCGACGGTACCCGCAGGGACGGCACGCTTGCGCTTAACGCTGACCGCGGCGCATGAAGCGCAGGATATCGACAGACTGCTGGAGGTGTTGCATGGCGACCGTCAATAAACAGGCGGTGGCGGCGGCGTTTGGCCGTGCGGCGGCGCACTACCATCAGCACGACGAGTTACAGCGTCTGAGCGCACAGCAGCTGCTGTCCCAGCTGCCGTCGCGGGCGTTTGACCGCGTGCTGGACGCGGGCTGTGGGCCGGGTAGCTACAGTCGCTACTGGCGCGACAAAGGCTGCCATGTGACGGCGCTGGATCTCTCAGCGGAAATGCTTGAGCAGGCGCAGCGTCAGCAGGCGGCAGACCGCTATCTCCAGGCCGATATCGAAGCTATTCCGCTACCTGCCGGTGGTTTTGATCTGGTGTGGAGCAATCTGGCTATTCAGTGGTGCAGCGATCTCCACGTGGCGCTGGAGGGGCTATATCGCCAGCTTAGCCCCGGCGGCACGCTGGCCTTTACCACGTTGACGGCAGGCTCACTGCCAGAGCTGAATCAGGCCTGGCGTGCCGTTGACCAGCGTCCACACGCCAACCGTTTTCTTCCCGAGACGGCGCTGCAGGAGGCACTAGTTGGCTACCACTGCCGCAGCGTTGCCACCTCTATCACGCTGGCCTTTCCCGATGCGCTGAGCGCCATGCGTTCGCTGAAGGGTATTGGCGCGACGCATCTCCACGAGGGACGCAGCCAGCAGCCGCTGACCCGCAGCAGGCTTCAGCAGCTTCAGCTGGCGTGGCCATCTCAGGCGGGAGGATTCCCGCTGACCTACCATCTTTTTACAGGAGTGATCTCGCGTGACTGAACGCTTTTATGTAACCGGTACTGACACCGAAGTCGGAAAAACCGTCGCCAGCACCGCGCTGCTCCAGGCGGCAGGTTCACTTGGGCGGCGTACCGCGGGGTATAAGCCGGTTGCTTCCGGCAGTGAAATGACCGCCGACGGTTTGCGCAACAGCGACGCACTGGCGCTGCAACGCAACAGCGTGCTGCCGTTACGCTATGAGCAAGTGAACCCGTATACTTTTGCCGAGCCGACCTCTCCGCATATCGTCAGCGCCGACGAGCAGCGGCCTATCGAGGCCAGCGTGCTTTCCGCTGGGCTGCGCGCGCTGGAGGCCGAAGCCGACTGGGTGCTGGTGGAAGGGGCCGGTGGCTGGTTTACGCCGCTCTCGCCAACGCTGACGCTGGCGGATTGGGTGAAGGCAGAACAGCTGCCGGTCATCCTGGTGGTGGGCGTGAAGCTTGGTTGCATCAACCACGCGGTGCTGACCGCGCAGGCAGTACAGCAGGCAGGGCTACGACTGGCGGGCTGGATTGCCAACGATGTGACGCCACCAGGGCGTCGCCACGCAGAATACCTCAGCACGCTCCAGCGAATGCTTCCCGCACCGTTGCTTGGAGAGATCCCATGGCTTGGCAATGACGTTGAATCCCAACCACTTGGGCAATACCTTGACCTGAGCGCCCTGTAAGCCGCTTTTCTGGCACGCCTTTTTCATCTTCATTCGTAAGCGCTAACCCGAAGATAACGTAAGGAAATCGCTCATGTTGATGGACAAAATGGGCGTGCCTTTTCGCTGATAAATATCAAAATCGACGATAAAATATTTTTTTGCTTTCCCGTTGACACGCCGTTGCGCAAATCGCCGGGTGCCGGGGGATAGGGGCTAGCGGCAGTTATCCACTATTCCTGTGGATAACCCTGTGTATTAGAGTTAGAAAACCTGCGGTAAACGAGAGAACATGCGGCCTGCGCCTGAATTGATGCGAAACGCGGCTTTTCGATGTTTTTTATAAATTTCAATAAGATAAATAAAAGCAATGGCGTAATAAAAAGTGCTGCGGATTGCCATAAAACTTTCATGACCTATATTGACAAATGTTAAAAGAGAAAAAATTTTGGGGATAACCTTATCAGGCTGGTGTTTTATCTTGTCAGAGGATAAATTTCAGCCGCTCTTGCGTGCCGTTGCCCCAGGAACACGAAATACAGTAAGTGATTACTGTTTTTATATCCAGTATTTTTTATTGGCAATTCGGCAGGCGGCGAGTAGAATTAATCTCCAGCCCGGCCCATTCGTCATCAGGTAGCGTTGTCCATGAGTAAACCCTTCAAATTGCATTCTGCGTTTAGTCCTTCAGGCGACCAGCCTGCTGCCATTTCACGCCTGAAAGAGGGGCTGGAAGACGGCCTGGCGCACCAGACGCTGTTAGGCGTAACGGGGTCGGGGAAAACCTTTACCGTCGCCAACGTGATTGCTGACCTTCAGCGTCCGACGATGGTGCTGGCGCCGAACAAAACGCTGGCCGCCCAGCTGTACGGCGAAATGAAAGCGTTCTTCCCGGAAAACGCGGTGGAGTACTTCGTCTCCTACTACGACTACTACCAGCCGGAAGCGTACGTCCCAAGCTCGGATACCTTCATCGAAAAAGATGCTTCGGTGAACGAACACATTGAGCAGATGCGTTTGTCTGCCACCAAAGCGCTGCTCGAACGCCGTGACGTGGTGGTGGTGGCCTCGGTGTCCGCTATCTACGGTCTGGGCGACCCTGACCTGTACCTCAAAATGATGCTGCACCTGACGGTGGGCATGATTATCGACCAGCGCTCCATTCTGCGCCGTCTGGCGGAATTGCAGTACACCCGCAACGATCAAGCGTTCCAGCGCGCGACTTTCCGCGTGCGTGGCGAGGTTATCGACATCTTCCCGGCCGAATCTGACGATTTGGCGCTGCGCGTTGAGCTGTTTGACGAAGAGGTGGAACGCCTTTCGCTGTTTGACCCGCTGACCGGCCACGTTGATTCGACCATTCAGCGCTTTACCATCTACCCGAAATCGCACTACGTGACGCCGCGCGAGCGTATTGTGCAGGCGATGGAAGAGATCAAAGTGGAGCTGGCGGACCGCCGCAAGGTGCTGCTGGCGAATAACAAACTGCTGGAAGAGCAGCGCCTGAGCCAGCGTACGCAGTTTGACCTCGAAATGATGAACGAGCTTGGCTACTGCTCCGGCATTGAAAACTACTCGCGCTTCCTCTCCGGGCGCGGACCGGGCGAGCCGCCGCCAACCCTGTTTGACTACCTGCCGGCGGACGGCCTGCTGGTGATCGACGAATCCCACGTCACCATTCCCCAGATTGGCGGCATGTACCGCGGCGACCGCGCACGCAAAGAGACGCTGGTGGAGTACGGCTTCCGCCTACCGTCGGCGCTCGACAACCGTCCGCTGAAGTTTGAAGAATTTGAAGCACTGGCGCCGCAGACTATCTACGTGTCGGCGACGCCGGGCAACTATGAGCTGGAAAAATCCGGCGGCGATGTGATTGATCAGGTGGTGCGTCCAACCGGGCTGCTTGACCCGCTGATTGAAGTGCGTCCGGTTGGCACGCAGGTAGACGACCTGCTGTCGGAAATTCGTAAACGTTCGGTGATTAACGAGCGTGTGCTGGTGACCACGCTGACCAAACGTATGGCGGAAGATCTGACGGAATATCTGGAAGAGCACGGTGAGCGGGTGCGCTACCTGCACTCTGATATCGACACCGTGGAGCGTATGGAGATCATCCGCGACTTGCGTCTGGGCGAGTTTGACGTGCTGGTGGGGATCAACCTGCTGCGTGAGGGCCTCGATATGCCGGAAGTCTCGCTGGTGGCGATTCTGGACGCCGACAAAGAGGGCTTCCTGCGTTCCGAACGCTCGCTGATTCAGACCATCGGTCGTGCGGCGCGTAACATCAACGGTAAAGCGATTCTCTACGGGGACAAAATTACCCCGTCAATGGCGAAAGCGATTGGCGAAACCGAGCGCCGTCGTGAGAAACAGCAGCGCTATAACGAAGAGCACGGCATCGTGCCGCAGGGGCTGGTGAAAGACGTTGTCGATATTCTGGCGATGGGCGAGGGGCTGGCGAAAACCAGGGCCAAAGGTCGCGGTAAGTCGAAGACCGCGGTCACCATCGTCGAGCCGGATGTCCAGGCGCTGACGCCAAAAGCGCTGCAGCAGCAGATTACGTCGCTGGAAGCGCAGATGCTCAAACACGCGCAGAACCTGGAGTTCGAAGAAGCAGCAGAGATTCGCGACCGTTTACACCAGCTGCGTGAGCTGTTTATCGCGACATCGTAAATATCGGGTCGATCCGATGTAGCCCGGGCGAGGCGTTTACGCCGACCCCGGGGCCGCACGACCGCTCAACGGGCACTATTTATCTGAATTGCGGCAGCCATCACGGGCCGGGAACCAGCCTTAAGGTTCGCTTAATATAATCTACTGATACTATCCGTAAAATTATTGAGGGTAGTGTTATGTCGAATCTGAACGTCCAACAGCTGTTCACCGTGCTCGTCTCTGTTGCCATCGTTGCCGGCTTTGTTTGCCACTGGATGCTCACCTTCTGAAGCGCCTTAGCGCTTCGTCGGTTGAAACTCTACCCATGCCCGCGTCCCGGTTGCAGTGTCGCGGTTTTGTAAAAAGAACGCCGCCTCATGCAGCTGGGCGATGCGCGTAACGATACTCAACCCCAGACCAATACCGCCATATCGGCTGTCCATGCGCACAAACGCCTGGCTCAGTTCGCCCACCTTCGACTCATCAATCCCTGGACCTTCATCTTCCACGACCAGCATCGGTCGCACGCCCTGAACCAGCGACAGCGTAATCGCTGACGTTTTTGGACTATAGCGATGGGCATTCTCAACCAGATTTCGCAGCAGCAGGCGCAACAGCGTGGCATCGCCGGGAACGGTCACCGTTGGTGTCGGTTCGGCAATCACCAGCGTTTGTGCGCGTGTTTCCAGCATCGTTTCCAGCTCGCCCTTCAGTGGCTCAATCACATCGCTCAACAGATTCACCTGCTGATAGCTCCCCGCCGAAAACGACTGTCCGACGCGGGCAAGCAGCAGCAGTTGCGCCACGCTATCGGTCATCTGGTCCAGGCGCTGTACTAACGGGGACAGGTTGAGCTTCTGGGTTTTCTCCAGCAGTTCAAGGTGCAGCTTTAATCCAGCCAGCGGCGTACGCAGCTCGTGGGCGACGTCGGCGGTAAACAGACGCTCTCGGTTAAGCGTCTGCGTCAGGTTATCAACAAGCTGGTTGATAGCGTTGGTCACCGCCTCGACTTCCACGGTGGTCTGCTGAAGAAAGATTGGCTGCAAATTCCCCGGCGTCCGTGAATCCAGCTCTTGTTGCAGGTCGGCCAGAGGGCGGGTGATCCGCTTTACCGCCTGCAGGCAGAGGAAGAGCGCAAGGCCAATGATCAGCATGCTGGGCACCAGCAGGCTGGCAATCGCTTCACGCACCTCGTGGCGGATGTGCTTGGCGTTGTTGTGGTTATGCATCAGCATCGCCACTTCCAGCTCAATCTGCTCTTTGCTCTCATGCCAGAGCCAGAACACGCTAATGAGCTGGCACACCACCAGAATCACGCCAATGGTGAGCAGCAGCTGATGCCGCATTGGCCACTTGCGGATGGAAAATAGCGCCATGCCTTACTCCGCTTTGCTTATCGCGTTAACCAACTGGTAGCCAAAACCGCGCACGGTGCGAATCCGCGCTTTACCCACCTTGTCACGCAGATTATGGATATGCACTTCCAGCGTATTGGTCGCCGGTTCGTTATCCCAGTTGTAGATATCGTTGTAGAGGATCTCGCGGTGTACCGGGCTGCCCGCTTTCAGCATCAGGCGTGAAAGCAGGGCGTACTCTTTCGGCGTCAGCTCCAGCAACTCTTCATCAAGCCAGACCTGACGACGGGTGACGTTAAGACGCAGATTCTCAACCGTAATTTCGTTATCGCCCTGGTTGAGGTTACGTCGCAGCAGGGCGCGAATGCGGGCATTCAACTCTTCCAGCGCGAATGGCTTCACCAGATAGTCATCTGCACCGGTATCCAGCCCCATCACGCGGTCTTCAAGCGTATCGCGGGCGGTCAGAATCAGCACCGGCACGCTCATTTTTTCCTGACGCATACGGTTGAGGAAGTGCAGGCCGTCTTCGTCTGGTAGACCTAAATCCAGTACTACCAGGCTGTAATGCCCGTTAGCCAGGCTCAACGCCGCCTGCTGTGCAGTGGCGACGCCGTCGCAGGCGTAGCCTTCGCTCTGCATTGCCAGAATCAGCCCCTGCAATAATAGGGTGTCATCTTCCACGACTAATATTTTCATCTGCTGGCCTCTATTTACAGGTGGCTAATATATCATCCGCTGCGCGATATTCCTGGGTCTCTACGCCCGTTAACCCCAGCATTGTAGAGAACAGATTATCCTGCGAGTAGTCATTTTCTTTGGCCTTTTGCTGCAGGCAGGCGTAATTAACGCCATAGCGCTGCTGATAATCATCAGATAACCATAACAGCATCGGCACGTGTTTTTGCGTTTCCGGGGCAATGGAATAAGGCAGCCCATGTAAATAAACGCCGTTTTCACCCAAAGATTCACCGTGGTCGGAAAGGTAAACCAGGCTGGTGGTGAATTTATCCTGTTTGGATTGCAGTAATTTTATCGCTTTATCAACAATATGGTCGACGTACAAAATCGTGTTGTCGTAGCTATTTTTCAGCTGTTCCTGGCTACAGGACTGAATTTCGCTGGTGTCGCAGGTTGGCGTGAAACGACGGAATTCCGGTGGATAACGGTTGTAATAGGTCGGACCGTGGCTGCCAATGGTGTGCAACACGATGACGCCGTCACCCTGCATACTATCAATGGTTTTTTCCAGGTCATGGAACAGCACATCATCGTAACATTCGCCGTTGATGCACTGCCCTGGCAGGTTCAGCGCGGTGACATCCTGATGCGGAACGCGGTCGCAGGCACCTTTACAGCCGCCATCGTTATCGTTCCACTGCACCTGAATCCCGGCACGCTGAATAATATCCAGCAGCCCTTCCTGGTGGTGTGCTAATGACTCGTCATAACCGGTGCGTGGCATATTAGAGAACATGCACGGAACCGAGACCGCAGTGGCCGTCCCGCAGGACGCCGTTTTTGGGAAATAGACAACGTTATCTTTTGCCAGCAGCGGGTTGGTTTCGCGTTCGTAGCCGCCCAGTGAGAAATTAGCGGCGCGCGATGTTTCGCCGACGATTAATATCGTCAGATTTTTACGTGGGCCGTTTTTCATCACCGCTTTTTGTTTGGCATCTTCACCAATTTTCACCAGCGGCAAGTTGTCCATCTCATGGTGGAAATACCAGGAGTTCATGGCCACAATGCTGTTAGACGGGTTAAGCGATTTCACCAGCTCTTTATTATTGCGGAACAGCGACGCGTAATCTTTATAGAACAGGCCAGCGACCAGAAGGATTAACAGCACCGATACGAGAACGGTGCCCGCACGCATTATTGTGCCGCGCCATACGCTCGGTGCGGGCTTAATTTTGATCCACCAGGCCAGCGCAATAGAGAGCAGTGCGGTAAAACCAAGCACCATAATCATCTGCCCGGAGAGCAGGGCGTAGCTTTCCGCAGGGGTGGTATCGAGAATATTGGTAATCATCGAACGGTCGACAATGATGCCGAAGTTCATCATGAAATACTGCGCGCTGGCGCTGAGCAAAATAAACAGCGTTGCGGCGACTTTCTCTAAGCGAATCACCGAAGCCAGGGCCAGCAAAATGGCCATCACCGCAGAGGCGACCACCGGCATGGAGAGGAACACCAGCGCGTTGTGCAAGCCGTCGACCGGCAGCAATGTAAAAGCCTGGCGATAGAAAGCGATATTCAGCGCCAGAGCGATGTACAGCGAAAACAGGATGATGTAGGTCAGTCGGCTGACGGTAGGACGATGGCGAAACAGGCGAAGCATAACGTTGAACCCAAAGAGATTGATGCTCGCTATGCTGCCTGACGTTTTTTAAGACAACCTTAAGATTTTAAGGAAACGCGACCAAAAGCCTGGAGTGCCTCTTCCAGTGCGGCACGTAGCAACTGGCGATCGTGGCGATACGGAATATCGCTGGCCTCAAGCGGCTGCTGAATGACCAGTTTCCCCTCTACGCCACTGATATCGGTTTTGGGGCCAGCAATCACGGCATCGATAACGGGTTTGCCAATGTAGTGCTCCAGCAGGACAAGGCGGTCGCCAAGGGTTAAGTGGCCTGCGGGGCTGTGCTCCCGGCCGAGGTTTTCAATGTAAACCATTTGTGCCGGGGTGCGGCGCAGCGCCTGGGCAATCTCCGGCAGCAGCAGAATAGGCAGCAGGCTGGTGTAAAAGCTGCCGGGGCCAATCAGAATCAGATCCGCCTCGGCGATAGCCTGTACTGCCTCGCGGGTCGCGGAAACCGACGGCGTTAGCATCAGCTCCTGCGGCGGCAGCGCAAGCTGATCGATATTCACTTCGCCGTAGATTTCATGCCCCTCGCTATCGATCGCCATTAAATCGACCGGCTGCTCGGACATGGGAATCAGTGAAGCCTCAACTTTCAGCAGATTTCTTATTAAATTGATCGCCTCTAAAGGCCGCACGCTCAGGTGGTCTAGCGCCTTTAACATCAAATTTCCGAGGTTATGTCCGGAAAGTTCTCCGTTACCGCCAAAACGATACTCAAACATCGTCGAAGCAACGCTGGGTTCGGTAATTAACTGATTAAGGCAGTTACGCATATCGCCCCAGGCGATGCCGCCTTCCGAACGACGGATACGCCCCGTTGAGCCGCCGTTATCGGTGGTGGTGACAATGCCGGTCAGGCGAGAACCAAGGGTGGAGAGAGACGACATCACGCGTCCAAGTCCGTGCCCGCCGCCGAGCGCCACAACGCGGTCGAGATCGGCAAAAGTGCGATTGCGCATACAACTTCCTTATGTCTGAAAAACCTGCTTACATTAGCCTAACTACCTCTAAAAGACGATGCTCCACCCCCAGCAAAATGACGTATATCAATGCAAAAACGTGATTTTTACGTATTCTGTAGGGAAAGTGCACGATAGGCTCGCTATATACAAGTTTATATAGCGAAAGCGAAAATGGCGAAACCTTTATTCTCGCGCTACTATTCGGCATAACATGGTTCAGTCATCCTGCTATGCAGGTTGAACAACACACTCTAGCCTCTGCGCCTAAGTTGAAAAATACGGCGCTTTGGCCGCAACAGCCAACGCTGTTGCCAGGGCGAAGGAAGAAATGATCTCGCCTCCCGTATTTGGAAAGGTGTCTATGGCTTCACAACTCACTGATGCGTATGCACGCAGCTTCTACTATCTGCGTTTGTCGATTACCGACGTATGCAATTTTCGCTGCACCTACTGCCTGCCAAACGGCTACCAGCCTAATGGGGTCACCAATAACGGATTTCTGTCTCTGGACGAAATTCGCCGGGTGACGCGCGCCTTTTCGGCGCTGGGTACGGAAAAAGTCCGTCTGACCGGCGGGGAACCCTCGCTGCGTCGCGACTTTACCGACGTCATCGCCGCTGTGAGAGAGAATGCCGCTATCCGCCAGATTGCTGTGACTACCAACGGTTACCGCATGGCGCGCGACGTAGCGGGCTGGCGCGATGCGGGCTTAACCGCGATTAACGTCAGCGTCGACAGTCTTGACGCGCGTCAGTTTCACGCCATCACTGGCCAGGATAAATTCCGCCAGGTTATGGACGGCATCGATGCCGCCTTTACCGCGGGCTTTGAAAAAGTGAAGGTCAACACCGTGCTGATGCGCGATGTTAACCATCACCAGCTCGACACCTTTCTGGCGTGGATCAAACCGCGCCGCATTCAACTCCGCTTTATTGAACTGATGGAAACCGGCGAAAGCAGCGAGCTGTTCCGCAAGCACCATATCTCTGGCATGGTGCTGCGCGATCAACTACTCAAACGCGGCTGGATCCATCAAATCCGTCAACGCAGCGACGGCCCGGCGCAGGTCTTCTGTCATCCCGACTATGAAGGGGAAATCGGCTTAATTATGCCGTATGAGAAAGACTTCTGCGCCAGCTGTAACCGTCTGCGCGTATCGTCCATTGGGAAGCTGCATCTGTGCCTGTTTGGCGACGGTGGCGTTGACCTGCGTGAACTGCTGGCGGATGACGCTCAGCAGCAGGCGCTGGAAGCGCGTATTGCCGAAGCGTTAACCCACAAAAAGCAGACCCACTTCCTGCATCAGGGCAATACCGGAATTACGCAGAATTTGTCCTATATTGGTGGATAATTCCAAATCAAGGAGCACGTAAATGAGTCAGGTGAGCGCTGAATTTATCCCGACACGCATTGCTATTCTTACTATTTCCAACCGTCGCGGCGAAGAAGATGACACCTCCGGTCACTTCCTGCGCGACTCTGCCCAGGAAGCCGGGCATCAGATAGTCGATAAGGCCATCGTCAAAGAGAACCGCTATCAGATTCGCGCCCAGGTTTCCGCCTGGATTGCCCGCGACGACGTACAGGTGGTGCTGATTACCGGCGGTACCGGTCTGACCGATGGCGACCAGGCCCCGGAAGCGCTGTTGCCGCTGTTCGACCGCGAAATCGAAGGCTTTGGCGAAGTGTTCCGCATGCTCTCCTTTGAAGAGATTGGCACCGCCACGCTACAGTCCCGCGCCGTCGCCGGAATGGCGAATCGCACGCTGATTTTCGCGATGCCGGGTTCCACCAAAGCCTGCCGGACCGCGTGGGACAATATTATTGCTCCGCAGCTGGATGCCCGTACGCGTCCGTGTAACTTCCACCCTCATCTGAAGAAATAAACGATGTCGCAACTGACCCATATCAACGCGGCGGGTGAAGCCCACATGGTGGATGTCTCCGCCAAGGCAGAAACCGTTCGCGAAGCGCGCGCTGAAGCGTTTGTTACCATGCAGCCGGAAACCCTGGCGATGATTATCGAAGGCAGCCACCACAAAGGTGACGTGTTCGCCACGGCGCGCATCGCCGGTATTCAGGCGGCCAAGCGCACCTGGGATCTTATCCCGCTGTGCCATCCGCTGATGCTGAGTAAGGTGGAAGTTAACCTGCAGGCCGAGCCGGAACACAACCGCGTACGCATTGAATCGCTGTGTCGTCTGACCGGGAAAACCGGCGTCGAAATGGAAGCGCTGACGGCCGCCTCGGTCGCCGCGCTGACGATTTACGACATGTGCAAAGCGGTACAAAAAGATATGGTCATCGGCCCGGTTCGTCTGCTGGCGAAAAGCGGCGGCAAATCGGGCGATTTCAAGGCGGATTCCTATGATTAATGTGCTGTTTTTTGCTCAGGTCCGCGAGCTGGTGGGCACCGATTCGCTGGCGCTGACGCCTGAGTTTGCAACGGTTGAAGCGGTACGCCAGCATCTGGCGGCGCAGGAAGGGCGCTGGTCTCTGGCGCTGGAAGAGGGCAAGCTGCTGGCGGCGGTGAATCAGACGCTGGTGAGCTTCGACCATCCGGTTGCTGACGGCGACGAAGTGGCGTTTTTCCCACCGGTAACAGGAGGTTAAGATGAGCGAGACCCGAATTATCGTCCGCCACGAACGCTTCAGCGTTGGGGATGAATACCCGTGGCTTGCCGAGCGCGACGAAGATGGCGCGGTCGTGACCTTTACCGGCAAGGTGCGTAATCACAATCTGGGCGATAGCGTCAAAGCGCTGACCCTGGAGCACTATCCGGGCATGACGGAAAAAGCGCTGGCGGAAATCGTTGATGCCGCGCGCGAACGCTGGCCGCTCGGCCGCGTGACGGTCATCCACCGAATCGGTGAAATGTGGCCAGGCGAGGAGATTGTGTTTGTTGGGGTGACCAGCGCGCACCGCAGCAGCGCGTTTGACGCTGGCGAATTTATCATGGACTACCTGAAAACCCGTGCACCGTTCTGGAAGCGTGAAGCGACGCCGGAAGGTGAGCGCTGGGTCGAAGCCCGCGATAGCGATAAACACGCTGCCGAGCGCTGGTAAGCCGTGAATGTGATACGCTTAGAATAAGTTCTACTCACACTCAGGAGAAAGTCATGGAACGATTCCCTCGGTCCGATTCCATTGTGCAGGCGCGTAGCGGTCTGCAAACCTATATGGCTCAGGTATACGGCTGGATGACCTGCGGGTTGCTGCTGACGGCGTTTATCGCCTGGTATGCGGCAAATACTCCCGCGGTGATGATGTTTGTCTTTTCCAGCAAAATTACCTTCTTTGGGCTGATCATCGCGCAGCTGGCGTTGGTGTTCGTGCTTTCGGGCATGGTTCAGCGTCTTAGCGCAGGCATGGCGACTACGCTGTTTATGCTCTATTCAGCGCTCACCGGGCTGACGCTATCGAGTATTTTCATCGTCTATACCTATTCGTCCATCGCCAGCACCTTCGTGGTGACCGGCGGGATGTTCGGTATTATGAGCCTGTACGGCTACACCACGAAGCGTGACCTGAGCGGCTTTGGCAACATGCTGTTTATGGCGCTGATTGGTATCGTACTGGCGTCGCTGGTGAACTTCTGGCTGAAAAGCGATGCGCTGATGTGGGCGATTACCTACATCGGGGTGATTGTGTTTGTGGGCCTGACCGCCTACGACACCCAGAAGCTGAAAAATATCGGCGAGCAGATTGACGTTCGCGATTCGTCGAACCTGCGCAAATACGCCATTCTTGGCGCGCTGACGCTGTATCTCGACTTCATCAACCTGTTCCTGATGCTGCTGCGTATTTTCGGTAACCGCCGCTAAATGCCTCCCCGGCGTCGCTGCGCTCGGCCGGGCTACAGACTCGAATTTGTAGCCCGGCCGAGCGCAGCGACGCCGGGAATCTCACCTAATCCCCTGCATTTTCCTCTTCGTTAAATGAATGTTTAGGCACAATTCATCACTCTGTTGGTGAAAATAGTGACAACAGCGTCACAAAAAGCACCACTATTACGGAATTTTCCGTAGACTTGAGTACTCTGAATAAGCGAATAAAATTCTTCAGGAGAGAAGCCATGAAGTGGCAACAACGAATTCGTGTCGCAACGGGACTCAGTTGCTGGCAGATTATGTTGCATTTACTGGTCGTCGCCGCACTGGTGATGGGCTGGATGGGCGGCGCGCTGGTACGCGTTGGCCTGGGGCTCTGCGTGCTGTATGCCGTGACCGTCGTATTGATGCTGGCGCTGCAGCGCCACCCTGAGCAGCGCTGGCGCGCGTTCGCCGACGTGCTCGAAGAGTTAACCACCACCTGGTATTTCGGCGCGGCGATGATTGTCGTCTGGCTGTTGTCACGCGTGTTGCACAATAACTACCTGCTGGCGCTGGCCGGGCTCGCTATCCTCGCAGGCCCAGCCGTGTTCTCGCTGCTGGTGAAAGAGAAAGCCTCAGGCGATCTTGCGGCGAAACATCGCGTACGCCACTGATCCCGTCGTGGCCGCTATAAACAGTAGCGGCCACAAACTCCCCCAGATAATTGACAAACTCGCATCCTTCAAATAGATCTGCTTGGTGATATCGGTAAAGTGACGAATCGGGTTTATCCACGTCAAATGCTGCAGCCACAGCGGCATGTTCTCCACCGGCGACACGTACCCTGAAAGTAGAATCGCGGGCATCATAAAGACGAATACGCCGATAAACGCCTGCTGCTGGGTTGAGCACAGCGACGAGATAAGTAGCCCGAAGCCCACCAGCGAGAGTCCGTAAATCACCATCGTAAAGTAGAACAGCGCCAGCGACCCGGCGAAGGGGATCTGATAGGCCCAGATCCCGACCGCCAGCACGATGCTTGCCTGGAAGGTTGCCACAATCAGCGCGGGCACCGCTTTGCCGACGAAAATTTGCCAGGTGGCCAGCGGGGAGACCAGTAGCTGGTCAAGCGTGCCCTGTTCGCGTTCACGCGCCACCGACAGCGAGGTAACGATCATCACGCCGATGGTGGTGATCATGGCGATCAGCGACGGCACCACGAACCATTTGTAATCGAGATTAGGGTTATACCAGTTGCGTACCACCAGCTCGCTATTATTGGGCTTCGCTTTCCCCTCCAGCAATTCCTGCTGATAGTTTTTGACGATCTGCTGGAGATAGTTAGCGGCAATCTGGGCGCTGTTCGAGTTGCGCCCGTCGAGCAGCAGCTGCATCGGCGCGGTCTGGAACGTGTCGAGATTACGGGAAAAATCGGCCGGGAAGCGCACCAGCAGCAGCGCCTTCTGGGTGTCGATGGTCGGCTGGATCTCCTGCGGGCTTTGCAGCAGCAGAACGTGGGTAAACGCTTTGGCGCGGGCAAAGCGCTGGGTCAGCTCCACCGAGTGCTTGCCGTTATCTTCGTTATAGACGGCGATGGTGGCGTTGGTCACCTCCAGCGTGGCGGCAAAGGGGAACAGTAGCACCTGGATCAGCACTGGCATGATCAAAATGGCACGCGTCTGCGGCTCGCGCAGCAGCGACTGTAGCTCTTTGCGGATAAGCGTCCATAAGCGGTACAGCATGTGAATTCTCCATTGTCCCCGGGGTCACTTCGTTCGCCCGAGCTACAGATAAAGGGTTGCCCGGGTGAGCGCAGCGACCCCGGGAAAGCATCAATCCAACCGACGTTTGGTTTTCATCCACGTCAGACCAATAAACATCACCGCCGAGGCAATCAAAAACAGCGTGTTGACCATCAGCACCACCGGAATATTCCCCGCCAGAAACAGGCTTTGCAGGGTGCTGACGAAATAGCGCGCCGGAATGATGTAGGTCACCACGCGAATAGCCGCTGGCATACTATCAATCTGGAAAATAAACCCGGACAGCATAATCGACGGCAGAAACGCGGCGTTGAGCGCCACCTGGGCGGCGTTAAACTGGTTGCGGGTGATGGTCGAAATCAGCAACCCCATTCCCAGCGTGCTGAGTAAAAACAGGCTGGTGATGAAAAACAGAATCACCAGCGAACCGCGATACGGCACGCCGAGCACAAACACCGACACCAGCATACAGAGCAGCATCGCCAGCATGCCGAGGAAGTAGTAGGGGATAAGCTTGCACAGCAGCAGTTCGACGCGGGTTACTTCGGTGGAGAGCAACGCCTCCATGGTGCCGCGCTCCCATTCGCGGGCGATCACCAGCGAGGTCAGGATCGCGCCGATGACCGTCATAATGATGGTTATCGCCCCCGGAATAATAAAGTGCTGGCTGATGGCCGCTGGGTTAAACCAGTAGCGGGTTTGCACGTCGATAAGCGGTTCGAAGCTTTGTCCGTTGTCCTCGGCGCGCTGTTTCTGCCACAGCTGCCAGATCCCCTCGACGTAGCCCTGCACAAAGTTAGCGGTATTAGGCTCGCTGCCGTCGGTGATCACCTGAATCGGCGCATCGTCGCCGGGGCGGGCCATTTTCTTATCGAAATCGACCGGCACCACCACCAGGCCGCGAATGCGTCCGGCCTGCATCATCTCAATCAGCTGCTGGCGGTTGTCGCTGATGGTGGCGTCGATGTAGGGCGAGCCGGTGAGGGTATGGGTGAAGTCCAGCGCCTCTTTGCTCTGCTGTTCGAGCAGCACGCCAACCCGCAGCTTGCTGGAGTCGAGGTTAATGCCGTAGCCAAAAATAAACAGCAGCATCAGCGGGATCACTACCGCAATCAACCAACTGCTGGGATCGCGGACGATCTGCCGCGTCTCCTTCACGCACAGCGCACGTACGCGCCGCCACGATAGCCCTTTAGCGCTCATCGGCATGCTCCTTATCCCAGTCGTGGATGAGGGTGATAAACGCCTGCTCCATGGTGGGGTCAGGCTGTTGCTCATCCGCGGCTTCGGCTTTCAAATCGTCCGGCGTGCCGCTAGCAATCAGCTTGCCGCGATAGACCAGGCCGATACGGTCGCAGTACTCGGCCTCATCCATAAAGTGGGTGGTCACCATCACGGTGACTCCTTTTTCCACCATGCTATTGATATGCAGCCAGAATTCGCGGCGGGTGATGGGGTCAACGCCCGAGGTGGGTTCATCGAGGAACAGAATATCCGGCTCGTGCATTAGCGAGCAGGCCAGCGCCAGACGCTGCTTAAAGCCCAGTGGTAACGCGTCGGTGGTGTGGCGAGCGATTTCCTTCAGGCCAAACGCTTCACTCATACGCTCAATTTTGTCGTTCTGCACGCGACCGCGCAGGCCATATACACCGGAGAAGAAGCGCAGGTTCTGCTCTACGGTCAGGTTGCCGTAGAGGGAAAACTTCTGCGCCATATAGCCCAAATGCTGGCGAGCTTTGCCCGAACCGGTTTTCAGATCCATATCCAGCACTAACGCATTGCCGGAGGTCGGTACCAGCAGGCCGCACATCATCTTGAAGGTGGTGGATTTTCCCGCGCCGTTTGGCCCGAGCAGGCCGAAAATCTCGCCGCGCTTGACGGCAAAATTCACGTGGTCGGTGGCGGCGAAATCGCCAAATTTCTTGGTGAGCTGCCTCGCTTCGATTACCGTTTCATCCGCCGTGCCCTGAACGGTGTGCAGAATCGCCCCCAGCGGAGATTCAGAGGTGCCCGCACCGCCGAGTAGGTCGATAAACGCATCTTCAAAGCGCGGCGTGGTTTCTTCAATTTCTAATTCCGGCATCCCCGGCGCGCGTTTGAGATCTTCGGCCGTTGCCGATTTCTTCAGGATAACCCGCACCGAGCGCCCCTGAATCATGCCGTCGCTGACCATCTCCTGCTTCAGCGCGTGCTGTAACAGTCGGCGGTTATTCTCCACCGGGCTATGCATTAAAAAGCTGCGCCCGGCCATGGTGCGGGTGAGGGCGGTGGGTTCGCCCTGATAGAGCAGCTCGCCTTCGTTCATCAGCAACACGTCCTGGCACTGCTCGGCTTCATCGAGATAGGAGGTGCTCCAGAGGATCAGCATCCCGTCGCCCGCCAGTTCATGCACCATCTGCCACAGCTCGCGGCGGGAGATGGGGTCAACGCCGACGCCGGGCTCATCGAGCAGCAGTACCTTCGGTTCGCCAACCAGCGTACAGGCGAGTCCCAGCTTCTGTTTCATACCGCCGGAGAGCTTACCGGCTAGCCGAGAGGTGAACGGGCCGAGCGCGGTAAACTCCAGCAGGCGAGCGAAGGTTTTCTCGCGCGCTTCGCCGGTGACGCTGCGCAGGTCGGCGTAGAGGTTGAGGTTCTCCATCACCGTGAGGTCTTCGTAAAGACCGAACTTCTGCGGCATATAGCCCATCACCGAGTGCAGGGCGCTACCATCACGAATCGGGTCAAGCCCCAGCACCACGGCGCTGCCGTCGTCAGGCTTCAATAAACCCGCCAGCATGCGCATCAGCGTGGTTTTCCCCGCACCGTCCGGGCCGACCAGCCCGGTGACGTAGCCGGCGTTAATCGTGCAGTCCAGCTTCGCCACCGCCGGTTTATTCATGCCAGCGAACTGTTTAACCAGCCCGTGCAGCTGAATCTGTTGGTCACTCATGGCGTGACTCATCGCTAAAGCGCAGGGTGACCGGCATTCCCTGACGCAGGCTGTCGTCGGCATCGGTCACGATAATACGCAGGCGGTAGACAAGGTCGGTACGCAGGTCCGGCGTCTCAACGGTTTTCGGGGTGAATTCTGCGGTAGGCGATACAAAGCCAATTTTGCCGTGATACGGCTTATCCGGGCGACCGTCGGTATAGAGCAAGATCTCGCGACCCGGCTGCGCCTGGCTGAGATTTTTTTCATCGACATAGGCACGAACCCAGACCGGACGGGTCAGGGAGAGCGTCAGCACCGTGCTGCCTGCGCTGAGCATGCTGCCGGGTTCCACGGCGCGGGTGAGCAGCGTACCGTCGGAAGGGGCGGTAAGCACGGTGTCCTGTAAGTCTAGCGTGGATTGCGCCAGCTGCGCCTGCGCTTGTTCCAGATTGGCTTTGGCCTGGGCGATTTCCTGCGGACGGTTACCGGCGCGGTACTGACTCAGTTTATCCTGCGCGGATTTCAGCGTCGCCAGCGCCTGGTCACGTGAGGATTTCGCGTTTTCCAGATCGTTTGCCGACAACAGCCGTTTGCTCCACAGCCCCTGCTGGCGCTGCAAGAAGCTCTGCGCGTAGTCATAGGCGGCCTGCGCCTGTTTGACAGCCGCTGCTGCCTGCGCAATCTCTTCGGCCCGGTAGCCCGCCATCATCAGGTCATACTGCGCCTGGGCGGTGGCGACGTTGGCTTTGGCCTGCATCAGCGCGTTTTCAAACGGTGCTTTATCCAGTTCGCCTAATGTCTGCCCCTGTTTGATGGCATCCCCTTCGTCAACCGATAGAGACTGCAGGCGGCCGCCGACGCGGAAGCTCATATTAACGGTGCGGATATCGACGTTCCCGTACAGGGTCAGGCCGTTATTTTGCCGACTCTGATACCACCATGTTCCGCCGCCAATCAGGGCGACGATGACCACCACGACCAGAATAAGCGCTACCGGTTTTTTCATGACTTCAGGCTCCTTTGCATCAGTCCTTGCAAAATCAAATCGATGTGGCAGGTCACCACCTGGAAAATCTGCTCGGCCTTGTCGGCATCAAACTGCGACCAGCCGGTACGCATCAGGATGGTTTCCCGTCCGAGGCGAAAGGCCAGCACTTCGCCGAGCAGCGCGTGGGTATGGAGGATCATCTGCGTACTGTTGGCGTCGCAGCCAGTATAGGCGGCAATCAGCCGGGTGAGGTGCGCGTGCAGCGGGGCGATGACCTGATCGTGGATCCGCTGGTAGGCGGCGGTCGGCGAAAGCTGCTCGCGGGAGATAAACTTGCTGAGGTTCAGGGTATCGTCCTGAGTCAGCAGCAAAATCATATTCTGGCAGGCGCGGAGGATCAGCGCGCGCATGGCGTCTCTGTCCGGCTCTGGCTGGGCAAAGAGCTGTTCTGCCGCTTCGGCATGCGGGCGGAAGTTCTCGCCAATAAAGTCGGCAATCCACTGCGCGCAGGCCTGGTATAAATCTTCTTTTGAGCCAAAATAGTAGGTAATCGCTGCGATATTCTGCCCGGCCTGGGCGGCGATATCTCGGGTGGTGGCATGCAGCCCGTACTCGCCAAACTGGGCGAGCCCCGCGGCTATCAGCTGGCTTTTGGCCTGCTCACCTTTGCTGGTTATTGGCGTTGTGCTCATGGTGCCACCAAAATTAATCAAACGATTGATTAAGATTATGCCGCGTTTTTAAACTTGTCCAGTCTGGTGAATAATCTTGTTTTCTCCCCCGGAGGGGATAATTTATGCGGTGCATCACAAAAACTGCTACACTCCGCCCCTTCATGACATTGTGGTTTTTGTCATTCCCCCGTTTTTTATCCCCTCGAAAACTACACCGCGTGCGGTCGGGGTGGGTGTGGAGTATGTATGTCTTTTGATTCCCTCGGACTGAACCCCGATATTCTGCGTGCCGTTGCTGAGCAGGGCTACCAGGAACCCACTCCTATTCAGCAGCAGGCGATTCCTGCTGTACTGCAGGGCCGTGACCTGATGGCTAGCGCGCAGACCGGCACCGGTAAAACCGCAGGCTTTACGCTGCCGCTGCTGCAGCTGCTGGTTTCTCGCGAGCCGCACGTTAAAGGCCGTCGCCCGGTGCGCGCGCTGATCCTCACGCCAACCCGTGAGCTGGCCGCCCAGATTGGCGAAAACGTCCGTGAATACAGCCGCTACCTGAACATCCGTTCGCTGGTGGTTTTCGGCGGGGTGAGCATTAACCCGCAGATGATGAAGCTGCGTGGCGGCGTTGACGTTCTGGTGGCAACGCCTGGCCGTCTGCTGGACCTCGAACATCAAAACGCCGTGAAGCTGGACCAGATTGAAATTCTGGTGCTGGACGAAGCGGACCGCATGCTGGATATGGGCTTTATCCACGATATCCGCCGCGTGCTGACTAAGCTGCCAGCCAAGCGTCAGAACCTGCTGTTCTCCGCGACCTTTTCTGACGACATCAAATCACTGGCTGAAAAACTGCTGACTAATCCGCTGGAAATCGAAGTGGCGCGTCGCAACACCGCTTCTGAGCAGGTGACGCAGCATGTGCATATGGTCGATAAAAAGCGTAAGCGTGAACTGCTGTCGCAGATGATTGGCCAGGGTAACTGGCAGCAGGTGCTGGTTTTCACCCGTACCAAACACGGCGCGAACCATCTGGCGGAGCAGTTGAACAAAGACGGCATCCGCAGCGCGGCAATCCACGGCAACAAATCGCAGGGTGCGCGTACGCGTGCGCTGGCTGATTTTAAATCCGGTGATATTCGCGTGCTGGTGGCAACCGACATCGCGGCGCGTGGCCTGGATATCGAAGAGCTGCCGCACGTGGTGAACTACGAGCTGCCGAACGTGCCGGAAGATTACGTGCACCGTATTGGCCGTACCGGCCGTGCGGCGGCCACCGGTGAAGCGCTGTCTCTGGTGTGCGTTGATGAACTCAAACTGCTGCGTGACATCGAACGTCTGCTGAAGAAAGAGATCCCACGTATCGCCCTCGATGGCTATGACGTCGATCCGTCAATCAAAGCCGAGCCGATTCAGAACGGTCGCCAGCAGCGTGGCGGCGGGAACGGCGGCAACGGCGGTGGCCGTGGTCGCGGTCAGAGCCAGGGTCAAGGCCAGGGGGCGGGTCGCAGCCAGCAGCAGCCGCGTCGTAACGATGGCGGTGCGCCGAAAGCCAAACCGCGCAGCGCAGAGGGCAAGCCGGCTGGCGATAAGCCACGCCCACCGCGCCGTCCGCGTAAACCTGCAGCAGCGCAGTAAATTGCGAGCCCGGCCGAAAGCCGGGCTTTCTTTTTTGCGGCGGCGTACAGAAAATGCCACAATAGTGGCTGTTTATACAGTATCTCAGGTTTTCTCATGGCTTTGACCGCTGCGCTAAAAGCGCAAATCGCCGCCTGGTACAAGGCGCTTCAGGAACAGATCCCCGACTTTATTCCCCGCGCGCCGCAGCGGCAGATGATTGCGGATGTCGCCAAAACGCTGGCGGGAGAAGAGGGACGGCACCTGGCGATTGAAGCGCCGACCGGCGTCGGCAAAACGCTCTCGTATCTGATCCCCGGCATTGCCATTGCCCGCGAAGAGCAAAAAACGCTGGTGGTCAGTACCGCCAACGTCGCCTTGCAGGATCAAATCTACAGTAAAGACCTGCCGCTGCTGCGCAAAATTATCCCCGACCTGCGCTTTACCGCGGCCTTTGGCCGTGGGCGCTACGTCTGTCCGCGTAATCTGGCGGCGCTGGCCAGCACCGAGCCGAATCAGCAGGACCTGCTGGCGTTCCTCGACGACGAACTCACGCCAAACAATCAGGAAGAGCAGAAGCGTTGCGCAAAGCTGAAGGGTGACCTTGACGGCTACAAGTGGGACGGCCTGCGCGATCACACCGATATCGCCATTGACGACGATCTGTGGCGCCGCCTGAGCACCGATAAAGCCAGCTGCCTGAACCGTAACTGCCACTACTACCGCGAATGCCCGTTCTTCGTCGCTCGCCGCGAAATTCAGGAGGCGGAGGTGGTGGTTGCCAACCATGCGCTGGTGATGGCCGCGATGGAGAGCGAAGCGGTACTGCCAGAGCCGAAAAACCTGCTGCTGGTGCTGGATGAAGGCCACCATTTGCCTGACGTCGCGCGTGACGCGCTGGAGATGAGTGCGGAGATTACCGCGCCGTGGTATCGGCTGCAGCTCGATCTCTTCAGCAAGCTGGTAGCGACCTGCATGGAGCAGTTCCGCCCGAAAACCACGCCGCCGCTGGCGCTGCCGGAACGGCTGAACGGCCACTGTGAAGAGCTATATGAGCTGATTGCCTCGCTCAACAATATTCTGAATCTCTATCTGCCCGCTACCCAGGAGGCTGAACACCGCTTCCCGATGGGCGAACTGCCCGATGAGGTGATGGAGATTTGCCAGCGTCTGGCCAAGCTTACCGAGATGCTGCGCGGGCTTGCCGAGCTGTTCTTAAACGATCTGAGTGAAAAAACCGGCAGCCACGACATTGTGAGACTGCATCGCATTATTTTGCAGATGAACCGCGCCCTGGGCATGTTTGAGTCCCAGAGCAAGCTGTGGCGGCTGGCTTCGCTCTCTCAAGCGTCGGGCGCGCCGGTCACCAAGTGGGCGACGCGTGATATGCGCGACGGGCAGATGCACGTCTGGTTCCACTGCGTGGGCATTCGCGTGAGCGATCAGCTCGAACGCCTGCTGTGGCGCAGCGTGCCACATATTGTCGTCACTTCGGCAACTTTGCGTTCACTGAACAGCTTCTCTCGTCTGCAGGAGATGAGCGGCCTGAAGGAGAAGGCGGGCGATCGCTTTGTCGCGCTGGATTCGCCGTTCAACCACGTCGAACAGGGAAAAATCGTTATTCCGCAGATGCAGTACGAGCCGCTTATCGATAACGAAGAGCAGCATATTGCTGAAATGGCGGCCTACTTCCGCGAGCAGGTTGAGAGCAAAAAGCACCACGGCATGCTGGTGCTGTTTGCCAGCGGGCGCGCGATGCAGCGTTTTCTCGAGTACGTCACCGACCTGCGGCTGATGCTGCTGGTGCAGGGCGATCAGCCGCGCTATCGCTTGGTGGAGCTGCACCGTAAGCGGGTGGAGAACGGCGAGCGTAGCGTGCTGGTTGGTCTGCAATCTTTTGCCGAGGGTCTGGATCTGAAAGGTGATCTGCTCACTCAGGTGCATATCCACAAAATAGCCTTCCCACCGATTGATAGCCCGGTGGTGATCACCGAAGGGGAGTGGCTGAAAAGCCTCAACCGCTATCCTTTTGAGGTGCAGAGTCTGCCTAGCGCATCGTTTAACCTGATTCAGCAGGTGGGTCGACTCATTCGTAGCCATGGCTGCTGGGGCGAAGTGGTTATCTACGATAAGCGGTTGTTGACCAAAAACTACGGTAAGCGTTTACTGAATGCGTTACCGGTTTTCCCGATTGAACGCCCGGAAGTGCCGGAAGTGAAGCAAAAAGCCCCCACGGCGAAACCCAAATCGCCGCGCCGTAAAAAACGGTAGCCCGGTCGAGCGTTGTGCCGTCGGGACGAAGCCGCCGAATGAGCATGTAAAAGGAGCAGCACATGGATTATCGCAAAATCATCAAAGAAATCGGGCGCGGTAAAAATCACGCTCGTGACCTGGACCAGGAGACCGCGCGCGGCCTGTATAGCCACATGCTGGATGGCGACGTGCCGGACCTGGAAATGGGTGCGATTTTGCTCTCCATGCGTATTAAGGGCGAAGGCGAAGCGGAGATGCTCGGCTTCTACGATGCGATGCAGCAAAAGACGCTGCGCTTAACGCCGCCAGCAGGCAAACCCATGCCTATCGTCATTCCGAGCTATAACGGCGCGCGTAAGCAGGCCAATCTGACGCCGCTGCTGGCGATGCTGTTGCACAAGCTGGGCTTCCCGGTGGTGGTGCACGGCGTGAGCGAAGACCCGACCCGCGTCATTACAGAAACTATTTTCGCTCTGATGGGCATTGAGCCTACTCGCCACGCCGGTCAGGCGCAGGCCAAGCTCGAAGGCCATCAGCCGGTCTATATTCCGGTCGGCGCACTGTGCCCGCCGCTGGAGCGGCAGCTGAATTTCCGCTGGCAGCTTGGCGTGCGTAATAGTGCCCATACGCTGGCGAAGCTTGCCACGCCGTTTGAAGAGAATGCCGCGCTGCGTCTGTCCAGCGTGTCGCATCCCGAATACGTGGGGAAGGTGGCGAAATTCTTTGCCGATATCGGTGGGCGCAGCCTGCTGATGCATGGTACGGAAGGTGAGGTGTACGCCAACCCGCAGCGTTGCCCGCAGATCACGCTGATCGATGCAGAGGGTGTGCGAGTGGTTAATGAACGTCAGAGCGAGCAGCCGGAGACAGAAGTGGTGCTGCCGTCGAGCAAGGATCCTGAAATCACCGCTCAATGGATTGAACGCTGTGTGGCGGGCGTTGAGCCGGTGCCGCATTCGCTGAAAATTCAGCTCGCGTGTTGCCTGCTGGCGACGGGGGAAGTAGAGAGTATTGAAGAAGGGCTGGCGCGAGTGGCGCAGTCGTATTAAGCCGTAGTACTTTCCCGGGCGAGGCGTTTACGCCGACCCCGGGAAAGCACCATCCCCAAATTCCACGCAAAAAAAAGCCCGGCGTGGCGGCCGGGCAAATAAGGGTATCAACAAGTTTAATGAGGGTTGGAGCACCCGCGAGAGGTCAGGCCCACGGGGTAGTACATCGGTTGGTTATTTGTAGATAACCGCGGTGCCGCTAACTTTGTTGTTGGTGTTAGCGGAGGTGATGCTGTAACCGGATGCGCCAGCGTCAGCAGCTTTCTGCGCCAGTTTTGCTTCCAGACCATCCAGCGTGCTTGCACCGTTCGCAGATACCACACCAATTTCATTCATTTTTTGCGCTTGTTCCTGAGTGACCGGTTGTGCAGCAAAAGCACCGAAAGACAGGGTAGAAAGGGCAATAGCAGCAACAGCATATTTAATCGTTTTCATCATTAATCTCTCGCAGGTGATGTTGTTCGGATGACGTTGTTTCCGTCGATGTGAGAAGTATCACGCTTTTATTCGGTGGAATAAATCGAAGAGAATTGATGTCCATGCTCAAAAAAATTGAACAATTATTAATGTATTGATTACTAATAAAATATTCATGAAATGAATGCATTTGCGGAGTGTCTAGCGGTCAGAGCGCGATCTAGCGCACAATTTGCCACTTTATTTGCCAAAAAGCGTGCTCGTAAAGATAACCGATTGCTCTGTATATTCAGGTATAGATTTGTCACCATAGCGGGTTTGATCGCCTTTAATTAGCATTATATTCCAACAAATGAATTAGACGTAAACTTTTGTCATGGGTTTGTTTTTTGATGGAGCGGTTTGCCATTGATAGCCACTAATGACCGTATCATTCGCTGATCCCGTTTATCTCCATCATAAAATTTGAGAAATATTTTGGGCTAAATTTCCGACCATTCCCGCAGCAGGTTATGGTAGAGATTAAGCAGCGAAAGCGCCTCATCCGACTCACCGTGACGACGTTTTAAAGACTGAATATTGCCATCAAGCTCAAACAGCATGGCGCGACGTTTGTCATCGCGAATCATCGACTGAATCCACATAAAGGAGGCGATGCGGACGCCTGAGGTCACCGGCGTGACGCAGTGCAGGCTGCTGGAAGGGTAGAGCACCACATCGCCCGCCGGAAGCTTCACCGCGTGCTGGCCGTAGGTATCGTTAATAGTCAGTTCGCCGCCCTCATAGCTTTCCGGGTCGGACAAAAATAGCGTGGCGGAGAGGTCGGTACGCATCCAGCCGCTTTGCGGATGCTGACGTACCGCGCCATCGACATGAAAACCGTAGGTCTCCTGCTGCTGATAGCGGTTGAACAACGGGCTGGAGATCGTCCTGGGTAGCGCTGCGGCGAAGAACAGTGAGTGGCGATTCACCGCCTCCAGTACTTTCGCCTGCAGGCGGACGTAGCGTTCGCTGCGAGTGTCGACCTGCTGATTTTGCTTAACCTGCGCCCCCTGCGCTCCGACGGTCGCTCGACCGTCTACCCACTCCGCCTGGTCCAACTCTTCAACAAGCAGGCGAACCTCGTCGGCGTTCAATACGCCAGGAATGCGGTACATCATGGGAATCTCTCCTTAAAAAAGTGGGGCTTGCGCCCCACGATGATACTTAGAAGTGTACGTTAGCCGTTAACACGAAGGTTCTCGGCTCACCCGGATGATAGCGATAGCCGCTCTTGTTGATCGAGGCAACATAGTTGGTATCAAACAGGTTGTAGGCGTTCAACTGCAGGTCGAGCGTGCTGTTCACGCGGTAGCCAATCTTGGCATCGGCAACCCAGTAACTGTCGGTAGAGTCCGGCGTGCCAACGGCACCGTCTTTGCCGCGATGCATGCTACCAATATAGCGTGCGCCCGCGCCGACAGAAATGGCATCGGTTGCCTGGTACTGGCTCCACAGGGTGAAGGCATGCTCCGGCGTGTACGGCAGTGAGGATGAGCCGTCCTGAGTGACATCAGCACCCTGCTTGATGGTCGCACGCTGCTGTGTGAAGCCGCCAATGACCTGCCACTCAGGAGTAATGTTCCCGGCTACGGAGATCTCATAGCCTTCTACGCGTTTGGTGCCGTACTGCGAGTAGGTGCCGTCGTCGTTGGCCTCAACGTCGTTTTCAATATCGGTACGGAACAACGCTGCCGACAATAGCAGGCGCTTATCCAACAGTTCCCACTTGGTGCCCGCTTCGCTGGTTTTGGCCTTCTGCGGCTTAAAGTCGGTACGGTTGGCGCTGTTACCTGTACCGCCAGCGGCCAGCGCGAAGTTGCTGCCGCCCGGAGGCTGCTGGGAGATAGCGTAGTTGACGTAGACGTTGCCGTTTTGCGCCAGGTGATACAGCGCTCCCGTTTTCCAGTTGACCAGATTACCCGATTTTGTTGCATCGACGGTGGTGACTGGGCTGTTTTTGGCCACGCCCGCCGGGCAGGCAATTGCGCCGCGTCCCGTACCGCCACACAGTGAGGCGCTGTCATATTCGGTGTGATAGCTATCCAGGCGAATACCGCCGTTCAGCTCGAAATCACGGGTAATTTGCAGCGTGTCGAACGCGTAGACGCCAAAGGTATCGGTCTGACCGTTAGCGTTAGCGCCGCTGCGGTTCAGGCTGCCGATGTTGACGTTACTGTTCGGGTTATACAGATTCACCACCGGGGCGGTTATCGGATAGACGCCGTAGTTGGTCTGCTGCTCGTGGGTAAACTCGACGCCGGTGCTGATATCGTGGCCGATAGCGCCGGTATAGAACTTCGAGGTCAGGTTGGTCTGGTTGGTCAGGATCTTGTTGCTCACGTCTTTGGTGTTGACGTTGCGCGTCCAGGTCCAGGTGCCGACATCATTAGGGTTTGGTTGACCGATGTTAGTGGCTCCACCCATCACCGCCGTCATCAGATAGTCCTGCTTAATCTGTGACCAGCGGGTGGTGTTACGGAGGGTGGTGGTGTCGTTGAAGTCATGCTCGAAACGCATCGTCACCGTATCGGTGGTGGAGTCGTCGTAATCTGAGTTGGTACCGTAGAAGTTGTGCGTATCTACCTTGCCCGAGCTATTGAGCGCCGATGTCGCCGCGTTTGGTGCGGAGTAACCTGGCAGGCCCACGGTTGGCACACCGCCATCCGGCGTGTTGTGCTGGGTGACGTGCAGATAGTTCAGATACAGGCGGTTTTGTGTGCCGAGGCCAAAAGCAATGGACGGGGCAATACCGTAACGTTCGTTTTTCACGTTATCACGCCCGGCGTCGTGGGTTTTTTCCCCCATCAGATTTAAACGCACGGCGGTGGTGTCGCCGATGGCTTCGTTCAGGTCCAGCGTGCCGCGGCGATACCATGCGCTGCCGACGCTTGCTGAAGCATCGATACCGGAGTCCAGACGCGGCTGCTTGCTGATCATGTTGATTGAGCCCGTCGGCGCGCTGCGGCCATAGTCTGAACCAGACGCGCCTTTAATCACTTCTACCTGTTCGGTGTTGAAGGTGTCACGCGTCACGCTGCCGATATCACGAACGCCATCGATGTAGATACTGTTCGACGTATCCGCACCGCGCATATAGATGGTATCGCCGGTCGATGAACTGCCGTTTTCACCCGCAAAGAATGCGCCCACGCCCGGCACGTTTTTCAGCGCGTCGGTCAGGTTGGTAGCACCCTGATCCTTAAGAACCTGCTCGGAAATTACCGTCACGGTACGCGTGGTGTCGGCAATCGGACGGCTGAATTTCGGGTCGGCTGATTTTGTCGGGGCATATAGCGATGGGGCTTGCGCTTCAACAACCAGCGTATCTCCCTGGCCTTTTTCTTTACTGTCCGCGGCTTGGGCAGCAGGCGTCAGGCCAATGCACAGTCCGGTAAAGAAGGTAAGCGAGCCAAAGCTGCTGAATGGGGTAGTGCGATTTTTATCCATATCAATGAGCGTCTTATAATTTTTAAAAGCGATGTTAAAGATGACAACCGGGCACACCTTGTCCCCTTTGCCACTGCAGGTTGCTTAATGTTTTTTTAAATGATGTTGATAATGATTGTGAGAAGCATTATCAAAACGCGTAACTTTTTATCACTCATTGAGCTAAAAATAAATACATTGCTTTACAGTTTCTTCATTTTTTATACATAAAGATTACACATTGAGGGGGCTCTCGGGCGACAGGTTTGTAGCCCGGACGAGGCGTTTACGCCGACTCCGGGGCGGCTCGGCGATAAAATTTGCGTGCCGCTTTCCACAAGCAAAACTGATGATTTGCGCCATATCGTGTTGGGGATTACGTTGCTGCGAGTGTCTTACGCAAGGAGCAATGACAATGGTTCACTACCGTCGATCCGCCATTCCTGGAGGTATTCTGTTCTTCACTGCCAATCTGCGAAACCGCCGCAGCGACCTGCTTACCCGGCACATCGATCTGCTACGGCAAGCGGTTGCTGACGTTCAACGCGTGCAACCCTTCATCATCAACGCCTGGGTGGTGCTACCTGAGCACATGCACTGCATCTGGACGCTACCGCCGGGTGATAATGATTTTTCCCAGCGTTGGCTTGGGCTTAAACGACATTTCACCCAGCCTTTGAGAATGCGGGAAATATGGCAACCTCGCTTTTGGGAGCACACCTTACGCGATGAAACGGACTACAGACGGCACGTTGACTACTGCTATTTCAACCCGGTGAAGCATGGATGGGTGGCATCCGTTAAAGAATGGCCGTATTCCTCGTTTCATCGGGATGTGCGACGCGGACTGTATCCTGCTGGTTGGGGCGGAAATGTTGGTGAGATGGATGTGGGAGAGAGGCGGTGACAATTTCCCGGAGTCGCTGCGCTCGCCCGGGCTACATATCGAACGTAGCCCGGGCGAGGCGTTTACGCCGACCCCGGGGAGGTATTGCTCAGGCCTGACGCGCATCCGGGCGGATTAAGTCAAACCGATGACGCTCATCAATGGTGTAATAGGCCGACGGGCCACCGGCGCGGAGCACCGGCTGCGCTTTGGCGGTTTGGTAGATACCGTTTTCCAGCAGCGATTCGTCAATGTGAATGCCGACCACTTCGCCCAGCACCAGCCAGGTATCGACGGTGGTACCGTCCGCACCGGTGAGCTGAATGCACTGCGACAGGCGGCACTCGAAGTTAACCGGGCTTTCAGCTACGCGAGGCGCTTTCACCAATCGGCTGTCTATGGCCGTGAGCCCGGCGCGGGCAAACTCATCCTCGCCGTGCGGCAGCGTGGCGGAGGTTTCGTTCATTGCGATGGCTAAATCGCGCGTGGTCAGATTCCAGACGAACGCTTTGGTTTCGACAATATTCTGCACGCTATCTTTCCAGCCGCTGCTGGCGAAACCGATGATCGGTGGGCGATAGTTAAAGCAGTTAAAAAAGCTGTAGGGCGCAAGATTGCGCCGCCCCTGCGGGTCGACGGAGGAAATCCAGCCGATAGGTCGTGGCCCGACGATGGCATTGAGCGGGTCGTGAGGCAGCCCATGTCCGTGGGAAGGCTCATAAAAATACATAGCGCACCTGTTATTTAGAAGCAGGAATCCAGACTCCCTTATTTACCGCACCGTCGTCAACGGGTATCTTACGCCGCATTACGACAGGAGAAAGTCATGAGTACCCAAAAACCGGGTTTACACCCGCGTAACCGTCATCATAGTCGCTACGATCTCGAAGCGCTGTGCCAGGCCGTCCCTGCACTGCGCGATTTTATTACCCTCAGCCCAGCGGGCGAGCAGACCATCAACTTCGCTGACCCGCTGGCGGTGAAGACGCTGAACAAAGCGCTGCTGGCGCATTTCTACGCGGTCAAAGAGTGGGATATTCCGGAAGGATTCCTCTGCCCACCGGTACCGGGACGCGCGGATTATATCCACCACCTGGGTGACCTGCTCAGCGATGAGAGCGGCAATGTAGTAAAAGGGGCCAATATCCTGGATATCGGCGTCGGCGCGAACTGTATCTATCCGCTGATTGGCGCGCATGAATACGGCTGGCGCTTCACCGGCAGCGAAACGCATGCTGAGGCGTTTGCCAGCGCACAGGCTATTCTGAGCGCGAACCCGTCGCTGAACCGCATGATCCGTCTGCGTCGCCAGAAAGATACGACAGCGATGTTCAACGGCGTGATCCACAAAAATGAACAGTACGATGCCACCCTGTGTAACCCGCCATTCCACGATTCGGCAGCAGCAGCACGTGCAGGCAGCGAGCGTAAGCGTCGTAACCTGGGTCAGGACCGTGACGACGCGCTGAACTTTGGTGGCCAGCAGCAGGAGCTGTGGTGTGAAGGCGGGGAAGTGGCCTTTATCAAACAGATGATTGCAGAGAGCAAAGGTTTTGCTCGTCAGGTGATGTGGTTTACATCGCTGGTATCCAAAGGCGAAAACCTGCCGCCGCTGTACCGTGCGTTAACCGACGTGGGGGCGGTGAAGGTCGTCAAAAAAGAGATGGCGCAGGGGCAGAAGCAGAGTCGCTTTATCGCCTGGTCGTTTATGGATGACGAACAGCGTCGTCGTTTCCTGGCGCGCAAACGCTAAGAAAAAACGCCGTTTATCCCAAGGGAATAAACGGCGTTAGCATCAGGAGACGTGCTGCAGGAACTCTTGCAGACGCTGGCTTGGTGGATTCTTCACCAGCTCCTGCGGGTTGCCATCCTCGGCAATCCGGCCTTTATCAATAAAGATCAGGCGAGACGCCACTTTCTCGGCAAAACCGATTTCATGGGTCACGATGACCATCGTCATGCCTTCTTCCGCCAGATCCTGCATCACCTTCAGCACTTCGTGGCGCAGTTCCGGGTCGAGCGCCGATGTAGGCTCATCAAACAGCATCATCTTCGGTTTCACCGCCAGCGCACGGGCAATCGCCACGCGCTGTTGCTGGCCGCCGGACAGCTCAGAAGGGTAGTGATGGGCGCGCTCGGCAAGGCCGACCTTCGCCAGCAGATCTTTGGCCAGCGTCTCCGCGGCGGCTTTATTAAGACCACGCACGCGGGTTGGGCCAAACATCACATTTTCCAGCGCCGTCAGGTGCGGGAACAGATAAAACTGCTGGAACACCATACCCGCTTCCTGGCGGATCAGGCGTTCGTCCACTTTCGGGTCGTTGACCTTCAGACCATCGACGATCAGGTCACCGCTGGTTATCTCTTCCAGCTTGTTAATGCAGCGCAGCAGCGTCGATTTACCGGAACCGGATGGCCCGATAATCACCACGACTTCACCCTGCTTGACGTTGAGATCGATGTTATGCAGCACCTGGGTTTGCCCAAAGTGCTTAGAGACGTTTTTAAATTCAATCACAGGATTTTCATCCTTCTTTCAAGAACGCGGAGAACGATGTTGAGTACCTGCGTGATAATGAGGTAGATAACGCCAACAGCGGTCCAGATTTCCAGTGCGCGGAAGTTCCCGGCGATAATTTCCTGACCGCTGCGGGTCAGCTCAGCGGCACCGATAACGATAAACAGCGAGGTATCTTTGATGCTGATGATGAGCTGGTTGCCGAGCGCGGGCAGCATGCGGCGCAGGGCCAGCGGCATAATCACGTGACGAATGGTTTCGCGACGGGAAAGACCGAGCGCGAGACCGGCTTCGCTGAAACCTTTATGGATCGACAGCACCGAGCCACGGGTGATTTCGGCAATGTAGGCGCCGGAGTTGATCATGATGGTGATCACCGCTGCGGTGAACGTGTCGATGCGAATATCCGGGAAGGCCATCGGCAGGGCGAAGTAGATATACATCACCTGCACGACGATCGGCGTACCGCGGATCACTTCAATGAATACGAGGGCAATGTGGTTAGCAATCCAGCCGCCGTAGGTGCGGGCCAGGCCCGCCAGCAGACCGATAATAATACCGCCCGCCAGGCCGAGGATCGAAATCCACAGAGTCATTTTGGCGCCGTCCAACAAAATTGGAATGGCTGGCCAGATGACGCTCCAGTCAAACTGCATGATGTATTCCTGTATACCGTGGTGAAAATAAAAAATGAGTCAACGTGTGCTGACTAAAATTGTAGGCCCGGTAAGCGCAAGCGCCACCGGGCGTTACAGAACCTGATAAGTCAGGTGGGTTTATTTAGGTTCAGTGCCGAACCATTTTTTGTAGATTTCGTTATAGGTGCCGTTCTCGCGCAGCGTTTTCAGCGCGCCGTTAACTTTGGTGCGCAGCTCGTCGTTGCCTTTAGAGAACGCAATACCGTACTGCTGCGCTTCCAGAGATTCGCCTACCGCTTTGAACTGACCGTTACCGGCAGTTTTGATGAAGTAGAGAATGTTTGGCGTATCGTGCAGCACCGCGTCAGCACGGTTGGTGCCTAATTCCATGTACGCGTTATCGATGTTCGGGAACTGACGCAGGTCTTTGGTTTTGATGTTGGCTTTCGCGTAATCAACAGAACCGGTACCGCTCTTCACGGCAACCACTTTGCCGTCGAGATCTTTCACGCTTTTAATGTCGTTGTTGTTGGCTTTCACCATCACCAGCAGGCCGCTTTTGTAGTAGCCGTCGGAGAAGTCGACCGCTTTTTTACGTTCGTCGGTAATGGTAATGCCTGCCAGCGCCAGGTCGATATTTTTGGTCTGCAGCGCTGGGATAATGCCGCTAAAGTCCATTGGCTTCAGGGTGTAATCCAGCTTCAGTTCTTTCGCAATCGCGGCCCACAGATCGATATCAAAGCCGACGTACTTGTCGCCTTGTTTGAATTCAAACGGAACGAACGCCGTGTCCGTTGCCACAACCAGTTGCTTGTCTGCAGCATGAGAAGAAACTGCAAAAGCCAGGGTGAGTGCAGCCAGTGAAACTTTAAACATAGACTTCATAGCATTTCCTTTTATATCCACGGGGCGATCCCCAGCGAGAACAATCGGTATATGAAAAAATCGTGCCAACATTACAATTCATTGTTTATCAACAAATAATGCTTTTGGCTTTGCACAATTTCGGCAGGATAAATGTCCATATGCACCATAAAGGGGCACCAAAGTAGTGCGTGAAAAAGATGTTGTTAAGTATGGTGATTTTTAGCGCAAACGCAGGGGAGAAAACAATCTTTTATTAACGATTGTGCGAGGTGATTATTACAATTGATTTACTTTGGCGGGGTTTATAACCGTTATGATGCACTTTTTTGGTGCGAAAGCCTTCCCGTCGGGCGACGGGAAGGAGACCGGTTTTACTTAAGGTTATTCAATATTCGCTTCGATGAACCACAGGAATTTATCAAGATCGCGAGATGCAGCGGTGAAAATGTCCGCCGTATCTTCATCTTTTGCCTCGCTAATAGCTTTACGCACGTCGTTAGCCACGATGGCATAACGTTCGGCCAGCGCTTTCAGGTGATCCTGCACGCTGGTGATATCCAGCGGATAGCTTTTCAGCGGAGTCTGGGCGTTGATAACCTGAGTGGTACCAAGCGCAATACCGCCAAGCTGCACGGCGCGTTCTGCCATGGTGTCCAGATGATCGGTCAACGAGGTACGGAAGCCGTCGAGCATTTCATGAACGGCGATAAAGTTGGCGCCACGCATGTTCCAGTGTGCCTGTTTGGTAATCAATGACAGATCGATAAACTGCAGAACCTGACGATTGAGTAACGCAACGGTCGCCTGTTTTTCGCTATCCGGAACATCGTTACGCGTATAGAGCAGATGGGCATTTTTCGTTTTAACCAGTTTTGCAGTACTCATAATCATATATCCTCTTGATCTGATACACCTATAAAGTTGTGTGTATCTGCGTCCTCATGAATTAACGAAAACAAGTATAGCACCGTCACCGAAACGGTATTTTCTGATTCTGCCTATAGGTTTGATAGTGATGATGATAGGTTGGGTATTTTTGTTTTAAAACAATGGCTTATTATTTTAATGGTCAGGCGATAATATTTTTGCGGCTATTTTATTGCTATGAAATAAAAAGTTATGCAATTGCTCGGGGTTATTATGCATAGTGGCGTGCACTATGCATAATATAAAAACCTAGCCGACATCGACCTCTTTAATTTTACTTTCCTGTCGCATGGTCAGCGTTGAGCCCATCGAGGCAATAATAATGGCGCCCAGCGCCAACGTCTGACTGAAGGTCAGCAGCTCGCCCAGAAAAACCATCCCGGAGAGGGCGGCCAGCGCCGGTTCCATGCTCATCAGTGTCCCGAAGGTGCGGGTAGGTAAACGCGTCAGGGCAATCATCTCCAGCGAGTAGGGCAGTGCGGTAGAGAGCACGGCAATGGCAAGCCCCAGCGGTAATATCGACCAATGCCACAGCGCGTCCGTTGCCTGAAAAGCCCCCAGCGGTACAAACACGATGGCCGCAATCAGCGAGCCCATGGCCACCGTTGCCGGGCCATGCTCTTCACCGGCACGTCGCCCGCTCAGAATATACACCGCCCAGCCCGCACCGGCACCCAGCGCCAGCAGTGCGCCGGTTAAATCGACGTGCGCCACATCCTGGCCCAGCGGTAGCAGGAACCACAGACCGGCGACCGCCAGAATCACCCAGATAAAGTCGACCGGGCGGCGCGAGGAAAAGAGTGCCACCGCCAGCGGGCCGGTAAACTCCAGCGCCACCGCGATACCCAGCGGAATGCGCTGCAAAGATAGATAGAAGAGGTAGTTCATGGCGCCAAGCGAAAGGCCATAAAAGAGCAGCGGCAGTCGCTGTTCTTTGGCAAAGCGCAGTCGCCAGGGCTTAAACACTACGACGAGAATTAATGTGCCTAAGGCCAGACGCAGCGCGGTAACGCCGGGAGCACCGATCAGCGGAAACAATGATTTAGCCAGCGAAGCACCGCTCTGGATAGAGACCATTGAGATAAGAATAACGAGTATGGGTAACCATGATGGTACCTTGCGGGGTGTGCCGGGCATCTTCTTCCTGTCAGCTTTTGTCAAAAGAGGTAAAACCGGCAGTGTAATTGAAATAGTCGGCTACGGTTGAGGGATTGTTGAAAAAAAAGCGTCATGGAAGGGGTAGAATTTCTTCAGTTGAGGACATTTTGGCCGATCAAACCAGGAATAATCTGGAAAAATTAACCTGGATTTTACCGACGTAGAGATAAGACTTAAGGTAAAAACGTGTGGTTAATGAAAGGGATAGTGATGCATGGAAACAAAGTTTTACATCATAAATGCCCTTAGACAGCATTAGGCCGAAAGAGTTTCTTAACAATTTTTGATATATTTAAAACTTAGGATTTATTAGAAGCACATTTGAGGTGGTTATGAAAAAAATTGCATGTCTTTCAGCACTGGCCGCTGTACTGGCTATCTCCGCAGGTACTGCCGTAGCTGCAACTTCTACCGTTACTGGTGGTTACGCTCAGAGCGATATGCAGGGCGTTGCTAACAAAGCGGGCGGTTTCAACCTGAAATACCGCTACGAAGCAGACAACAGCCCACTGGGTGTGATCGGCTCCTTCACCTACACGTCTAAGAGCGACACTCAGAACGACTTCTACACCAAAGGTCAGTACTACGGCATCACTGCTGGTCCTGCTTACCGCATCAACGACTGGGCGAGCATCTACGGCGTAGTCGGTGTTGGTTACGGTAAAGCACAGTACAACCAGTTCCCAGAAAACAACAACAGCACCAGCGACTACGGTTTCTCTTACGGTGCTGGTCTGCAGTTCAACCCGATCGAGAACGTCGCTCTGGACGTATCCTACGAGCAGTCTCGCATTCGTAGCGTTGACGTAGGTACCTGGATCGTGGGTGCAGGTTACCGCTTCTAATCACTTCGGTGATGTAAAAAAGGGGTCTTGATGACCCCTTTTTTTATGCCTGTTGTACCGCAGACTAGCAGCCTGCTGCGATGTAATCCCCGTTAGCGCTGATAGGAATGACCGTTAAAAATAGCACGGTCGCAAAGAGAATCAGCATCACCCCTCCGGCCACTTTAATCGCTGGCATTACCCAACTCTGCCCCGTCGCGCCGCCAAAAAAGGCGACCGTTCGTTCGCGTGCATAGCGTACGGCAAGCGATAGCCCAAGAATGGACAGTGCTGTACCGAAGGCCATTGTCATCACTGCCGCAATCCCCCAACTGACAATACCAAGCGCATTGGCGAACATCAGAATCATAATGGCGCCGCTGCATGGTCGAGCGCCGATCGCCAGAATCACCCCCAGACGGGTTTTCCAGTCACTTTTTGTCAGCGCGGCTCCCACGCCGTGGTGCCCGCAGCCACACTGTTCATCGTGCTGGTGCAATGGTTTGAGCGATGAGATTGTCATTTTGCGCGGGCGCAGGCTTTTCAGCGCCTGATAGATAACGAACAGCCCAAATGCGCCAATCATGACCGCGCTGATTTTCTCAACGTACCAACGGCTGGTGCTGAGATCGCCGGAGGCCAGGTTAAAGCCCACCGCCAGAATAAAGACAAACAGAATCGCGCTGATGCCCTGCATCAGGCTGCCGATAAAGGGCACCACGCGGGCGGCCACCAGGCTTTCATGGTTGGTGCTGAGATAGGTGGTGACAATAAACTTGCCGTGTCCAGGCCCAACGGCGTGCAGCACGCCATAAAAAAATGCGCCGGTTAACAGCCATAACCCGCCGCTGTATTCGTGGTTATTGAGCTGCAGCAAATACATCACCAGATAGCGGTGCAGGGTGATTTGCGTCGCCAGACACCACTGGATAAAGGCGTTCCAGTGAGTGTGCAGACTGAATGCGGTAGCGAGTAAGAGCAACAACATTAGTCCGGCGGTAGGAATACGCCAGTCGCGCGTAAGACGTTGTGCGATCATCATCAGGCTCGCGGTGAGAGGAGTTGAGAACAGTATAGTAATGCAGAGTCTGGCGGGTTTGCTATCCGCCCGCAGGACTTCACGGCGGGCGGATAGCAAGATCAGGGAAGGAACGAATTAGCTTTTGGGATCAAACAGATCGGTTTTCAGCGTGTCGTAATCCACTTTTTGTAACTGGAAGTTGGTGATGTAGACCTTTCCCGCTTTCTGCGAGGAGACAAAGCGGTACTTCGGCACGATCTCCTGGGTCTGGATCCCCGTCCACTGCGAGAAGAAGCTCAGGAAGTCGTTAGCGGAACGGCGCGCCTTGATGACGTTGTGCTTTTTGTCATCACTGGACAGCACCATAAACGGCACCTGGAAGTTTTGCTGGTACTTATCATCATGCGCCAGATACTGCACCGCTTTACCGCGTTCTTTAAACGCCAGCCCGTGGTCAGAGAAATAGACCATCGAGAAGCTGTCGGTATTGCGACGCAGCTGATCGTACAGTTGGCTAAGCAAGCTGTCGGTTTGCGTCATAGTGTAGAGGTAGCATGATGTTTCTTTTGACTGCACAAACTGCGCATATTTGCCCTGGGTGCGGTCGCAGGCCTGCGGGTGTGAGCCCATCAGGTGCAACACAATCAGCTGCGGCTGGCTGCGGGCGGTCGACAGAACCTGCGCGGTCATTTTCAGCAGCGCTTCATCGCGGGTATTTTTGTCCGCTTCGAAATCACCGTTTTTCAGGAAGTGCACCTCATCGGCGCGTTTGGCGATACTGGCAATCGCTGTATCGTATTCGCCAATCTGCCCCTGGTTGGAGAACCACCAGGTTTGGAAGCCCGCGCGGTTGGCGAGGGTGACGAAGTTATCCTGGTACAACGGTTTACCATCCACCACGCGGTTCAGGGTCAGCCCCAGCGATTTCTGCGTTGAGCCGCTGGCAGCAATATAGTTGGTGAACAGGTTGCCGTTTACTGAACTGGCAAACGGTGTGTTGTCCCAATGGCCGCCAAATGCACCCAGCGCATCACGGCGCGCGCTTTCGCCAATCACCACCACGTAGGTGTGATATTTCGGCTTCACGGCGAGCACGTTCCAGGTGTCTTTCATATTGGAAAGCTCAGCCATGCGCTGCTGCTCGTCAATCACCTCGTTGTTGTTCACAATAATGTCTTTAACGAAGCGGAAGGCTGGGTAGCCGCTATCTCTCAGTTTAAAGCCCCAACCGGTCATCTGGTTTTGAATCGGCTGGACGAAGAACACGCCGATGCAGAACACCAGGCACAGCGTTTCCATCACGCCCCAACGCTTTTTATCCGTGACTTTGCGACGAACGGCAATGACCCCGAGTGCGAAAATAAACAGGCCAACGAGGTAGCTGTACCACGGGAAGATGGTGAAGATTTCCGTCGACTCTTCGACGTTGGTGGAGTGCAGCGCCAGCAGGGTGTTGAAGTTCGGCGCGCCGTAGGCCTGGCTAAAGGGAAAATAGAGCGCGGCGACGAGTGAGTATACCCCTAGCATCACCCTTTGAACTGTGGGTGCTGTTCGCCAGAGCAAATGTAATACACACGTAAAGGCTACGGCGTACATGAGATCCCACCCGCAGTCAGCAAGTCGCGTGAAGGAGTAACCCAGCGCCAGGTTAATCAGGATCGATTGTAAAAAATAAAATCCCGTCCACGGGCTCAGGGCAAGCCCACGTGCAGCGAGGGTTTCTTTCAGGGTTAGGTTCATAGATAGCAACTATAAAAACGCCATGCGCATCCCCTGGCGTCAAGGGGTCTTTATTGGCCAGACAATGCGTAACGAGGGGGAAGCAAAGTTCAGGGCTGCGCAAAGATAAAGCGAGCTTATTATCGGGTCAACTACTGATAACGAATTGTTTTGGGAGGGAGATTGCAAAACCAGAAAATAACCGGGGTTTTTGGGCGAAATAGAGTAGCTTGCCACCGAATTGTGACGGAAAGATGAAGCGGCGATGCGCTCGCCGCTTAGTGGGACTGAGAGTCCTGCTGCGGTTTATTGTTGAACAGGTCGCACAGCATACCGATCAACATTAACCGGACTTTAAAAGGAGAATGACTAAACACGCTGATACACCTCTTGAATTCGTTCATGGTTCCTCCTGCGATTTGGCCCGTCAATCCGTGATGAGCGTTTGCATTACATACAGATATAGCACAGGCTATATTTTATAGCTATGGCTAAAACGTTAAATTTTTGTGCTTGGGTCACAATCCATTACAATGGGCTCACTTGATATGACGCGTTCAGGCGTCACGCAGATGAGGAAGTGTTATGAGCCGCCGCGCAGGTACGCCAACAACAAAAAAAGCGACGCAGCTGGTTAACGTTGAAGAGCACGTCGAAGGGTTCCGTCAGGTGCGTGAAGCGCATCGCCGGGAGCTGATTGATGACTATGTTGAGCTAATTTCTGATTTAATCCGCGAAGTAGGGGAAGCGCGACAGGTGGATATGGCCGCCCGTCTTGGCGTCTCGCAGCCGACGGTGGCTAAAATGCTTAAACGTCTTGCTGGCGTAGGGCTGATTGAACAGATCCCATGGCGTGGTGTATTCCTGACGCCGGAAGGAGAAAAACTGGCGCAGGAGAGCCGCGAGCGTCATCAGGTGGTGGAGAACTTCCTGCTGGTGCTGGGCGTCAGCGCCGACACCGCCCGCCGCGACGCGGAAGGCATTGAACACCATGTCAGCGAAGAGACGCTGGACATGTTCCGCCAGTTTACCCAGAAACACGGGCAATACGTGGAATGAACCTCCCTTTTATACGGTCGCTCGCCCGCGACCGTTTTCTGCATCTGCTGATTATCGTCGGCATACTGCTGAGCTTTTTCGTGCCCTTCACGCCATCACGCTGGCCTGCGGCCATTGATTGGCACACCATCATTACCCTGAGCGGCCTGATGCTGCTGACCAAAGGGGTAGAACAGAGCGGTTATTTTGATGTCCTCGGGCGCAAAATGGCGCGTCGCTTCGCCTCCGAGCGGCAGCTGGCGCTGTTTATGGTGCTGGCGGCGGCGCTGCTCTCAACGTTTCTCACCAACGACGTGGCGCTGTTTATCGTGGTGCCGCTGACCTTAACGCTGAAAAAATGGTGTGCGTTGCCGATTAATCGGCTGATTATTTTCGAAGCGCTGGCGGTCAACGCCGGGTCGCTGCTAACGCCTATTGGTAACCCGCAGAACATCCTGTTGTGGGGGCGTTCTGGCCTGTCGTTCCCGGCGTTTACCCTGCAAATGCTGCCATTGGCGCTGGCGATGATGGCTACGCTGCTGGCGCTGTGCTGGTGTTGCTTCCCGGCGAAAAAGCTGCAGTTTCAGAGCAGTGATATCACACCGACCTGGCAGCCGCGCCTGGTGTGGAGCTGCCTGGTGTTCTACCTTGTCTTTCTGACCGCACTCGAAATAAAGCAGGAGCTATGGGGTTTAGCGATCGTGGCCGCCGGATTTTTGATCCTGGCGCGACGCGTCGTGTTCGGTGTGGACTGGACGCTGCTGCTGGTGTTTATGGCGATGTTTATCGACGTACACCTGCTGACCCAACTTCCCGCGCTGTATCAGGTGTTGAGCGGGGTGAGCGGGTTGTCTGATGCGCCGCTCTGGCTTACGGCGATTGGGCTGTCACAGGTTATCAGTAACGTCCCATCAACCATCCTGCTGCTCAACTACGTGCCGCCGTCGCTGCTGCTGGCATGGGCGGTAAACGTCGGTGGCTTCGGGTTGCTGCCCGGCTCGCTGGCGAACCTGATTGCCCTGCGTATGGCGGCGGACCGACGCATCTGGTGGCGCTTCCACCTGTACTCTATTCCGATGCTGCTATGGGCGGCGGCGGTGGGGTATGGGTTGCTGTTGATCCTCCGCTGATCTTTCCCCGGCGGCGCTTCGCTTGGCCGGGCTACATTTGAAGCGCCGCCGGGAAAAAACCTCTCCGACTCACAAAAAACGATCTTCAGGGTTGCGCGCTTTTTCTTCTTTGCGTTATATGACTAGTCATGAAATTTAAATGACTAGTCATATAGGAGCCGAACCATGAAACCATCACTGCCCGCCAACTTCCTTTGGGGCAACTCTGTTTCCAGCATGCAGACCGAAGGCGCCTGGAATGAAGGCGGTAAGGGGATGTCGGTATACGATATTCGCGAACCGAAAGAGTTCGCCTCTGATTGGAAAGTGGCGACGGATTCTTATCATCGCTATGAAGAAGATTTCGATTTAATGAAAGACCTGGGCATGAACTGCTACCGCTTCCAGATTGCCTGGAGTCGCGTGTGCCCAACCGGCGACGGCGAGTTCAACGAAGAGGGCCTTGCCTTCTACGATCGTTTTATCGATGCCCTGATTGAACGCGGCATTGAGCCGATGATCTGCCTGTACCATTTCGATATGCCGCTGGCGATGGCGGAAAAATACAACGGCTTTACCGACCGTCGCGTGATGGACGCGTTTATCCGCTACGGCAAAAAAGTGATCGACTGCTTCGGCGACAAGGTGACCTGGTGGCTGACCTTTAACGAGCAGAATCTCTACCATATGCCGGAAACGTTCCTGATCTCCGGCTATATGCGCGGCGACAAAACCCTGCGCGAGCTTTATGAAATTCAGCACCACGTGATGATGGCCCACGCGCATCTCACCAATTACTTGCACGAGACCAAACCGGGCAAGCTGATGGGCGGGATGCTGGCGCATGCTCAGGTTTATCCGGCCACCTGTAAGCCGCGCGATGTGTTCTGTGCCCAGCAACTGGATGAGTTCTTCAACCAGAACCTGTTGCGCGCTTTTGCGGGTGAGGGCTATAGCCCGGAAGTAATACACTTCGTTAAGCAGTCCGGCTTTGACGACATCTACCGCGAGGAAGACCTGGCGGTGCTGGCGACCATGAAAAACGATTACATGGCCTTCAGCTACTACGCCAGCCGTACCCTCAACAGCGACGCTATTCCGGAAGGCACGGCGGTGAACAACTATATGCTGTTTGGCGACACGCCAAACCCGCACCTGAAAGCCACGGAGTGGAACTGGCAGATAGACCCGCTCGGTTTTCGCAGTATTATTACGCGCTATTACAATGACTGGCGTCTGCCGGTATTCCCGATTGAGAACGGCATTGGGGTGATCGAATCCTGGGACGGCGAACATATCATCGAAGATGACTATCGTATTGCCTATCACCGTGACCATATCAACGCCATGAAAGCGGCGATGTTTGAAGATGGCGCGCAGGTCATTGGCTATCTTGGCTGGGGACTGATTGATATTCTGAGCTCGCAGGGCGATATGCGTAAACGTTACGGCGTGGTCTACGTCAACCGTGAAAACCACGATTTAAAAGACCTCAAGCGTGTGCCGAAGAAAAGCTATGAATGGCTGAAAAAGGCGATTCATAGCAACGGCGAAGAGATGTAATAACAGGAGTGGTTCATGGCGGCGAAATACATCGCGATAGCGCGGGAAATTAAAAAACGGATTATCAGTCGGCAGTATTCCGCCTCTGAACCATTGCCCGACCAGTTTGCGCTGGCGGCGGAGTTCGGTACCAGCCGGATGACCATTCAGCAGGCCATGCGCCAGCTGATCGTCGAAGGGCTGGTGTATACCCGTCAGGGTCAGGGCACGTTTGTGCGTAAGAATTTCCTGCAGCTTTCCCAGTGGGACGTTCCCGGCGCCGACTACTCCGGGGCCACTGAAACCTGGGAGCATCTTGGCACCGTGGAAAGTCAGGTCATTCGCTTTGAACTGCGCTTTCCTACGGAAAAAGAGCAGGCTTCACTGCTGGTTAACGCCGATGCGCCGGTCTATGACTTTGTCCGTCTGCGTTTGCTCAACGGCGAGCCGCTGTCGCTGGATATGACCGTGATGCCGGTGTCGCTGGTGCCGGGGTTAAGCAAAACGCATCTCGAAAGTTCGGTGTTTCGCTATGTGCAGGAAAGCCTGGGTCTGAAGATGATGGGATCGTATCGGGTGGTGCGGGCCATTAAACCCGATACGCTCGATCAGCTGCACCTAAGCTGTGAGCCCGGCGACCCGGTGCTGGAGGTGGAGCAGGTTATCTACCTGGATGACGGCACGCCGCTGGAGTACGCGCACTGCCACTATCGCTACGACCATGGCGGTATAGTTATAGTAAATAACGGATAAAAAAATGGCGGGTGATTAACCCGCCATTTTTATGTCGTCAGGCAATTAGTTCAGACGAACTGGCATACCGGAACGGTTTTTAACCGCCTGGTCAACGATGCTTTGGTCAACGTCAGCCTGGCTGGTCACGCTCTGCACCGCTTTAGTCAGCACAACCGGAACGGTTTCGCCGCCTTCAAACTGCGCTTCGGTGGTAGACAGCGGGTTGTGAACTTCCATAAAGCGGCTGCCGTCTGGTTCGGTGGTCACTTTCACAGGCTCATCAATGAACTGTACGCGAGTACCGACCGGCACGTTCTGGAACAGGAATTTGATGTCTTCGTTACGCAGACGAACGCAGCCGTGGCTTACGCGCAGTCCAATACCGAAGTTGGCGTTGGTGCCGTGGATAGCGTACAGACGGCCGATATACAGCGCGTACAGACCCATCGGGTTATCCGGGCCAGCAGGAACGACGGCTGGCAGCGGGTTACCGGCTGCGGCATATTCAGCGTGCATTTTCGCCGTTGGGGTCCAGGTTGGGCCCGCTTTCTTACGTTCTACCTTGGTGGTCCAGTTGATAGGCGTATCTTTGCCCAACTGACCGATACCGATTGGCAGCACGATGACGGTATTGGTGCCTTTCGGATAGTAGTACAGACGCATTTCTGCGCTGTTAATTACGATACCTTCATGCACGGTGTCCGGCAGGATCAGCTGCTGAGGAATGTTCAGCACGCTACCGCCTTTCGGCAGGTAGGTATCCACGCCAGGGTTAGCTTCCAGCATGTTAGACAGACCCATCTGGTACTGGGCCGCGAAGTATTCCAGCGGTTGCTTATTGTCTTCAGGAATGGTGATGACCTGATTCTGACCGACAATGCGGCTTCCATCGGTTGGCAGCGGATAGGTTACCGCCGATGCCGAATTACAGAAGCCTACGACAGCAAGCGCCGCAGCGAAAAGCGTAGTTAATTTCATGTTCATGTTGTGCGAGGTATCAGTGCCATTACAGCGGTTGTTTGAGAATTCAGACTGTTGGTAGGAGCGCATTATATGTGCATTCCTCCCCGCAGGGAATTCGGATGTGTACGAAATCACATTTTTTTCACTTGAGTTACAGTTTAGTCACTGGCGAAGGCGGGCGCTTTTTATTCCCAATTGTGGCAGAATAGGCGGTTTGTCACATTCTTCAGGATACTCCCGTGTTAGTTACCAGCAACGTTACCATGCAGTTCGGCAGTAAGCCGCTGTTCGAAAACATCTCCGTGAAATTTGGCGGCGGCAACCGTTACGGCCTGATTGGCGCAAACGGGAGCGGCAAATCTACCTTTATGAAAATCCTCGGCGGCGACTTAGAGCCAACGCTGGGCAACGTTTCCCTCGATCCGAACGAACGCATCGGTAAGCTGCGTCAGGATCAGTTCGCCTTCGAAGAGTACTCCGTACTCGACACCGTCATCATGGGTCACGGCGAGCTGTGGGAAGTGAAACAAGAGCGCGACCGCATCTATGGTCTGGCGGAAATGAGCGAAGAAGACGGCTACAAAGTGGCCGACCTCGAAGTGCTCTACGGCGAAATGGACGGTTACTCTGCGGAATCACGCGCAGGCGAACTGCTGCTGGGCGTGGGCATTCCGCTGGAGCAGCACTACGGCCTGATGAGCGAAGTGGCTCCGGGTTGGAAACTCCGTGTGCTGCTGGCGCAGGCGCTGTTCTCTAATCCAGACATTCTGTTGCTCGATGAACCGACGAACAACCTGGACATCGACACCATCCGCTGGCTGGAGCAGACGCTGAACGAACGCGACAGCACCATGATCATCATTTCGCACGACCGTCACTTCCTGAACATGGTCTGCACCCACATGGCTGACCTCGACTACGGTGAACTGCGCGTGTACGCCGGTAACTACGACGAGTACATGACCGCAGCGACTCAGGCGCGTGAACGTCTGCTGGCCGATAACGCCAAGAAAAAAGCGCAGATTGCTGACCTGCAGTCGTTCGTTAGCCGCTTTAGCGCCAACGCCTCTAAATCCCGTCAGGCGACCTCTCGTGCCCGTCAGATTGACAAAATCAAGCTCGACGAAGTGAAAGCCTCCAGCCGTCAGAACCCGTTCATCCGTTTCGAACAGGAGAAGAAACTGTTCCGTAACGCGCTGGAAGTCGAAGCGCTGACCAAAGGTTTTGATAACGGCCCGCTGTTTAAAAACTTCAACCTGATGATGGAAGTGGGCGAGAAGATCGCCATTATCGGTGCCAACGGCGTCGGTAAATCCACCATGCTGAAAACCCTGGTTGGTGAACTGGCACCGGATAGCGGTACCGTAAAATGGTCCGAGAACGCCAGCATTGGTTATTACGCGCAGGATCACGCCGAAGATTTCGATAACGATCTCTCCGTGTTTGACTGGATGAGCCAGTGGAAACAGGAAGGCGACGACGAGCAGGTGGTGCGTGGCTTCCTCGGCCGTCTGCTGTTCAGCCAGGACGATATCAAGAAGCCGGCGAAAGTACTGTCCGGTGGTGAGAAGGGTCGTATGCTGTTCGGTAAGCTGATGATGCAGAAACCAAACATTCTGGTGATGGATGAACCAACCAACCACCTGGATATGGAATCGATCGAATCACTGAACATGGCGCTGGAAATGTATCAGGGCACCCTGATCTTCGTTTCCCACGACCGTGAGTTTGTGAGCTCGCTGGCGACCCGCGTGATTGAAATTACCCCAGAGCGCGTGGTGGACTTCAGCGGCAACTACGAAGATTACCTGCGCAGCAAAGGCGTGGAGTAATCTGTTCGTCGGCGCCATCCCGGCGTCGCGATGCTCGGCCGGGCTACAATAAACGTAGCCCGGCCGAGGCGTTTACGCCGACGCCGGGGACTCTCCGGCGCTGGTATTACTGCCATTCATTTCCTTCTTTTCCGTTAATCAGTAGCCGACGTTTTTCCCCTTCCGGCAGCGTTACCTTCAACGCCTTCCATGCCGGACGATAATCGCCGCGCGCATTGACCTTCAGATCAATGGTACTGCCGGTGCAGACCATCTCCCACTCCAGCCACAGCGCGTTGCCCTGCTGGTATCCCCAGGACTCGCCGTCATCCTCGAACAGCATACCGGACGTGCTGCCCACGCCTTTCAGCGGGTACAGCTTCAGCTCGCGTTGCGTATCTTCGGCGGCGTTAACAAAGGTAATGCGTTCGCTCATTGGGATACCGGCCCCGGCGCGTACCAGTAGCGGCAGCTTCTCCAGTGGCGCATCGACCGTTATCCACTGACCGCCGCTGAACCACTCGCTGGTGTAAAAATCGTACCAGCCGGTCTCGTTATCCGGCAGCCAGACGCGGCGCTCGCGCTCGCCTGCTTCGACGACGCTGGCGACCAGAATATCGCGGCCGAGCAGGAAATCATCGCACTCCGCAAACGTCTGTTCATCGTGCTCGTGGTCGAGGAACGTTGGGCGCAGCATCGGTTCGTCGTCGGCGTGCGCCTGCCACAGCAGGGTGTAGAAGTAGGGCAGCAGGCGGTAGCGTAGTTCAATGGCGCTGCGGATGGCTGGCGTGATGGCAGGGTACATCCACGGTTCGTTGACGGTATGGTCATCGTTCCAGGAGTGGATGGTAAAGCGCGGGTGCATCACGCCGTTTTGTACCCAGCGTACAAACAGTTCCGGATCGGGTTTATCACCGGAGAAACCGCCGACGTCATGACCGAGGTTGTAGAGGCCAGACAGGCTCATGCCCAGCCCCATGCGGGTGTTGTAGCGCAGGGTATCCCAGTTGGTGCGGTTATCGCCGCTCCAGGTCTGCACGTAGCGCTGCATCCCGGCGCAGCCGGAGCGGGAAATCAGGTACGGGCGCTTGTTCGGCGCAAAGCGCTGCTGGGCTTCCATTGAGGCACGAATCATCAGCAGCGGCATCACCGGACGAATATGCTTGATGGCAATCTCTTTGCCGAAGCCGTGGCAGCGCGCTTCGCCGTCCCAGACTTCAAACTCGTTGTTATCGTTCCAGGTGGAGTCGATGCCCATCTCCAGCAGCTGGCCGGTGACGCCGTTCTGCCACCAGGTCACGGTCTGTGGGTTGGTGAAGTCGAGGTGTGAACCTTCGTCATCCCAGAAGCTGGAACGTTCCGGGCCGTCGCTTTCGGAATCGCGAATAAACAGCGCCTGTTCTGCCACTTCGCCGTAGCGCGGGTGATCCTGCAGCAGGCACGGCTTGATGTTCGCCGCCAGATGCAGCCCGGCGTCGTGGAACGCCTGGCTCATCACCTTCGGCTGCGGCACCTTGTCGTAGTTCCAGTTGAACACGTAGCGCTTGCCGTTAATCGAGGTATAGCCGGAAGAGAGTTGGAACGAGTCGCACGGAATCGCATGTTCGTCGCATAGACGAATAAAGTTCATCAACTGATTTTGCGCGTCCGGCGCGTCGGTGTAGTGCATGGTGGAACCGCTGTAGCCGAGGCTCCATTTTGGCCCGAACAGCGTTTTACCGGTTAAGCGGACGAAGGCTTTGGTCACGTCGAGCACGCGTTCACCGGTGAACAGGTAGTAGTCGATATCCCCGGCCTCGGCCTGCCAGCGGCGGTAGGCGGTGTGGTAGTTGTCGATCTCGTTGCCGAGGTCCAGCCAGCAGCTGCTGAGGTTGTCGTAGAACAGCCCGAAACTCACGTCATCGCGGCGGGTGATGGTAAACGGAATATGTTTGTACAGCGGGTCGGTGCTGACCGCGTTATAGCCCATCGCATCGAGGTTGCGCATCTCATAGCGTTTGCCGGTGCGCTGCAGGTCGCCCGCTTTATCGCCGAGGCCATAAAAACGTTCGTCCTTGCGGCGGCTCTGGTAGTGCGCCACGCCGTCGCCGTGGGCGTTGACCAGGTAGGCGCTAGTCGGGCGGTCATTCACCAGCGGCTGCCACTCGCCCTCGGCGTTACGGTAATGCCATTCGATCCACAGCGGCTGGTGGACGGTAGCACGCAGGGATTCGGTCGCCACCGTCACGGTGTCGTCCTGCTGGCTCAACGTCCAGGCCGGTAGGGTAAAACCGCTGAGATCCTCACGGTCACGTCCTTCCCACGGCACATCCTGCGCTGGCGCGATACTCCAGGTGCGGTCCAGCGCCAGCTCGCCTTTGCGTTTTAACAGCACGCGGAACAGATTCTCCTCCAGCACGTACAGGCACAGCTTGTGCTGGCCGTCGACCAGCAGCTCGACGTGATGGGTTGACTGTTTTTGCAGGGTCCAGTTTTTCAGCGTTTTCATATCTACATCCACTCTCAGGCGCGTTTTGCGCGGCGTTCAGCAATAAAGGAAACCAGGAAGATGGCGCCAATCAGGTCGAAGAAGCCCATGGCGATAAACAGCGGGTTGAAGCCGATTTTGTCGGCGGTCACCCCGATAATCAGGGAAAAGATGAAGCTCGCGATCCACGCGGCGGATCCACGCATGCCGTTCACGGTTGCCATCTGGCCCTTATCGAACGACTCCACCACCAGGGCACTCAACATGCAGGAGATGATCTGGTGGCCGAAGCCGCCAATCGACATCAGCACCACGGCGACGATAGGATCTTTGGTCAGTGCGACCACGGCGAGTGACACCATCAGGAACGCGCCGGTCACGGAGCTTGCCACGGTGGAGTTGACGCGTGAGCAGCCAAACAGACGGACATACAGGCGGGTTAAGTAACCGCTGGCGGCGCTGCCGAGGTCGGCGGCGAGGAACGGCAGCCAGGCGAATAGGGCGATCTGCTTGAGATCCATGTTGTACTGTTTGGCGAAGTAGAGCGGCATCCAGAAGCTGAATACGGCCCAGGCCGGTTCCGCCATAAATGCGGGAATCGCGATGCCGTAGAAGCGTTTGTTTTTGCCGACGGTTTTCAACGCGGTGAGGAACGGCAGCTTGACCGGCGGCGCTTCGTTATCCTGGCGGATATAGTCCAGTTCGGCCTTGCCCAGGTTCGGGTGTTTGTCCGGGTTATGGTAGAACACCCACCACAGCACCACCCACGCCGCGGCCAGTACGCCGGTAAACATAAATGCGCCCTGCCAGCCAAAGGAGGCGTGGGCAAAGTAGATAATCGGCGGCGCCAGCATTGCGCCGATAGAAAAACCTACGCCCGCCCATCCTGCCGCCACCGGGCGCTCGGATTTCGGGAACCACTCGCCAATCGTCTTGGCGTTTGCTGGGGTTGCCGCCGCTTCCGCGCCCCCCATAAAGAAGCGCAGCATTGCCAGATGCACCCAGTTACCGGCTCCCGCATGCAGCAGGCAGGCCAATGCCCACAGACTGGCGCAGATCATAAAGCCCAGCTTGAGGCCAATCACGTCAATCAGCCAGCCGCATAGTGGCTGGAACAGGGTGTAGGCAATCTGGAACGCCCCGACAATCCACGAGTACTGTTCAGTGGTGATCCCAAGGCTGGTTTTCAGCTCCGGGGCCAGAATACCCAGCGAGTTGCGGGTGATGTAGTTGACGGTGACACCGAGTAAAAAGAGGACCAGCATCCACCAGCGCAGATTCTTCACTACGCGGCGCGTTTTGCTGACGGCCATATCATTATTGATACCCTGGCTCATAGGGTTCTCCACAGGATGGTATAGGGGACGGTGCGCCAACTGCGTGGGGGGAGTTGTCACACCACTTTTATTAACGTTTTGATTGTTATCGTTTTTGTTTTTGTTCACTTCCACCGTTCTTGTATGGAAGTTGTTCTACCAATTCACAGTAGGAGACAATAAAAGCGGGGGAAAGCGGGTTTTGTGCACGTTTTTTCATAACTGGCTGATATAGATTACGTACAAGCATTCAAATCCCGTCAGCGTGCGGTTTTTATGTCATGAAAATTCTTTCATTTCTGAATTAGAGGCGGATCACATAATGGAAAAGAAGCTAAGAATCGCGGAAATTGCCGCGCGAACCGGGCTCTCCGCCAGCACCGTTTCGCGGGTATTAGCAGGGAAAGCCAACACCAGCGACCGTGCCCGAGAAAAGGTGCTGGCCTGTGCGCGTGAGTTGGGGGTGATGGACGGCATGGCAGCAGGCCGTATGTTGCTGAACAACCTGATAATCTTTGCGCCGCCAAGGGCGTTTGACGAGCGTTCGGACATCTTCTACTACCGTGTGATTCAGAGCATCAGCAAGGCGCTGGCTCCGCACGAGGTGCGCCTGCGCTATTGCCCGCTGGAAGAGAACGACGGTGACCCGACGCTATTTTTGTCACGTATGAATGAACCGGAGACGCAGGCGGCCATTCTGTTGGGTATCGACGATCCGCATATTCACGATCTGGCGGCCGATCTCGGCAAGCCCTGCGTGCTGATCAACTGCCGCGACGATCGTATGCGATTGCCCGCTATCGCGCCGGATCACCGTATGATCGGCGCATTTGCCGCCCGTTATCTGTTTGAAATGGGCCACCGTGAGGTGATGAACGTGATGTGCCTGCGCCGCTACACTATGGAGCAGCGACTGGCGGGCATTAAAGAGTCGTGGCGGCAGCACAACCTCGTTTTTCAGCATGAGCGTGACCTGCTCAATATCGGCAGCTTTAGCGCCAAAGGGGCGGAAGAGAAGGTGGGGGCGTGGCTCGACGCGCTGGGCAGCCGCCCGATGCCAACGGCGTTCCTGGTCGGCGGTGATTTTATGGCGGCGGGTACCATCAACGCGCTGCGTCAGCGCGGGCTGCGCGTGCCGCAGGATGTTTCGGTGATGAGTATCGACGGCTTTAACCTGGCGGCGATTGAAGATGTGCCGCTAACGGCGGTTCACGTCCCACGTGATGAGCTGGGCGTTGAGGCGGTGCAGATGCTGCAACAGCGCTTAATTCGCCCGGATGCACCGGTCGGTTCACTGCTGTTGCACGGGCGGCTGGCGGTGCGGGAGTCGGTCAGGCGGGTGCGCCCCGGAAAAGGGCACACCGCCGTAGAGCGGGAAGGGCTGTACGACAATCAGCCGTCGATACCGAGCGCTCGCTTGCCGTGAATGTTAAGGTCGGCGAGGGTGAAACGCCCTTGCCAGTCGGCTTCGTAATCTTCACGCGGGAAGTCGCCCGGCGATGCGCCGCGCTCCAGCGCGGCCTTCACCTTATGGGCATAGGCGAGGTTTTTCGCGCACATCGGTGCCGCCGGAATATACATCACGTTGCCCCAGCCTTGCTGATTTTCGACCGGTGCCACCGAGTGAATTACGTCACAGTGCCACCATACGGAATCCCCGGCCTCAATGGCGGGAATGGCGGTCAGCGCGCTGATCAACAGCGGGTGCCACTTCTCGGAAATCGGCAGCACTTTGCCCGGCGCGACGCCGCAGAGTTCGTCGTCCGGCACATCATCCAGCAGTGGACGCAGCAGCACGTAGGCCATTGCTTCTGGAATCGGCACCACGTGCAATAATCCCTGATCGGGAATCATATCGGAGAGCGCCGTCCAGCCCTGGAAGGTGCGGAATACCGAGCATTTGGTGGTGTTATCGACGGTGTACTCTTCCACATCGGTGCGGTGCGCGGCGTTCCACGGATCGTACTGTTCAATATTGCCGTTAAACACGTTGGCAAATACCTGCTGGTAGGCGGGTAACAGCCAGCGCTCCAGCGCGCCGGAGTCGGTATGCGCACCCAGACCTTTAGACGTGGTGCCCGGCGGGCGGCGGCGAATACGATCCGGGTAGATAACGCTGATATCCGGGTTAAACCACTGCTTACCGTCGCTTTCCACCTGCCACAAACGGTTCAGGAATGACTGCGCTTGGGCCATTTCCGGGCTCTGGCGGGCCTGCATCTGCGCCTGTGACCAGTAGATGGGGTAAATCTCCGGGCGTGAGGCATCAAGCGACCCGAAGAAGGTGTCGCCGGGACCTTTGTAGACATCGTCAAAGTGATTGAGGTCGAGGTAGTCGAGCATCGAACGATCCCAGGCCAATGCCTGTTCACGAGGAAAATGACCTTTTATCACCGCACAGCCGCGACGCTTCACTTCAGCGCGGGTAGCTTCCGTTATCTTCCCGGCCGCGAGTTCGGCATACGGGATCTCCGGCCACACTGGCTGCCCCTCAGCCTTCAGCGCGTTAATTTCCGCCACGCGGGCTTCAATGGTGGTGCTCAGGCGGTCGAACACCGCTTGCACATCGCCAATCTGTGCACGCAGCGCCTGCTTCATCTGGCGAATCGCCGCTTTCGGGTCGGCGGGCAGCGTTTCGTGGGTAAAGGACATTGTCATATCAACCTCGCAATCTTTCGTTCGAAAGTAAAATGCATTACAAGTGATACTTTAAGTTAAAATAAAGTTAATGAAAGTTTAAATTTTTGCGTTCGATCACGAAGGCGAAAAGTCGCCCGGCCGAGCGCAGCGACGCCGGGAAGGCACAAGATCTGGAAATGGGGAGAATCCCCGGAGTCGGCGCTCTGCGCCTCGTCCGGGCTACCTTCAGGAAGAGAAAGGTGCGGTGCTGTCCAGCACGGCCTGAATCACATTCAGCGCGCCGTCGTGGTTGTTATCGTCGGTCTGGTAGTCGGCGATAGCTTTAATGCTCTCGGCCGCATTGCCCATCGCGAAGGCGTACTTCACCAGCTTGAGCATTTCGGCGTCGTTGCCGCTATCGCCAATTGCCACGCACTGCTGCGGCGAAAGCTGCCAGCGTTTCAGCAGACGGCTGATGCCGTTGGCTTTGTGCAGACCAGGGATGATGAGATCGACAAAGCCGAAACCGCTGGTCACGGGCTTCATAATGCCGTCAAGGGAGACGTGCAGCTTATCAATTAGATCGGGAATGTCGCTATCCGGCAGGTTCAGCGAGAATTTGAACATTTTGTCGTCGACGTCGTGGAAGTTCGCCACGCGCTTTAAGCGGTAGTAGTGTTTGGACATCAGCTCGACCAGCGCATCTGGCGCACTCTCGCTGATGTAGGCGCTTTCCAGACCGCAGGCGACGAAGTACATCTGCGGGTCTTTCAGCAGTTCACCAATCACCACCTGATACTCATGCTTCGTCAGCTCACCGTGGAAAAGCTGCTGCCCGTGCTCGTACACCAGCGCGCCGTTTTCAGCGACAAAAGAGAGGCGATCGCGAATTTCAGGGAAGAAGGTAATCAGCTGGTAGTACTGGTTGCCGCTGGCAACGACGAATTCAATGCCACGCTGTTGAAGCTGTTCAAACTGCGCCAGAAACCGCGAACGGTCGTAGGTCTTGGCGTCATTAAGAAAAGTTCCGTCCATATCAGTGACGATAACTTTAACGGTCATGCGGGATGCTCCTGGAGTAACTTCGGCCAGAAACAATTTAATTACAATGTGAGCTAAAGCACAAATTTATTTCATTCGAAAGAAATCCCGGGGTCACTGCGTTCGCCCGGGCTACCTGCTTATCGACAACGTCGATCGGTTCCCTCTCCCCAGGGGAGAGAGGGAAAAGCACTGACCTACAGCGTATGTTCCGTACGCGCAATAATATCGTCCTGTGCATCCGGCGACAGCGCGGTAAAGAACGCCGAATACCCTGCCACGCGCACCACCAGGTCACGATACTGGTCCGGATGTTTCTTCGCTTCCAGCAGCGTTTCGCGCGACACGATGTTGTACTGAATATGCCAACCTTTATGCACTTCGAAGAAGGTGCGCAGCAGCGCCATCAGCTTCTGCTTATCACTCTCGTTCTCAAGGGTTGCTGGGTTCAGCTTCTGGTTCAACAGCACGCCGCCAAGAATCGCCGAGGTTGGCAGCTTCCCGACCGAGCTAATCACCGCCGTTGGCCCAAGATGGTCGGTGCCGCTTGCCGGGCTGGCCCCTTCGGCAAGCGGGGTTTTGGCCTTACGGCCGTCCGGCGTTGCCATGGTCTGTGCGCCAAACGGTACGTTCGCAGAGATAGAGGACGTGCCAGCGTAGTAGTTGCCGCCAATCGGGCCACGACCGTAGCGCGGGTTGTGATACTGCTTCAGCTCGTCGATATAGGTCTGGTAAGCGCGAGCCAGCAGGGTGTCGACGCTGTCATCATCGTTGCCGTACTTCGGCGCGCCGTTGATCAACCGCTGGCGCAGCTGCTCGTGGGTCAGGCCGTCGTAGTCTTCCGCCAGCGCTTTTGCCAGCTCCTGCTGACCAATCAGTCCCTGATCGAAGACCAGTTTTTTCACCGCCGCCAGGCTGTTGCCGAGGTTGGCGATACCGACCTGCAGGCCGGAAACCCAGTCGTACTTCGCGCCGCCTTGTTTGATACTTTTCGCCCGCTCGATGCAGTCATCAACCAGCGCCGAGCACAGAATATCGTGCACGTTCTCTTCCAGCATGGTGTCGACCACGTACTCAATCTCAATCGATTTACGGGTGTAATAGCGAATCTGGGTATCCCAGTCGGCCAGCATCTGATCGAAGTTGGCGAAGTTGCCCTGAGACAGCGCGTGCTCCTGCGGTAAGAACACGTTACCGCTGGTGGCATCACGACCGCCTTCCATCGCCGCGAGCATTACGCGGGCAAAGTTGATAAAGCTCATTCCGGTACAGCGGTAGCCCCACTTACCGCCAACGGCGGTTTCGATACAGCCGATGGCCGCATAGTCGTAGGCATCTTCCGGCTCAACGCCGAGCTTAATAAATTCCGGGATAACGATTTCATCGTTGTTGAACGCCGGCATGCCGAAGCCGCAGCGAATCACCTGCACGCAGGCGTCGAGGAAGTCGTTGCTCATGCCCGCGTGGTAGCGGACGCTCAGGTTAGGTTGAGTGGAGCGCAGACGGCCGCAGGATTCGAGAATCGCGTAAGAGAGCGGGTTTACCGCGTCCAGCGCTTCACCGTTCACTAACTTCTGACCGCCGATGGTGACGTTCTGATACAGCGGGCTACCGGCGGACGCTTTAGAGTGCGAGCCGGAGCGAATCTTGTTCACTTCCAGCAGCTTCAGCCAGCAGCTGTGCAGTAGCTCGATGGCGTGTTCGCGGTCCAGCGTCTGTTCCAGTTCAACATCGCGACGGTAGTACGGGTAGAGATACTGGTCCATGCGGGCAAACGACACCGAGTGGCCGTTGGACTCAATTTGCAGAATCAGTTGGATGAAGTAGCACAGCTGCAGCGCCTGCCAGAAGGTTTTTGGCGGCTCGTGGGCAATCACATCGCAGTTTTCTGCTATTGCGAGCAGCTCGTCGCGGCGGCTTTCGCGAATCTCTTCGGCAGCCATCTTGCGCGCCAGTTCGGCGAAACGTTCAATGTGCAGGCTCACCGCGTCCAGCACAATATCAATGGCTTTCAGGAACTGTTCACCGTGCAGGTCTTCCAGCACGGTCAGGTTAATGCGGGTGCGGCGCTCGGCTACCTTAGCGCGCATACCGTCCATGCCTTTTTCCAGCAGCAGCGGGAAGTTCACCGCCAGGTGGGCATCGCCGGAGGTCATGTTGCCTTCGGCTTTGATGATGCCGGTCGCCAGCAGCGCTTTTTGCTCGTCGGTGAACATGCCGTAGCAGCGGTCCTGTACGGTCTGGCCGCGCCACCATGGGCATACCTCGTGTAACACGCGTTTGTTTTCTTCGCTCACCGCAAAGCCAGCGCCTGGGCGATCGGCCAGGTCGTCGATCTCTTTTTCAATCCAGCTGACGGTATATTCCGGGAAGATAGGCGCGGCGCGCACTTCGCTTGCCTGGTTGCCGATGATCAGCTCGTCATGCTTAATCCAGATAGTGCGTTCTGCGAGGTGATGGGCCAGCGCCAGCGCACGGCGTACCGGGATCGGTTTGTCGAGATGCTGCTGATAGGCTTCGGTATAGTGACGTGCACGTTCGGTGCACACCGGTGGCTTCACGATATGCACCAGCGCGTTTTTATGGGCCTGAATGCGGTCGGTCAGTTTATCGAGTTTCAGAGTGGTCATCGTTTTATCCTCGTAGTGTCGCTGTTAACCCTTTTTCACCGGCATACTGTTGAGCAAAATCCAGCAGCTCAGGGTCATTCAGCGGCTTATCGGGTGCGAAGTAGGGAAGGCCGAGCAGGGCATATTTATTGATGCCGAGCGTGTGGTAAGGCAGAAAATGAATCTCGCGCACGCCGGGCATTTCGTCGGCGGCAAAATCGGTAATCGCTTTAATCGAGGTTTCGTCAGCGTTAAAGCCTTGAATCAGCGGCACGCGCAGCGTGACCTGTTTACCGGCGGCTGACAGTCGCTTCAGGTTATCCAGCACGCGCTTGGCCGAGCCGTCGGTCCACTGCTTGAAACGTGCTTCATCGACATGCTTGAGGTCGGCCAGGAACAGGTCGATATAGGGCAGCGCGGGTTCAAGGTAGCGCCACGGCACGTGCAGGCAGGTCTCAACGGCGGTATGAATACCCTGGTCGTGCGCGCTTTTTAGCAGCGCAAGCGCCAGCTCCGGGTTCATAAAGGGCTCGCCACCGGAGAGGGTCATGCCGCCACCGCTGCGGTCATAAAACGGTTTGTCGCGCAGCACGGTTGCCATAATCTCTTCAGCGCTTTTTGCTTCCCCGCAGACGGTTAACGCCTGCGTCGGGCAGCAGCTTGTCAGTGTGGCAAGATGGCTGTCATCCAGCTTTTCCCGATGGATAACCAGCCCGTTCAGCACGCGTTCAATCACCGACGGCGCGGCTTTCTGGCACAGGTCGCAGCCGTCCAGACACAGGCGCGGGTCGAACAGCAGATCCTGCTCGCGGGAGCGGCTTTCGGGGTTCTGGCACCAGCGGCAACCGAGCGAACATCCTTTAAGGAAGACGACGGTGCGGATGCCTGGACCATCATGGGTGGAATAGCGCTGAATGTTAAAAATCATATGCTGCCCTCTTCTTTCGTATAAAGATTAAAATACTTTCGAATGAAAGTTATCTTGACGTGAGTCAACTTAAGAAGAGGTTTTGCTGTGGTAATGTTATTCCATGCTCAATATCACGGTTTAAGGACACATCATGGAACTCTATCTCGACACCTCCGACGTCGCTGCAGTGAAGAAGCTGGCGCGCGTTTTCCCACTGGCGGGCGTGACCACAAACCCAAGCATCGTGGCGGCAGGTAAGACGCCGCTGGACGCACTGCTGCCGGAGCTACTGGACGCCATGGGCGGTAAAGGCCGACTGTTTGCCCAGGTGATGGCGACCACGGCGGATGGCATGGTGGCGGATGCGCGCAAGCTGCGGGCAATTATTCCCGATCTGGTCGTGAAAGTGCCGGTGACGGCGGAAGGTCTGGCGGCGATTAAGCTATTGAAAGCGGAAGGTATCCCAACGCTCGGTACGGCCGTTTACGGTGCGGCGCAGGGGCTGTTATCGGCGCTGGCGGGGGCCGATTACGTCGCGCCCTACGTCAACCGCGTGGATGCCCAGGGCGGCAACGGGATTCAGACGGTGTGTGAATTACAGGACCTGCTGACCCTGCACGCGCCGCAGGCAAAAGTACTGGCCGCAAGCTTTAAAACACCGCGCCAGGCACTGGACTGCCTGCTGGCGGGCTGCCAGTCAATCACGCTGCCGCTCGATGTGGCGCAGCAGCTGATTAGCTACCCGGCGGTTGATGCGGCGGTGGCGAAGTTTGAGCAGGACTGGCAGACGGCGTTCGGACGTACGTCGCTGTAGCGCGTAGCCCGGGCGAGGCATTTATGCCGACCCCGGGGCGGCTCGGAGCTGATTCCCGGCGTCGCATTCGCTCGGCCGGGCTACGATGGATTCGCCGATCGGTTCCCTCTCCCCATTGGGGAGAGGGCTACGCCGAAGCCTACCCGCACACCTCACACGTCGGGCTACGCATCAGTTTCATCTCTCTGAACTGACAGCGCATTGCGTCGTACATCACGATTTTCCCCGCGGCAGGCACCCCGTAATGGGTCAGCACTTTAATCGCTTCCATTGCCTGCATTGCACCAATCACGCCAACCAGCGGTGACATCACCCCAGCTTCCACGCAGGTTAATGCGTTCTCGCCAAACAGGCGGCTCAGGCAGCGGTAGCACGGCTCGTCCTCCTGGTACGTAAAGACGCTGATCTGACCTTCCATCCGAATCGCCGCCCCGGACACCAGCGGGATTTTGTGCTGGAAACAGCCCGCGTTGAGCTGATTGCGAATGGTCACGTTGTCGGTACAGTCGAGCACCAGGTCGTGTTCGGCAATCTGCGCCCACAGCGCCGCTTCTTCCAGCATCGCATTTAGCGTATTCAGCCTAACGTGCGGGTTAATGCGCGTCAGCGCCTCGCGTGCGGAGTCCACCTTTGGTTGACCGATGGTGGCATCGCTGTGCAGCGTCTGGCGCTGTAGGTTGGAGAGCGAAACGGTATCGAAGTCGAGTAGCGTCAGCTCGCCAACACCTGCGGCTGCCAGATACTGCGTGGCCGCGCAGCCCAGCCCGCCGAGGCCGACGACCAGCACGCGAGCCGCTTTCAGCCGCTCCTGACCGTCAAAATCGAAGTCGCGCAGGATGATTTGCCGGTTATAGCGCATCATCTCCGCATCGCTAAGCTCCGCTGCCATTACAGGCCTCCCAGCAGATGGTTAAACGGCTCCACCTCTACCCATTCGCCCGGCTCAACGTGACCGCGTTCGCGCTCCAGCACGATAAAGCAGTTGCCCTGGCTGAACGAACTGAAGATGTGGGAACCCTGATGGCCGGTGGTGGAAACGGTCAGCTCGCCGTTTTCATTGCGGGTCAGCAGACCGCGCTGGAAGTCGAGGCGACCCGGTGATTTTTTCAGGCGGTCGGTGGTGCGTACGCGCAGACGTGGCGCCTGGGTTGCCACGCTACCGGCGCTCAGCTTGGCCAGCAGCGGCTGTACCAGCTGATAGAAAGTCAACGTCGCGGAAACCGGGTTGCCCGGCAGACCGCAGAACCAGCTATGGTTAAGCTTACCAAAGGCGAACGGTTTACCCGGTTTGATGGCGAGCTTCCAGAAGCTGATTTCACCCAGCTCATCGAGGATGGTTTTGGTGTAGTCGGCTTCACCGACGGAAACACCGCCGGAGCTTATTACCACGTCGGCCTGTTGATCGGCCTGGATAAAGGTCTGGCGCAACTGGTCCGGATCATCACGAATGATGCCGAGATTAATCACCTCGCAACCCAGCTGTTCCAGCATCAGGTGCACCGCCAGACGGTTGGTGTCATAGATTTGTCCATCGCCCAGCGGCTGGCCCGGCAGCTGCAGCTCATCGCCGGTGGAGAACAGCGCGACACGGATTTTACGCACCACGTCCACCTCAGCGATGCCGAGCGATGCCAGCACCGGCAGTTCGGCGACGGTTAAACGAGTTCCGGCAGGGAACACGACCGCGCCGTTAGCGATGTCTTCGCCGCGACGGCGAATGTTCTGGTTGGCTTTAACGTGGGCGGTAAAACGAATACCGTCGTCGGTTTGCTCCGTCTCTTCCTGCATCACCACCGCGTCACAGCCCGCAGGCACCGGCGCGCCGGTCATAATGCGAATACAGGTACCGGCAGGCCATTCACCGTGGAACGGCTGACCGGCAAAAGCTTTACCTGCCACCGTCAGCGGCGTCTTCGCCGCGAGGTCGGCCAGACGCACCGCATAGCCATCCATTGCCGAGTTATCAAAACCCGGTACGTCCAACGGGGAGACGATATCGCTCGCGGTAATGCGACCAAAAGCCTTCAGCAGCGGTACCGACTCGCGCTCGTGCAGCGGGGTAATCTGATCAAGCATTTGGCTCAACGCGGTATCAAGCGACATCAGTCCGGCGGTAAAATCCATGGGTAAACTCCTGCGGGAAACGTTCGAATGCGCACATTATGGCAGAAAAGCCTTACCGACAGTATGCCACCTGTGGTGTACCTCACTATGCGGGATGCTATTTCTATATTCAAAATTGATATAGGAACAGAGGCACTATAATGATATCTATAAAGAAAATGAGGTAAGGGATCGCTTAATGGGCAAGGCAGTCATTGCAATACACGGCGGGGCTGGCGCAATTAGCCGCAGCCAGCTGTCGGCAGAAAAAGAACAACAATACGTCACCGCGCTTTCCGGCATCGTCGAAAGCGTACAGGGCATGCTGGAGTCTGGAGTGAGCGCGCTGGATGCGGTCACCGAAGCGGTACGCCAGCTTGAAGAGTGCCCACTGTTTAACGCTGGGATTGGCGCGGTCTTCACCTCGGCAGAGACGCATGAACTGGACGCCTGCGTGATGGACGGCTACTCGCTGCAGGCGGGGGCCGTTGCCGGCGTAAAACATCTGCGCAACCCGGTGCTGGCGGCCAGAAGCGTGCTGGAAAACAGCCCGCACGTGATGCTGATTGGCGAGGGGGCAGAAGCCTTTGCGCAGTCGCAGGGAATGGAGCTGGTGAATAATTCACTGTTCTCCACCGACGAGCGCTTCCAGCAACTGCTGGTGGCCCGCAGCAACGGCGACTTTATTCTCGACCACGATGCCGCTCCACTGGATGAGCAGCAAAAGATGGGCACGGTGGGTGCCGTCGCCCTGGATCTCAACGGCAACCTGGCGGCGGCCACCTCGACCGGCGGGATGACCAACAAACTGCCCGGCCGGGTGGGCGACAGCCCGCTGGTGGGGGCGGGGTGCTATGCCAATAACGCCAGCGTCGCGGTCTCTTGCACCGGCACGGGCGAAGTCTTTATCCGTACGCTGGCGGCGTACGACATCGCCGCGTTGATGGAGTACGGCAACCTCAGCCTTTACGAGGCCTGCGAGCGTGTGGTGATGGAAAAGCTGCCCGCGCTTGGCGGCAGCGGCGGCCTTATCGCCATCGACCGCGAAGGCAACGTGGTGCTGCCGTTTAACAGCGAAGGTATGTACCGCGCCTGGGCCTACGCCGGTGATACGCCGACCATTGGTATCTATAAGGAATAGAAGGAGTTACCGTGCCGCATTCCGCTGAGCTTGATAACGTGCAGGTGCTGAGTGTTGAGAACCTGAATGTGACGTTTCGTCAGGACGGGCAGCCCGTGCGTGCCGTGCATCAGCTCTCTTTTCATCTTAATCGCGGTGAAACGCTGGCGATTGTGGGGGAGTCCGGCTCGGGGAAATCGGTCACGGCGCTGGCATTAATGCGCCTGCTGGAGCAGTCCGGCAGCCAGGTGAACATGGATAGCCTGCTGCTGCGCCGACGTAACCGCGAGGTTATTGATCTTCAGGAGCAAACGCCAACGCAAATGCGCAGCGTGCGCGGTGCCGACATCGCCATGATCTTCCAGGAGCCGATGACCTCGCTGAACCCGGTGTTTACCATCGGCGAGCAAATTGCCGAGTCTATTCGTCTGCATCAGGGACTTGGGCGCGAAGAGGCGCTGGCCGAGGCGAAAAAAATGCTCGATAAGGTGCGCATTCCGGAAGCGCAGGCCATGCTGTCACGCTACCCGCATCAGCTTTCCGGCGGCATGCGCCAGCGGGTGATGATTGCGATGGCGCTGTCGTGCCGCCCGGCGGTGCTGATTGCCGACGAACCAACCACCGCACTGGACGTGACGATTCAGGCGCAGATCCTGCAGCTTATCGACGTGCTGCAAAAAGAGATGTCGATGGGGGTGATTTTCATCACTCACGATATGGGCGTGGTGGCAGAAATCGCCGACCGGGTGCTGGTGATGCATCAGGGCGAAGTGGTTGAAAGCGGGCTGGTGGACGAGATATTTACCGCGCCGCAGCACCCGTACACGCGCCGTTTGCTGGCAGCCGTCCCACGTCTGGGCGCGATGCGCGGCAGCGACTATCCTAAAAGCTTCCCGGATTTCAATGCACAGAAGAGTGAACCGCAGCAGCAAGACACCGTTGTCGACGGCAAACCGATTCTCAAGGTGCGCAATCTGGTGGCGCGTTTCCCGCTGCGCGGTGGCATTCTGAACCGCGTCACTCGTGAAGTGCACGCGGTAGAAAACGTCAGTTTTGATTTATGGCCTGGCGAGACGCTGGCGCTGGTGGGGGAATCCGGTTGCGGAAAATCCACCACCGGGCGGGCGCTGCTGCGGCTGGTGGAGTCGCAAAGCGGCACCATTACCTTTAACGGCGAGCGCATTGATACGCTCTCGGCGCATCAGCTTCAGCCGCTGCGCCGCGATATTCAGTTTATCTTCCAGGACCCGTACGCCTCGCTCGACCCGCGCCACACCGTCGGCTTCTCGATTATGGAGCCGCTGCGCATTCATGGGGCGTTGCAGGGCGAGGCGCTACAGCAGCGGGTGGAGTGGCTATTGCAGCGCGTGGGCCTACAGCCGGAGCACGCGTGGCGCTATCCGCATGAGTTTTCCGGCGGCCAGCGGCAGCGTATCTGCATTGCCCGCGCGCTGGCGCTGAACCCGAAGGTGGTGATTGCCGATGAATCGGTCTCGGCGCTGGACGTCTCGATTCGCGCGCAGATCATCAATCTGCTGCTGTCGCTCCAGCGGGAGATGGGCATCGCATTTCTGTTTATTTCGCATGATATGGCGGTGGTTGAGCGCATTAGCCACCGCGTGGCGGTGATGTACCGCGGGCGCATCGTGGAAATTGGCCCGCGCCGCGCGGTGTTTGAAAACCCGCAGCATCCGTATACCCGTAAGCTGCTCGCCGCCGTACCGGTGGCGGACCCGGCCCATCGGCGGCCGCAGCGCGTGCTGCTGTCGGACGATCTGCCGGGCAATATCTACAAACGGGGTGAAGAAGTCGAACCCATTAATTTGCAACAGGTTTCACCGGGGCACTATGTCGCCAGGGAGCCGGCTAGCAGTGCGCTGATCAATAGATAATAAAACCATAGGCAGGGGACAACATGACACAACGCGTTTCACGTAAATGGCTGGTCGCACTGGGCGTGGCTTCCGCGCTGGCGGCTTCTCCCGCGTTCGCGGCAAAAGATGTGGTCGTGGCGGTAGGCTCCAACTTCACCACGCTTGACCCATATGATGCCAACGACACGCTGTCGCAGGCGGTGGCGAAATCGTTCTATCAGGGGCTGTTTGGTCTTGATAAAGAGATGAAGCTGCAGAACGTACTGGCGGAAAGTTACACCGTTTCTGACGATGGTAAGGTCTACACTCTGAAGCTACGTCAGGGAGTCGAATTCCAGGACGGCACCGATTTTAACGCCGAGGCGGTGAAGGTTAACCTCGATCGCGCCAGCAACCCGGATAGCCACCTCAAGCGCTATAACCTGTATAAAAACATTGATAAAACCGAGGTCGTTGACGACCAGACGGTGAAGATCACCTTAAAGCAGCCATTCTCGGCGTTTATCAATATTCTGGCCCACCCGGCAACGGCGATGATCTCCCCGGCGGCGCTGAAGAAATACGGCAATGAAATTGGCTTCCATCCGGTGGGAACCGGGCCGTATAAGCTCGACACCTGGAACCAGACTGACTTCGTGAAGGTCAGCAAATTTGCTGGCTACTGGCAGCAAGGGCTACCGAAGCTTGATTCCATCACCTGGCGTCCAGTGGTTGATAACAACACGCGTGCCGCGATGCTGCAAACCGGCGAGGCGCAGTTTGCCTTCCCCATCCCTTACGAGCAGGCGGCGCTGCTGGCCAAAAACAGCCAGCTTGAACTGGTGGCGAGCCCATCGATTATGCAGCGCTATATCAGCATGAACGTGACGCAAAAGCCGTTTGATAATCCGAAGGTGCGCGAGGCGATTAACTACGCCATCAACCGTCAGGCGCTGGTGAAGGTGGCCTTCGCGGGCTACGCGACCCCGGCTACCGGCGTGGTGCCGCCGTCTATCGCCTACGCTCAGCAGTATCAGCCGTGGCCGTACGACCCGGCAAAAGCCAAAGCGCTGCTGAAAGAGGCGGGCTACCCGAACGGCTTTAGCACCACGCTCTGGTCGTCACACAACCACAGTACCGCGCAGAAGGTGCTGCAGTTTACCCAGCAGCAGCTGGCGCAAATTGGTATTAAAGCACAGGTGACGGCGATGGATGCCGGCCAGCGTGCGGCGGAAGTGGAAGCGAAAGGGCAGAAAGAGAGCGGTGTGAGAATGTTCTACACCGGCTGGTCCGCCTCAACGGGTGAAGCCGATTGGGCGCTGTCGCCGCTGTTTGCCTCGTCTAACTGGCCGCCAACCCAGTTTAATACCGCGTTCTACAGCAACCCGCAGGTGGATAAAGACCTGACGGCGGCGCTGCAAACGACGGATGCGAAAGAAAAAGCGCGGCTCTACAAAGAGGCCCAGGATATTATCTGGAAAGAGTCGCCGTGGGTGCCGCTGGTGGTAGAGAAACTGGTTTCGGCGCACAGCAAGTCATTGACCGGGTTCTATATTATGCCGGACACGGGCTTTAGCTTTGACGATGCGGATTTGAAGTAAGCGACGTCTCCCTGCGTCATGATGGCGCAGGGAGCTTACGGCAAGGAGAGTCATGCTTAACTATGTTCTTAAACGCCTGCTCGGCCTGATCCCGACGCTGTTTATCGTGGCGGTGCTGGTGTTTTTATTTGTCCATCTGCTTCCCGGCGACCCGGCGCGACTGATTGCCGGGCCGGAAGCGGACGCGCAGGTTATCGCGATGGTTCGCCAGCAGTTGGGGTTGGATCAGCCGCTGTACGTTCAGTTCTGGCACTACATCACCCATGCGGTGCAGGGTGATTTTGGCATCTCAATGGTGTCACGCCGTCCCGTTTCTGAGGAGATTGCCAGCCGCTTTCTGCCAACGCTTTTACTGACCCTCGCCAGCATGGTCTGGGCGGTGATTTTTGGTATGGCCGCGGGGATTGCCGCCGCGGTGTGGCGCAACCGCTGGCCGGATCGTCTCGGCATGGCGCTGGCGGTTACCGGGATCTCCTTCCCGGCGTTTGCGCTGGGGATGCTGCTGATGCAAATTTTCTCCGTTGAGCTTGGCTGGCTGCCGACCGTGGGCGCCGACAGCTGGCAGCACTACATTCTGCCGTCAATCACTCTCGGTGCCGCCGTGGCCTCGGTGATGGCGCGCTTTACCCGCGCCTCGTTTGTTGACGTGCTCAATGAAGACTATATGCGTACCGCCCGCGCCAAAGGGGTGAGCGAAAAAGTGGTGGTGCTGAAACACGGGCTGCGTAACGCCATGATCCCAGTGGTGACGATGATGGGGCTGCAGTTTGGCTTCCTGCTCGGCGGCTCGATTGTGGTAGAGAAAGTCTTTAACTGGCCGGGGCTTGGACGCCTGCTGGTGGATTCGGTGGAGATGCGTGATTACCCGGTGATTCAGGCTGAGGTACTGCTGTTTTCGCTGGAGTTTATTCTTATCAACTTAGTGGTGGATGTGCTCTACGCCGCCATTAACCCGGCTATCAGGTATAAATAACGTGCGATTATTCAATTGGCGTCGGCAGGCGGTGCTTAACGCCATGCCGGTGATGCAAGCGGGGACGACGCGCACGCCGTGGCGAGAATTCTGGCGGCGCTTTCGCCAGCAGCCGGTGGCGATGGCTTCCGGCATTTTCGTACTGCTGCTAATTATCGTGGCGGTGGTGGCACCGTGGATTGCGCCGTTTGATGCGGAAAACTACTTCGATTATGACCGCCTGAACGACGGCCCATCGCTGATCCACTGGTTCGGCGTAGATTCATTAGGGCGCGATATTTTCAGTCGGGTGCTGGTGGGCGCGCAAATCTCGCTTACCGCGGGCGTATTTGCGGTATTGATTGGCTCGCTGATTGGCACCGTACTCGGGCTGCTGGCGGGCTACTACGAAGGCTGGTGGGACCGCATCATCATGCGCATCTGCGATGTGCTGTTTGCCTTCCCCGGCATTTTACTGGCGATTGCTGTGGTCGCGATTATGGGCAGCGGCATGACCAACGTGATTATCGCCGTGGCGATTTTCTCGGTTCCGGCCTTTGCCCGCCTGGTGCGCGGCAATACGCTGGTGCTGAAGCAGCAAACCTTTATCGAGTCGGCGCGCAGCATCGGCGCCAGCGACCGCGTGATCCTGTTCCAGCACATCCTGCCCGGCACGGTCTCTTCTATCGTGGTCTATTTCACCATGCGTATCGGGGTGTCGATTATCTCCGCCGCTAGCCTGTCGTTTCTCGGCCTCGGCGCACAGCCGCCGACGCCTGAATGGGGAGCGATGCTTAACGAAGCGCGCGCGGATATGGTGATTGCGCCACACGTCGCAGTCTTCCCGGCGCTGGCGATTTTCCTGACGGTGCTGGCGTTTAACCTGCTGGGTGACGGCCTGCGCGACGCGCTGGATCCGAAATTGAAAGGGTGAGTTAACAGATATCCTGAACAATGTAGGCCCGATAAGCGTAGCGCCATCGGGCGGTGCAAGTTGCCTGCGCTGAGCCAATTCCTTCCACGCTCACAAATCCTGATGCTTTTTTGATCCCGCTCGCTTTTTTCCCCTTGTTATAAAGAATCGTGTTCCTCCCGCGGGCGGAACACGCATCTCGGTTTGTTCCCGCCAGAAAGCTTAATATCGACTTAACCTAATCGAGAATATTTGCAGGGAGAGATAGGTCAATGCTCATTGCTCGGGACAACATTTTTCTCAACCAGACTTTTACCGATAAGCAGTCTGTTTTCCGCTTTCTTGCCCATCATGCTGTGGTGCTGGGGGGGGCCAAAAGCGCACAGCAAATAGAAGCCGATCTGTGGGAGCGGGAGAACCTGACCTGCTCCCCGTTGATTAACACACCCCGATGTTAGTAATGTCTTCCTAAGCCACATGAGGACATCCCCATGAAGAAGCGTTTTTCCGACGAACAGACCATCAGTATTCTCCGCGAAGCGGAGGCCGGAGTTTCTGCCCTTGAGCTCTGCCGTAAGCACGCCATTTCCGATGCCACTTTCTACACCTGACGCAAGAAGTTTGGTGGCATTGACGTTCCTGAGGTGAAGCGGCTTAAATCTCTTGAAGAGGAGAACGCTCGCCTCAAGAAGCGGCTTGCCGAAGCCATGCTGGATAAGGAGGCGCTTTATGTGGCTCTGGGGCGAAAGTACTGACGATAGACCAGAAGCGGGAAGCCGTGATGTTGATGTGTGATGCGACCGGTCTGTCGCAACGTCGTGCCTGCAGGCTTACAGGTTTGTCCCTGTCGAGCTGTCGTTATGATGCTCAGCGTCCATCTGCTGATGCACATTTATCAGGGCGTATTACTGAGCTGGCGCTTGAACGCAGACGTTTTGGTTATCGGCGCATCTGGCAGTTGCTGCGTCGGGAGGGTCTTCACGTCAATCACAAGCGGGTATACCGTATTTACCATCTTAATGGACTGAGCGTAAAAGGCAGACGACGCCGTAAAGGGTTGGAGATCGAACGGTTTCCGCTTCTGCGGCCGGATGCGCCGAACCTGACATGGTCGATGGATTTCGTTATGGACGCACTGGCCAACGGTCGCAGGATCAAGTGCCTGGCCTGTGTGGATGATTTCACAAAGGAGTGTCTGACGATCACCGCTGCTTTTGGGGTTTCAGGCGTTCAGGTCACGCGTATTCTGGACAGCATCGCACTGTTTCGGGGCTATCCGGCGATAATAAGAACCGATCAGGGCCCGGAATTTACCTGCCGCGCGCTCGATCAATGGGCCTTTGAGCATGGTGTGGAACTACGGCTTATCCAGCCGGGCAAGCCGACTCAGAACGGGTTTATTGAGAGTTTTAACGGACGATTCAGAGATGAATGCCTGAACGAGCACTGGTTCAGCGATATTGCTTATGCCAGGAAAACGATTAATGACTGGCGGCAGGATTATAACGAGTGCTGTCCACATTCATCGCTGGATTACCTGACGCCAGCTGAATTTGCAGCGAACTGACGAAACGGGAAATATGAAGAAAAACCAACCGACATTACTAACTGAAGCTAAGATTAGTATTTTGAATCATACGGATTATGGATGTAAAAAGCCCATGTTTATTCTTATAAATATGGGCGAAATATTAATTAATATCTCATTAAAAACATGTTGTGTTGTTCTCCAGGATATTTTGGTGTTAACAAGACATCATTTTCATCACCTTCGTATTTGTATTCGGTGGATGAAAAAATAAACTGGAAATTGTATCTTTTAGAAAGGGTTTTCAAATGAATGATAAAGTTGTCTATGTCTTCATAATGTATTTCATGTTGCTTTGGTGTGTCAAATATCGCAAACATGAAGGATTTACAGTCCAGTTCAAGCATGCTTTCTATTAATGCTGTTCTATATGCAAGTATTGCTCTAACTTTAGTGCTTCCTTTTAATTGTTCCAATGTTTCATAGCCCATAATAGGGCTAAAATCATTTTCAAACGTGACATTGAAATCAATATTTGGAGTTTTTAAAACCTTCAACCAGTTGATAAATTTATCTCGTAGAGTTGTTTTTATTTTCGCCAATCTCGGTATTGATTGTCTATTTTTTTCGAGTCCAGCTAATTCATCTAAAGCATATTCACGCTTATTAAGCATTTCTACATATTTATCTTCTAATAATGCTATTTTATTTAACTCGTTTTTTTCTAATTGCAACTTAAATAGCATAGATGATATTTCGGAAATGGCATCAATTACTGAGGATATGTCCTCCTCTTCTATGATGTTATTTCTCATAGTACCAAGATCTTCAATGGTCTTACTGGTGTATAAAATTTCTTGTTCTATCTTGTCATGTCGATCACTATCTAAATTTAAACTTCTTTCAATGTCTTTAATTTGATCTTTTAGATATAACAGATGTTTTGCGTAGCTTTCAGAGCTGCGGGAGAACATTTTGCAATCAAGAGATGGGCAAATTTCCTCGAAAGAACGGAATATTCTCTTGGCTTCTTCATTAAGGTTTAGAGTTTCTATTTCAGTATTGATCTCCTTCATTATCTGTAACAATGAAGACTCTCTCCTTTCCATGAAGTTTAGTTTGGATTTCAGATCATTTAAATTTTCTTTTTGTTTTTTTATTACCGCCTCTATGCTAAATAGAGAATCATTTTTTAATGATTTACTGTTTTTTAATTCAGAAAGTTCATTTTTTAAATTATCAATAGAGCTATCAATTGCCTCAATATTTTTGTCTTTGTGAGTTCCTTTAGCTATTTCAATATTTCTCCTTTGTACTGCTAATGAGTTATCAAGATATTTTAACTCTTCTGTAATATTAATTGCTTTCTTTTTAGCGTCAAAAGAGTGTTTTTCAGGCAACGAAAATACGATTCTGAGCATTTCAGAAAATTGATCTCTTATGAAGTTACCGGGTGAATAATAAAATTTTGAGTAACCTAAATCTTGATCAAGATAGAATATAGGAAGAATAGTTGATAAATAGGGATAAGACTGTTTATTCTGCGTTGTAAGAAGCGATGGATAACTGAGTGATAACAATTCAAAGATATGTTTTGAATAGTCAGCTTGGTTGTAAAATCTTAATGTCTCTTCATTTTGTTCTAATGCTAAAATGAAATCGGTATTTTCAAAGTCCCTTGTGGCACGAAAAATATTATTAGCTATAGTGAACGTAAGAGTGGCAGATTTGCATAGTTTATAAATATCATCCCTAAATTTGCACGGGTATCCTAGGCAATAAGAGATTGATTGTAATAATGGTGTTTTTCCACATCCATTGGGGCCATAAAATTCAGTTATGTTTGTCCCAAAGATTAGCTCTTCGGATTCAAGGCCGACTATATCTCTACCTTTAATTTTTATACTTATCAGCTTCATAATAATTCACCGTCCAATGTTGAATCAACACAGTAATTTCTATATGACCTTTCTATTAATGCGAGATTATAAGATAAATCGCTTTCATATAAAAATGCTTTATCGATAACTTTCTTCCCTAACTTGGTAATATTTAACTTTTTACTGCTCTCATCTAAAATAACTAGTTGTACAGATTCAAGAAATTGTAATGCAGTTACTGTACGTATTCTAAGATTAGCTGACCAACCTAATAGTTGTGATGATCCTTTAAACCCCAGCATCACATCTTCTAAAAGTATACCTATTAGGCTACCGACTTCGCAAGCACGAGGTTTAACACGATTTTTAGATAAAAGAAGTATAATCAGAGCTATTAAAGGCAATTGAAATAGAGCCTCATTGTTTAGTCCTGTGCTCTCTTGCTTATCAATGTATTTTATATCAATTCTAATTTCTTTATGGGATATAGTGTCAAAAAATTCATCATAGTTCATTTTGAACGCTCTACTAATCTGGAAAAAAGACTTCCTATTAAAGTCTCTTTATCTAAAGAATGAAGTAAATTATGCTTATGTAATAAATCATATAATTCATCTATGAATGTTCTCAAGTTTGAAATAAATAAACTTCCATGCATGAAGGTTAGTTTATCCAAAGTTGAATTAATCTCTCTTTCAAGTGTGATGTAATCTAATTCAGATATAATGTGTCTGTTATTCCTTAGCCACTGATCCCATTTGATCTTGCATCTGGTAAAAAAATCCACTTCGATGTCGCTGGCTCCTGCTTTTCTCAGTAATCTTTCAATTACTGATGCTGATTTTAAAGCATGTTCATCACCATTCTCTAAGAAATCATAATAAGCACGTTTAGAGATGCTTAAAACTTCTAGAAGGTCATTGATATCAACTCCTGCGAGTTTTTCTATATTTTCTTTTGAGCAGTCATTGATTTTTACACTAGACTTAGAATTTACAAGAGCTAAGAGGGAAAAAAGTATTTCTTTAGCTTCACTATGCGATAGTTCTATTTCGCTAAATTTAAAAATCTTCTCTTTTGCAAGTATCTCAAATGTTTCATGTTTGCTCTTTATATATTCTACATCAGTTTCGAACCTTAATTTCTTAAGCTTGTGTTTTATTGCGTCAATTCCTAACTCTTTTTGTTCATTCTGAATTGAGATAAAGCAGTTATTAAATGAGTCAATAATTAGCTTGCAATGTGTGTTTGAAAAAGTTTCAGATGATATGTCATTAATAATGTTCTCTATATCTTCGTCAACATGCGTATTTGTAAGCAAAACAACCTCTTTGCAGGAATCCTCAAAATTAGTCGTGTGCTGCAATAATTTCCCAACAAAACTATCTCTGATCATTTCATTGGTTTGAGGGTTTTTTGCACTTTTTCTTTTTAAGATTCCAAAAACATCTCGAAGTTTCCATATTTCACGAAGCTTCTCCTTAGTTTTGACTTGCACAAATGTGTAATGAATATCATTAGCGACAACTTTTTCAATCACAAAATCATCGTGAAATTCGCAAAAAACACGTTTAACGTCTTTGCCCTCTAAGATTGACAAACATGCGATACTCGCCGCTCTAATCTGAGCATTATACCGTTCTAAGGTATTGAATCGCCACGGGTTTAACAGACACCTCAGAGTCATTTAAGATGGCTTAAAG
>NZ_JAPKIB010000015.1:0-109430 GCF_036759925.1 Kluyvera sp. CHPC 1.2972 | reverse complement strand
TCTTTAAGCCATCTTAAATGACTCTGAGGTGTCTGTTAAACCCGTGGCGATTCAGGGTTTACTCCTTCAGAACCTAACCTGCGTGCCTGTTCGCACTTTTCGCGGGCTTCGACAAGTTTGACGGCTGGATACCCGCCGATAGCAAACATGCTGGATTTGCCATCTAGCTTAAACCGATAGCGCTTTTCTTTGGGCTTGGCTGTACGGCTGCGGGTGTCAGTGAGTATATTGACTCCTGTATGTTTTCTATACTGACATTGTACTCACTTATGTACTCCTTTTTGATTGGGTTTACATAGGATGTAATGAGATTCATTGACAATAAAAAAACCACGCAAGCGCGTGGTTTTCAACGGTTTTTTCGTCTTATTGAGATTTAGCGAAACCTCATGAGACGAGAAAGCGTATTTAGACGTTGAACAAGAAGTTCATCACATCGCCATCTTTAACGATGTAATCTTTCCCTTCTGCACGCATCTTGCCCGCTTCTTTCGCGCCTTGCTCACCTTTGTAGGTGATGAAGTCTTCAAACGCGATGGTTTGTGCGCGGATAAAGCCTTTTTCGAAATCGGTGTGGATTTTACCCGCAGCCTGCGGCGCAGTTGCACCAACAGGGATGGTCCATGCGCGAACTTCTTTTACGCCCGCGGTGAAGTAGGTCTGCAGGTTCAGCAGTTCGTAACCGGCGCGGATAACGCGGTTCAGACCAGGCTCTTCCAGGCCCATTTCAGCCATGAATTCTTCACGGTCAGCGTCGTCGAGTTCAGCGATATCGGCTTCAACGGCGGCACATACGGCAACCACAACAGAACCTTCAGCCGCTGCAATTTCGCGCACTTTGTCGAGGTACGGGTTGTTTTCAAAACCGTCTTCGTTGACGTTAGCGATATACATGGTTGGCTTCAGGGTCAGGAAGCTCAGGTATTTGATGGCCGCTTTGTCTTCTTCGGTCAGCGTTTTCAGCGCGCGCAGCATGCCCGCGTTTTCCAGCTGTGGCAGACATTTTTCCAGCGCAGCCTGCTCAGCTTTAGCGTCTTTGTCGCCGCCTTTGGCTTTTTTCTGCACGCGGTGCAGGGCACGTTCGCAGGTGTCGAGGTCAGACAGCGCAAGCTCGGTGTTGATAACGTCGATATCGTCAGCCGGGTCCACTTTATTGTTCACGTGGATGATATTGTCGTTCTCGAAGCAACGCACAACGTGACCGATAGCTTCGGTTTCGCGGATGTTGGTCAGGAACTGGTTACCCAGGCCTTCACCTTTGGAAGCGCCTTTTACCAGCCCCGCGATATCAACGAATTCCATGGTAGTTGGCAGGATGCGCTGAGGTTTAACGATTTCCGCCAGCTGGTCCAGACGCGGATCGGGCATCGGAACAACGCCTGTGTTCGGCTCGATAGTACAGAACGGGAAGTTCGCCGCTTCAATACCCGCTTTGGTGAGCGCGTTGAACAGGGTGGATTTGCCTACGTTTGGCAAACCAACGATACCGCATTTGAATCCCATGTTTAAATCACCTTAATCTTTTGATATTCAACCTGTTATAGAAAACAGATTGTAGAAAAGTTAATAACTCCGCCTATTATACACGTCATACAGGAAAAAAACCGTACTTCATCCTGCTGCGATGGCGGCAACCTGAATACTTTAGCGTACTGGTGAATACTTATTGTGCTTTAAAGGCGTGCAGGCGGTTAGTCGCTTTAGTCAGCCCGTCTTTCAGCCAGATCTCGGTACAGCGCGCCGCTTCGTCTACGGCATCGTCAATCAGCTTCTGTTCGGCCGCCTGCGGCTTACCTAATACAAAGCCAACAACTTTGCTTTTATCGCCCGGATGACCAATTCCGATGCGTAAGCGGTGAAAATTAGGGTTATTACCCAGTTTACTGATGATGTCCTTCAGACCGTTGTGACCACCGTGGCCGCCGCCCAGCTTGAACTTCGCCACGCCCGGCGGGAGATCCAGCTCGTCATGCGCCACCAGAATTTCATCTGGATTAATGCGATAGAAGGTTGCCAGCGCCGCAACGGCTTTACCGCTGAGGTTCATAAAGGTGGTCGGCACCAGTAGGCGAACATCTTCTCCGGCTAAATTAATACGGGAGGTGTAGCCAAAAAACTTACTCTCTTCACGCAGCGGCGCGCGAAAACGCTCTGCCAGCAAATCGACGTACCAGGCACCCGCGTTATGACGCGTTCCCGCGTACTCTGCGCCGGGGTTTGCCAGGCCGACAATCAGTTTAATCGTCACGTTGTTATTCCTGAGTGGGCAATCTTTCCGGCGGCTAGTTTACGTCGAGAGGGCCCGCTTGACAAAAATAAGCGCCCTGAGCGGCAAAACTTGAATAGTTCACAACCGGAATAATGCTGATTGAAAAGTATTTCAGTCACTTAAATGTAAAGATTTGTTGATGAGATGTTCTTATTTGTGATCACCAGCGCACTTATCCCTGGCGGTGTTGTCTATACTTTACACACTAGGAATAGGGATATATCCCTAAACCCAAAGCCAATCTACGGAGGTGACACTATGAAACGCAAAAACGCTTCGTTACTCGGTAATGTGCTCATGGGGTTAGGTCTGGTCGTCATGATCGGCGGCGTTGGTTATTCTATTTTAAACCAGATGCCGCAGCTTAACCTACCTCAGTTTTTTGCACATGGTGCGGTGTTAAGCATCTTTGTAGGCGCACTTCTCTGGCTGGTTGGCGCGCGTGTCGGTGGGCACGAGCAGGTGAGCGACAGATACTGGTGGGTACGCCACTACGACAAACGCTGTCGCCGCAACGATAATACCTCTCACCGTCACAGCTAAATATGACAATGGCTCCCGTGGGAGCCATACAGACAACTTCCAAAGTCCTGGCCGAAAGCCGGGACTTTGTGCTTTCAGGACGGTCGAATTTACTCGAACAGTCGATGGTGCAACGCCTTGACGGCGCTGTCGGCCGCATCGCCTGGCAGCAGGAAGCAAAGGTTGTTATGAGACGCGCCGTGACAGATCATCCGCACCGCATGTTCTTCCAGACGAGAGAAGACGTCGTTACACACGCCCAGCTCTTTGGTCAGTTGATTACCTACTAACGTGACCAGCGCCAACCCGGTTTCTACTTCCACACGGCAGTGGGAGGAGAGGGCCGTAAACAGCGCAGTGGTCAGCGTGTGATCGTCACCTGACGTCGCATTTGACGAGTCCAGCGCCAGCGCGATGGTCGATTCTGATGTCGTCACCAGATCCGTTGCCACGTTGTGCTGAGCCAGTAGCGTGAAGATCTGCGCTAAAAAACGGTTAGATGGCTGATCGTTGAGACGGTGCAGGCGCAGCAGCGTCTGCTTGCGGCGTACCGCAACCGCACGATAGCGCGGCGGGTTCTCCGTTGTGCAGCATACCAGCGTACCGCCTGCGGCCGTGTCTTTACTGGAGCCCACAAACACCGGAATGTTCTTACGCATCGCTGGCAGCAGCGTCGCCGGATGCAGCACTTTCGCGCCGTAGCCTGCCATATCGCTCGCTTCAGAGAACGAAATGCTGTCGATGCGTTTCGCGTTTGGCGCGATACGAGGATCGGTGGTGTAGATACCGGCGACATCGGTCCAGATATCAACGCGGCCTGCGTGCAGCGCTTCGCCCAGCAGGGAAGCCGTGTAGTCGCTGCCGCCACGACCCAGCGTGGTGGTGCGACCGTTAGCGTCACGGCCGATAAAACCCTGGGTAATCATGATTTCTTGTTCGATACGCGGACGCAAATGCGTTTCCGCCAACTCAGCGACGGCGCTAACCTGAGGTTCAGCGCAGCCGTGCGTGGAGTCGGTGCGAATCACGCTACGGGCATCAAACCAGCTGGTTTCAACGCCGCGTTCACGCATCACTTCCGTAAACAGCAGGCTGGACATCAATTCCCCGTGACTCACTAGCTCATCGCTCAATGCGTCAGACGGCGAAACCATCGCCGTTTGCGCCAGACGGCTAATATTATCGAGGAGATTATCGATTTCTTTGCTGATGACAGAAGGCTGCTTCAGACGGGAGATAATGTTGTATTGAATGGTCCGGAGGGTCTCAAGCTTATCTAACTGCTGATGACTTTCCAGACCTTCAGAAAGCTCAACCAGTAGGTTGGTGACACCTGCGGAAGCCGACAGGACAACTAAACGAACATTTTGATCGGCAAGCACAATGCTGGCGCTGCGGTTCATCGCATCAAAGTCAGCAACGCTGGTGCCGCCAAACTTGGCAACGATGAATTGTGGGTAAATGCGGGTCATAACACTCTCATATCAGGGCGCCATAATAGATGGCTAGAAAATTTTCATTCTCGGCATAAGGGAAGGTTCCTTCTCCTTACGAAATGTCCGCCCGCGAACATTTCTGGATGACAACCCAGGAGTAATCCTGTTGTCGATAACGTGTTCTGCCCGTCACACGCTACCGGGTGCTGCGCATTAGTCTATATTTACAGGGGTGCAAATAAGCGCGCCATAGTAAGTGATTTAATCCTGGGGATCGACTTTTTTATTTATCTCCCAGTAAATAAATGAAAAATCCCGTTTTATTCGAAATCCTCAACCTTATTTACGGTAAAGACACGTAAAAAAATAATAAAACCTTAACAATTGGGTGGCTATCATTACATCGCAAGCTTTGTATTTCTCTGAAGCTTTTAAAAATAAATGGTAACAATTTGGTATTGAGGTGTTGTAGGTTTTATGTTGTTACCTTTTGATTTTAAAGTGAAAAATGGCATCTAAAAAGCGCGTAAAATAAATGATTGAGTCCTTAGCTAAAACAACATATATTAGCCGCGATTTTTTACAGGTAATCCTTATAACCATTTATTCAATCAGGCGTTAATCTACACCTGGTTGTAGGAGTGATATGATGACGGATAAAGTCCGTATTGATACTTTACGTGCTAATTCATTACCACAGAGCAATGATACCTTTTTAGCAAGACAAGCTGAGTTTGAATCTAACGTCAGAAGCTATCCACGTAAGCTGCCGCTGGCTATCGCCAAGGCACAAGGCGTCTGGATCACTGATGTTGAAAATAATCAATACCTTGACTGTCTGGCGGGTGCCGGCACCCTGGCACTTGGTCATAATCATCCTGATGTACTTCAAAGCATTCAAAGTGTCATCACGAGTGGCTTACCGTTACATACGCTTGATCTCACGACCCCATTAAAAGATGAATTTTCATCTTATTTACTCTCCCTGTTACCGGGCGAGGGTAAAGAATATTGCCTGCAGTTCACCGGCCCATCCGGCGCGGATGCTGTAGAAGCGGCTATCAAACTGGCGAAAAAAGCGACCGGTCGTTCTGGCGTCATCAGCTTCTCCGGCGGTTACCACGGTATGACTCACGGCGCGCTGTCCGTGACCGGTAACCTGTCACCGAAAGAAGCCGTCAGCAACATGATGCCGGAAGTGCAGTTCATGCCATATCCGCACGAGTACCGCTGCCCGCTGGGTATCGGTGGCGAAGCGGGCGTGAAAGCGCTGACCTACTACTTCGAAAACCTGATCAACGACGTTGAAAGCGGCGTGCGTAAACCTGCAGCGGTAATTCTTGAAGCCGTTCAGGGTGAAGGCGGCGTGAACCCGGCTCCGGTCGAGTGGCTGCAGCGCATCCGTAAAGTGACTCAGGAACACGGCATCATGCTGATCCTCGATGAGGTTCAGGCTGGTTTCGCACGTACCGGTAAACTGTTCGCCTTCGAACACGCTGGTATCGAGCCAGACATCATCGTGATGTCTAAAGCGGTTGGTGGCGGTCTGCCACTGGCGGTTCTGGGTATTAAAAAGCAGTTTGACGCATGGGCACCAGGCCACCACACCGGTACCTTCCGCGGCAACCAGCTGGCGATGGCGACCGGCCTGACCACGCTGAAAATCCTCAAAGACGACAAGATTGCCGATAAAGTTGCCGCCCAGGGCGAGTGGCTGAAAGGCAAACTGGCTGAGCTGCAGAAACGTTACCCGGTTATCGGTCACGTTCGCGGTCTGGGTCTGATGATCGGTCTGGAAATCGTTAAGCCTAACGAAGCGCCGGATCACATGGGCTGCTTCCCGGCCGACGGCGAGCTGTCTGCGCTGCTGCAGAAGAAATGCTTCCAGGCGGGTCTGATCCTGGAACGTGGTGGTCGTAACGGTTGCGTACTGCGCCTGCTGCCATCCCTGCTGATCACCAACGATGAGCTGGAAATCTTCCTCGATAAATTTGAAAACGCCCTGAATGCCGCTGGCGTGAAGCCGGTTTAAACGGAGTAGGATCGAATGTCTGACGTAAACCCGATTCTGTCCGGCTCGGCGCAGAGTATTGCTGCCTATCAGGACGCTATCGAGCAGAGTACAAAAGCGGTCGTTGAATGGTTAAAACAGCCTGAGATGTATCAGGGCAAAACCGTTGAACAGCTGCGTGAACGTATCAACCTGAACTTTACGTCTCAAGGCCTGGGCAACCAGGCCGCCATTGAGCGTGCGGTTGAATACTTTCTGAAAGACAGTCTGTCCGTTCACCATGCACAGTGCGTGGCGCACCTGCACTGCCCAAGTCTGGTCATTAGCCAGGCGGCGGAAGTGCTGATTAACGCCACCAACCAGAGCATGGACTCCTGGGATCAGAGCCCGTCCGCCACCATTATTGAGATCAAACTGATCGAATGGCTGCGTGACCAGGTTGGCTTCCCGGCAGGCGATGCAGGCGTGTTCACCAGCGGCGGCACCCAGAGCAATCTGATGGGCCTGATGCTGGCGCGTGATGCGTTCTATGCGCGTCAGGGGCACTCTGTACAGCAAGACGGTATTACCGGCGACCTGCGCAAGATGAAAGTGTTCTGTTCTGAGAACGCGCACTTCTCTGTGCAGAAAAACATGGCGCTGATGGGCCATGGCTATCAGTCCGTCACGCTGGTGAAAACTGATGCTTTCTCTCGCATGGACATCAACGACCTGAAAGAGAAGCTGGCGCAGGCGAAAGCCAACGGCGAACAGGTGATGGCGATTGTGGCTACCGCGGGTACCACCGATGCGGGCGCGATTGACCCGTTAACGGAAATTACCGCGCTGGCCGCCGCAGAGCAGATCTGGGTTCACGTCGATGCAGCATGGGGCGGGGCGTTACTGCTGTCTGAGAAGTATCGTCATTTCCTTAATGGACTTGAGCAGGCTGACTCCGTCACTCTGGACTTCCACAAGCAGTTCTTCCAGACCATCAGCTGCGGGGCGTTCCTGCTGAAAGATGCGCGTCATTATGAACTGATGCGTTATCAGGCGGCGTACCTGAACTCTGATTTCGACGAAGAGCACGGCGTGCCAAACCTGGTGTCCAAGTCTCTGCAGACCACGCGTCGTTTCGATGCGCTGAAGCTGTGGATGGGCCTTGAAGCGCTGGGCAAAAAGCAGTATGCCGAAATCATTGATAACGGCGTTACGCTGGCGCGCGATGTTGCTGAGTTTGTGAAAACCCAGCCGCATCTGGAACTGGTCATGGAACCGCAGCTGGCAAGCGTGCTGTTCCGTTTCCGTCCGGAAAACCACGACAGCGCGTTTGTGGCCCTGCTGAACCAACGTATCGGTGACGTTCTGCTGGCTTCCGGTAGCGCTAACGTGGGCGTGACCGAAGCTGATGGCGTAACCTGCCTGAAGCTGACGCTGTTGAACCCAACGGTTTGCCTGGAAGACGTTAAAGTTCTGCTGGCAAGCGTGAAAGACACCGCAGAGCAACTGCTGAAAGCGTAAGCATTCACGTTGCGATAAAAATGGCTCCCTCGGGAGCCATTTTTTTTGCCTATCATTTGTAGCCCGGCCAAGCGAAGCGCCGCCGGGAGACGGTTAGATGATGTCTGCTAGTGCAGCATCCTTGTTTGGGAAGAAGGTAAGGCGACCCGGAATCGGCTGAATACCCGCGCGCGCCATGGTGCGAAGCGGCTGGAACTCCAGGTTAGAGACGCGCAGCTCGCAGCCTTCAGGCAGCTTTTTCACGAAGCGCTGGAAGGCATCCAGGCCACCGGCGTCCAGCACCGGTACGGCATCCCATTTCAGCACCACGATACGTTTGCCCTCAATACGCGTCTCAAGGTCGCTAAACAGACCTTCGGCGGCGGCAAAGAACAGCGGGCCAATCACGCGCAGCACCAGCACATCATCCGGAACGGTGACGTTTACAGCGGAAAGACGCGTCATGCGCGCAATGCGGCGCATAAACAGCAGCGAGGCCAACACTATCCCAACGCTGATGGCGATAACCATATCAAACAGCACGGTCAGCGACATGCAGATCAGCATCACGATAATGTCGTCTTTCGGCGCTTTGCGCAGCAGGTACACCACCTTGTGCGCTTCGCTCATGTTCCACGCTACCATCAGCAGCAGGGCGGCCATCGCCGACAGCGGAAGCCAGGAGAGCACCGGAGCCAGAATCAGCAGCGCCAGAATCACCAGAATGGCGTGGATCACCGCTGAAACCGGTGAGGTAGCGCCCGCACGAACGTTCGCCGCCGAGCGCGCAATGGCCGCGGTGGCGGTAATGCCGCCAAAGAATGGCGCGATGATATTACCGAGGCCCTGACCGACCAGCTCGCTGTTCGCTTTGTGCTTGGTGCCGGTCATGCCGTCGAGTACCACCGCGCACAGCAGGGATTCAATCGCCCCCAGCATCGCCATAGAAAACGCCGCTGGCAGCAGAGCATGAATGGAGGCCCAGCTTAAGGTAAAGGTTGAGCCCGGCATGTCCCATGGCAGCACAAACTGCGGCAGCAGTTGCGGGATACCGTTGCCCTGAGAGCCGTCAGCCAGGATGTAGTGGAACTGGGAACCGATGGTGGCGACGTGGCCGCCGAGCAGGTTCACAATCAGCATCACCACGCAGCCGGCAATCAGCGCGGGCAGGTGGCCCGGCAGACGCAGGCCGAGGCGAGGCCAGAGGATCAGTGTGCCGAGGGTGACGATGCCAATGGCCGCATCGCCAACGTTAATGGTCGGCAGCGCCATCACCAGCGCGCCCACCTTCTGTAAATAGTGTTCCGGAACGTGTGTCATCTGCAGACCAAGGAAGTCTTTAATCTGCATGGTCCCGATGGTAATACCAATCCCCGAGGTGAAGCCCAGCGTCACCGATAGTGGAATATATTCGATCAGGCGGCCAAAGCGGGCCAGGCCAAAGAGGATCAGGAATATCCCAGACATCAGGGTCGCCACCAGTAGGCCCGCCAGGCCAAACTGCTGTGAGACAGGGTAGAGAATAACCACGAAGGCTGCCGTCGGCCCGGAGACGCTAAAGCGCGAGCCACCGGTCAGGGCGATAACAATCCCCGCGACAGCGGAGGTGTACAGGCCGTACTGCGGTGCCACGCCGCTGCCAATTGCCAGCGCCATCGCCAGCGGAATCGCGATAATCCCGACGGTGATACCGGCAATCAGGTCGCGCATAAACCGCGCGGAGGTATATTTCTCTTTCCAGCAGGCGTCAATCAGCGCGCGGAAAGGCATAACGTGAGGGGAGAGTAATTTATTCACAGTCGTGTTTCATCCATGAGCGCATCATCTACCATATGAATGATAGCTGAAGTTGGCATAAATCATACAAATTAACTACACAGACAAAAAAACCCGCCGCAGCGGGTTTTTTTACCAAATCCGATTAGTGTTCGAACATGGCAGAGATGGATTCTTCGTTGCTGATACGACGAATCGCTTCGGCCAGCATCCCGGACAGGGTCAGGGTACGAACGTTTGGCAGCGCTTTGATCTCATCACTTAATGGGATGGTATCGCAGACAACCACTTCGTCGATGACGGAGTTACGCAGATTGTTCACCGCATTGCCGGAGAAGATCGGGTGGGTTGCGTAAGCAAATACGCGTTTTGCACCACGTTCTTTCAGCGCTTCAGCTGCTTTGCACAGCGTGCCACCGGTATCGATCATGTCATCAACCAGTACGCAGTCACGACCGGCAACGTCACCGATGATGTGCATAACCTGGGAAACGTTCGCACGTGGGCGACGTTTGTCAATGATAGCCATGTCGGTATCGTTCAGCAGTTTAGCAATAGCACGAGCGCGGACTACGCCACCGATGTCTGGGGAAACCACGATTGGGTTATCCAGGTTCAGCTGCAGCATATCTTCGAGCAGGATTGGGCTACCAAATACGTTATCAACCGGAACATCGAAGAAGCCCTGGATCTGTTCAGCGTGCAGGTCTACGGTCAGTACGCGGTCAACGCCAACGCTTGACAGGAAGTCAGCGACAACTTTAGCGGTGATAGGTACACGAGCAGAACGAACGCGACGGTCCTGGCGAGCATAACCGAAGTAAGGGATAACGGCGGTGATACGGCCTGCGGAAGCACGGCGCAGGGCATCTACCATAACGACTAATTCCATCAGGTTGTCGTTAGTTGGGGCACAAGTGGACTGGATGATGAAAATATCACCACCGCGTACGTTTTCGTTAATTTGTACGCTGACTTCGCCGTCGCTAAAGCGACCTACAGCGGCGTCGCCGAGAGAAGTGTACAGGCGGTTGGCAATACGTTGTGCTAGTTCCGGGGTGGCGTTACCAGCAAAAAGCTTCATATCAGGCACGAGAAGAACCTCAGGCATGCGTCCAGTGGTGGATGAAACGGGCCAAAAACTGTGCGGGCCAGGCGCGATTTCATCCAGGCGGTGTATTAAAGAGCGCGATGCAACGTCTGGAACAGGGTGACGTTGTCACCAGAGCTCAGTTTGCCCGGCAGGGTCACTCATCACCATTCTTCTTTCGTCAGCATGACTGACGGAAACCGAATGATTCAGAGCAGGGCTTGCTTCAATGGAGAGAGGTTTACACCTTTCGCCACAAAGCCTTGCAACCATTCCGGGGCTTGCTCAAGCACCTGGCGGGCAGCGAGTTCCGTGTCGAATTCAGCAAAGACACAGGCTCCTGTTCCAGTCAGGCGCGACGGCGCGTATTCTAACAGCCAGGAAAGCACATCATCAACCTCGCGAAAACGTTTTCTTGCGATAACCTCGCAATCATTGCCGAATTCACAATTTAATAACGTTTCTATTGACCTGACAGGGGTGTTTCGTGGCAGCTCCGGATCGCGGAAGATAACCGGGGTCGGAATGCTGACGCCCGGGTGGGCCACCAGGTACCATTTTTCCGCAACCTCTACCGGCGTTAGCACCTCGCCAACCCCTTCAGCAAACGCCGCATGACCACGAACGAACACCGGCACATCGGCACCGAGCGTCAATCCAATGGTCGCCAGCTCATCTTCCGAGAGCCCGCATTGCCACAGATGGTTAAGCGCGACCAGCACGGTCGCCGCGTTAGAGGAGCCGCCGCCCAGTCCACCGCCCATCGGCAAGCGTTTCTCAATGCTGATGTCTGCGCCGCAGCCGTCCGCCAGCCGCTGGCTGTCGGCGGCAGTTTTCATCAGCAGGCGCGCGGCGCGAATAATCAGGTTCTCTTCGTTCGGCACGCCGTCCACGGGGGTGAGCAGTCGCAGTTGCCCATCCTGGCGCGGCACAATGGTCAGCGTGTCGCCGTAGTCGAGAAACTGAAACAGCGTCTGCAGCGTGTGATAGCCGTCAGCGCGCTGCCCGGTGATGTATAAAAATAGGTTCAACTTTGCCGGAGAGGGCCAACGGGTCATCATTTAACGATCCAGTTATCCATCTTCAGCTTGATGCGCTGGGAGCCTTCGGTCAGCTCCATGTTGGACGGCAGCGCTGGCTGGGTTTTGTTGTCGTAACCACCGTACACCACTTTCCAGGTTTTGCCGTTCTGGGTGTAGTTGAGTTCACTCAGACGATATTGGTCGTCAAGTTTATAGTCGGTGGCGTCGCCCGGCAGGCCGAGGATCCACTGACGCAGGCTGTTGAGCGGAATCGGCATCCCGGTCAGCTTGCCAATCATCTCTTCACCGTCAGCGGCGGTATAGTGCTGGCCTTTGTTATCGGTCAACTGGGCGGAACCCGGTTTGCCAATCAGCTCAAGCTCGGTGCTGCCAAGCGGGTTGGTCAGCAGCAGGCGATAGTTGTCCTGGCCGGTTTGCTGCCAGAAGAAGCGGGCATAAACCTTTTGCTGGTCAGACAGATACGCAAACGCACCGCGGGTCTGATACTGGCTTAAGTGAAGAACGTCCTGCTGGTGCTGCTTCCACTGCGGGGCGGTTGGGCTTTTACCCGGGCCGGTTGGCGCAGTGGTGGTACAAGCGGTAAGGACCAGGGCTGCCAGCGGCAGCAGGCGAATCAGGCGGAAATCAGACATGACAATCCTTGAAGTGCGTTGCAGTGATAACGCTTAATGCTAGCGTCGCCTGCGGGCAGCGTCTACGCTCAAGTTGTCTTAAATCATAAAATTAACCTGGCCTGCCTATTACTCCAAAAGGGGGGCGTCCCTTTTATTGATCTCGCGCATCCTGTATGATGCGCTCAGACTAACCTTATCAACGCTGGTACTACTCCCGCACAATGACCCTTTTAGCTCTTGGCATTAATCACAAAACAGCCCCGGTAGCGCTGCGAGAACGTGTAACGTTTTCGCCAGATACGCTCGACCAGGCGCTGGAGAGCCTGCTGGCTCAGCCAATGGTGCAAGGAGGCGTGGTACTGTCGACCTGTAACCGCACCGAGCTCTACCTCAGCGTAGAGGAGCAGGATAATCAGCATGAAGCGATTATCCGCTGGCTGTGCGATTACCACGGCCTGAATGAAGAAGAGCTACGCCAGAGCCTTTATTGGCACCAGGATAATGACGCCGTCAGTCATCTGATGCGCGTTGCCAGCGGGCTGGACTCGCTGGTGCTGGGCGAGCCGCAAATCTTAGGGCAGGTTAAAAAAGCGTTTGCTGACTCCAGCCGCGGCCATCTGCACGTCAGCGAGCTGGAACGCATGTTCCAGAAATCCTTCTCTGTTGCCAAGCGTGTACGCACGGAAACGGATATCGGCGCCAGCGCGGTGTCGGTGGCGTTTGCGGCCTGTACCCTGGCGCGGCAGATTTTCGAATCACTCTCTTCGGTGACGGTGCTGCTGGTCGGCGCCGGTGAAACCATCGAACTGGTGGCGCGCCATCTGCGCGAGCATCATGTGAAAAAAATGGTGATTGCCAACCGTACTCGCGAACGTGCACAGGTGCTGGCCGATGAGGTCGGGGCCGAAGTGATCGCGTTGAGCGACGTGGATGAGCGGCTGAAAGAGGCCGATATCATTATCAGTTCTACCGCCAGCCCGCTGCCGATTATTGGTAAAGGGATGGTGGAGCGCGCGCTGAAAGCGCGTCGTAACCAGCCGATGCTGCTGGTGGATATTGCCGTACCGCGCGACGTTGAGCCGGAGGTGGGGAAACTCGCCAACGCCTATCTCTACAGCGTCGATGACCTGCAAAACATCATTCAGAATAACCTCGCGCAGCGCAAAGCCGCCGCGGTTCAGGCTGAAACCATCGTTGAGCAGGAAACCAGTGAGTTTATGGCCTGGCTCCGCGCGCAAAGCGCCAGCGAAATCATCCGTGATTATCGTTCCCAGGCTGAAACGGCGCGTGAAGAGCTCACCGCTAAAGCGATCGCGGCTCTTGAACAGGGCGGCGACCCGCAGGTCATCATGCAGGATCTGGCGCGGAAATTAACCAACCGCCTGATCCACGCGCCAACCAAATCTCTTCAGCAGGCCGCCCGTGACGGGGATGATGAACGCCTGCATATTCTGCGCAACAGCCTCGGGCTGGAGTAGCACAACTCTATTTATAACAAGGTGCATTTACGCCAATGAAGCCTTCTATTGTTGCTAAACTGGAAGCTCTCTACGAGCGCCATGAAGAAGTTCAGGCGCTGCTCGGAGACGCAGCAACTATTGCCGATCAGGACCGTTTCCGCGCGCTGTCCCGCGAATACGCACAGCTGGGCGACGTAGCCCGCTGCTATACCGACTGGCGTCAGGTTCAGGACGATATTGAAACCGCCCAGATGATGCTCGACGACCCGGAAATGCGCGAAATGGCGCAGGAAGAGCTGCAGGAAGCCAAAGCCAAAGAAGAAGAACTGGAGCAACAGCTGCAGGTGCTTCTGCTGCCTCGCGATCCGGACGATGAACGTAATGCCTTCCTCGAAGTGCGCGCCGGTACCGGCGGTGACGAAGCGGCGCTGTTTGCTGGCGATCTGTTCCGCATGTACAGCCGCTACGCCGAATCACGCCGCTGGCGCGTGGAGATCATGAGCGCCAACGAAGGCGAGCATGGTGGCTTTAAAGAAGTGATTGCCAAAATCAGCGGCGAAGGCGTTTATGGCCGTCTGAAATTTGAGTCTGGCGGTCACCGCGTGCAGCGCGTGCCGGCCACCGAATCCCAGGGGCGTATCCACACCTCCGCCTGTACCGTAGCCGTGCTGCCAGAGGTACCGGAAGCCGAATTACCGGATATCAACCCGGCGGACCTGCGTATTGATACCTTCCGCTCCTCGGGCGCGGGCGGTCAGCACGTTAACACCACCGACTCCGCTATCCGTATTACCCACTTGCCAACCGGTATCGTGGTGGAGTGTCAGGACGAACGTTCTCAGCATAAAAACAAAGCCAAAGCGATGTCGGTGCTGGGTTCGCGTATCCGCGCGGCGGAAATTGCCCGTCGTCAGCAGGCGGAAGCCTCTGAGCGTCGTAACCTGCTGGGCAGCGGCGACCGCAGCGACCGTAACCGTACCTATAACTTCCCGCAGGGCCGCGTGACCGACCACCGTATTAACCTGACGCTCTACCGTCTGGATGAAACCATGGAAGGCAAGCTGGATATGCTGATCGAACCTATCGTTCAGGAATACCAGGCCGACCAGTTGGCGGCGCTCTCCGAGCAGGAATGATGACCTATCGACAATGGCTGCAGCAGGCCGTGACGGCGCTACAGGGTGGTGAAAGCCCTCGCCGTGACGCGGAAATCCTGCTGGGGCATGTGACCGGAAAAGCGCGTACCTATATCCTCGCGTTTGATGAAACCGAACTGGACGCGGCGCAGGCTGAGACGTTGGCGCTGCTGCTGGCGCGCCGCGTGAACGGCGAGCCGGTGGCCCATCTGGTGGGAACGCGCGAATTCTGGTCGCTGCCGCTGTTTGTCTCTCCTGCTACGCTTATTCCGCGCCCGGACACTGAGTGTCTGGTCGAACAGGCGCTGGCACGTCTGCCGTCCACGCCTTGTCATATTCTGGATCTCGGCACCGGTACTGGCGCGGTTGCGCTGGCGCTGGCGAGCGAGCGTCCGGACTGCCAGTTCACCGCCGTGGATTATATCGCCGACGCCGTCGCGCTTGCCCAACGTAACGCCGAGCACCTGAGTATCACCAATATCACCATTATGCAAAGCGACTGGTTCAGCGCGCTGGACGCGCAGCGTTTTGCGATGATAGTCAGCAACCCGCCGTATATCGACGAGCAGGATGAACATCTGGCGCAGGGTGACGTGCGTTTTGAGCCGAAAACCGCACTGGTGGCCGGTGACCATGGTCTGGCTGACCTTGCACATATCATCACCCAAGGCAGCGAGTGGCTGGAGCCCGGCGGCTTCATGCTGCTGGAACATGGCTGGAAACAGGGTGCCGCCGTGCGCGCACTGTTCGACAACGCCGGATACTGTCAGGCGCAAACCTGCCGCGACTACGGCGATAACGATCGTCTGACGCTGGCGCAATGGCCCGGGAACATGGAGGCACATGCATGAGCCTGTTTTTGTGGGTGCTCTATTTACACATCGCCTCGGCTATCGTCTCGGTGAGCTTTTTCGCACTACGTTTCTGGTGGAAACACCACAAGAGTGCACTGTTTGATGCGCGCTGGGTGCGCATACTGCCGCACACCGTTGACAGCGTTCTGCTGCTCAGTGGTGTGGCGCTGATGGTGATGACGCGCTATTTCCCGTTTACCGAAGAAGGGACGTGGCTGACTGAGAAGCTGTTTGGCGTTATCATTTACATTATTTTAGGGTTTGTCGCGTTGGGCCGTCGTCGCCCACGCAGTCAGCAGAGCGGTTTTGTCGCGTTTCTGCTGGCGCTGGTGGTGTTGTGCATCATCGTTAAACTCGCCATCACTAAAGTTCCGCTGCTAGGGTAGGGTATGAAGTCACTGGCTGATTTTGAATTTAATAAAGCGCCGCTCTGCGACGGTATGATCCTGATTTCCGAATTCATTCGTGATGATTTCCCGTCGCAGGTGGTGCGTGAACAGCTCGAGTGCCTGGTGGCGCTCGCGCGTGAAGAGATTAGCCCATCCTGGACGCTGATGCGCCAGATGGAGCGCCTGATCGAGCTCTTCTATCATGAGTGGAATTTCAGCGATTCCTCCGGCAAATACCGTCTGTCCGACGCGCTGTGGCTGGATCAGGTACTGAAAAACCGTCGCGGCAGCGCGGTGGCGCTGGGGGCTATCATGCTGTGGATTGCCGATAGCCTCGATATTCCGGTCGTGCCCGTTATCTTCCCAACCCAGCTGTTGTTGCGCGCTGACGTTGACGATGCCGAGATGTGGCTGATTAACCCGTTTAACGGCGACACGTTGGATGAGCACACGCTGGAAGTCTGGCTGAAAGGCAACATCGGTCCGATGGCTGAGCTGTTCAATGAAGACCTCGATGAAGCGGATAATGCGGAAGTGATCCGCAAACTGCTCGATACGCTGAAGTCGGCGCTGATGGAAGAGCGGCAGATGGAACTGGCGCTGGGCGCCAGCCAGACGCTGCTGCAGTTTAATCCGGAAGACCCGTACGAAATTCGCGATCGCGGGCTCATCTATGCACAGCTTGAATGTGAGCATATCGCGCTGAATGATTTGAATTATTTCGTTGAGCAATGTCCGGAAGACCCGATTAGCGAAATGATCCGCGCGCAGATTAATACCATCTCGCATAAGCAAATTACTCTTCACTAATTAGCGGCAAACGCGGTTATAATCGCGCAAAATTCCCTAACAAGGCGATCTTATGAAAGAAAAAGTGGTTAGCATTGGTGATATCAAGGTAGCAAACGACCTGCCGTTTGTTCTCTTCGGCGGCATGAACGTGCTGGAGTCTCGTGATCTGGCGATGCGTATCTGCGAACACTACGTGACCGTGACTCAGAAGCTGGGCATCCCTTACGTATTTAAAGCTTCATTTGATAAAGCCAACCGTTCATCCATTCACTCTTACCGTGGTCCAGGCCTGGAAGAGGGGATGAAGATTTTCCAGGAGCTGAAGCAGACCTTCGGCGTGAAAATCATCACTGACGTTCACGAAGCAAGCCAGGCGCAGCCGGTTGCTGACGTGGTTGACGTGATCCAACTGCCTGCGTTCCTCGCTCGCCAGACCGATCTGGTGGAAGCGATGGCGAAAACCGGCGCGGTCATCAACGTTAAGAAACCACAGTTCGTGAGCCCTGGCCAGATGGGTAACATCGTCGACAAGTTTATTGAAGGCGGTAACGACAAGATTATCCTGTGCGACCGTGGCTCTAACTTCGGTTACGACAACCTGGTTGTGGATATGCTGGGCTTTGGTGTGATGAAAAAAGCGTCCAACAACTCCCCGGTTATCTTCGACGTGACCCATTCCCTGCAGTGCCGCGACCCGTTTGGCGCAGCAAGCGGTGGTCGTCGTGCTCAGGTTACCGAGCTGGCGCGCGCGGGTATGGCAGTAGGTATTGCTGGCCTGTTCATTGAAGCGCATCCGGATCCGGAAAACGCACGCTGCGACGGCCCGTCCGCGCTGCCGCTGGACAAGCTGGAACCATTCCTGAAGCAAATGAAAGCTATCGATGACCTGGTGAAAGGCTTCGACGAGCTGGATACCAGCAAATAAGTTTGGCTGATGAATAAAAAAGCCGACCTCAGGGTCGGCTTTTTTGTTACGGTTGCCTGATGGTAAATGGCCTGTAGCCCGGCCAAGCGAAGCGCCGCCGGGGGAAAGGCACTCAGGCAAAAATCGTCATCAGATACGCTGCAAACAGCGCCAGATGCGCCGCGCCGTTCAGCACGTTGGTACGCCCGGTTGAGAACGAAATGTGGCACAGCACCAGCGAGGCGACCATCACAATCATCTCCGGCACGCCAAGACCAAACATCAGCTCATTCCCGGTCATATAGGCAATCAGCGTCACCACCGGCACGGTCAGTGAGATAGTCGCCAGCACCGAGCCAAAGAACAGGTTCATCGCACGCTGTACCTGATTGTTCAGCACCGCCTTCAATGCCCCCAGCCCTTCAGGGGAGAGAATCAGCAGCGCCACCAGGAAGCCGGTAAAGGCGACCGGCGCATTCATGCTGGTCAGCAGCGTCTCCAGCGGGTTGGCGTTCATTTTGGTGACGGCAATCACCGCAATCAGGTGAACAATCAGCCATACCGCATGCCACAGGCTGCTGTGCGCCGACGGTTTACCGTGGTGCGGGTCGTCGTCGTCGCTGTCATCTTCATGCTCGTAGACAAACAGGCTCTGGTGCGTTTTGGTTTGAATAAGCAAAAATACGCCGTACATGGCGGCAGAAATGAGGGCCACCAGCAGCGACTGGCCAATGGTAAAGTTGGCGCCCGGCAGTGAGGTCGGGAATACCAGCACGATAATAGCCAGTGGGAATAGGGCAATTAAATACTGCTTAATACCAAACAGGTTCATATATTGTGTGGCAAACTTGCGGCCACCGAGCAATAACGAGAAGCCGACTAAACCGCCGGTCACAATCATAATGATGGAGTAGAGCGTATCGCGCATCAGCGTCGGCGCGGCATCGCCCGTCGCCATCAGGGCTGAGATTAAGCTCACCTCAAGAATAACCACCGAAAGGCTTAAAATCAGAGAGCCGTAGGGCTCGCCTAAACGGTGTGCGAGTACGTCCGCGTGGCGAACAACGCTAAAGGCGCTGCTCAGAATACCCACTAGCGCCAGGGCATTGATGGCGATAACCACTGGCAATGACTGGCTGCTTCCCCAGAAGGCCAGAATTGCCAGCGCCACCAGCGGGAAAATGAGCGACGTCTCCTTATGGCGAGTTTTCACCGCCTCTTGTACGTGGGTCATGTTTGTCTCCATATCTGCAGGTATTTATAATTATAGAAAAAATCAGCTGCGTAAATTAACAAATTTTTCCACCTGGATTGCGATCTTTTACTAAAGTTTACCCATAACGCCATTTTTTCTAATAGATGGCTATAATATAAAATACTGACTAAATATTTTTTAAATAACAGCGTATTAATGCGCTGGTTTTCCTATTTTACTTATCGGTAAAACCGGCTTGAACAGCGGAGCGCAATGGGAGACAAATTGCATCCTGAACCATAAAGCTGGATAATATTTCATCAAAGACAGCTCCGGAGGTCGCCATCCGTTCCCGTAAGAACGCATGTGAAGCAGGGAAGAGAAGTGGCGGTGGAGGTTTAAAGTGTTAACGCGTGATTTCTTAATGAAGGCGGATTGTACAACGGCGTTTGGCGCCATTGAGGAATCTCTGCTTTGGTCTGCTGAACAACGTGCAGCGTCGCTGGCGGCGACGCTGGCCTGTCGGCCAGATAATGGACCCGTATGGATTTTCGGCTACGGCTCCCTGATGTGGAACCCGGCGCTGAATTTTAGCGAGTCGGTAACCGGTACGCTGGTGGGCTGGCATCGTGCATTCTGTTTGCGCCTGACGGCGGGACGCGGCAGCGCCTGTCAGCCAGGGCGTATGCTGGCGCTGAAAGAGGGCGGGCGCACCACCGGTGTGGCCTACCGCTTGCCAGATGATGAAATTGAAAACGAGCTGTCGCTGCTGTGGAAGCGCGAGATGATCACCGGCTGCTACCTGCCAACCTGGTGCAAGCTGGCGCTCGATGATGGTCGGACGGTCAACGCGCTGGTGTTTATTATGGACCCGCGCCACCCGCTGTATGAGTCGGATACCAGTGTGCAGTTGATTGCGCCACTGATTGCCCGTGCCAGTGGACCATTGGGAACCAATGCGCAGTATCTCTTCTCGCTGGAGCAGGAGTTACAGAAGCTGGGAATGCCGGACGATGGCCTGAACGAGCTGATCAGCAACGTGCGGCATCTGGTGGCTGGGAAGTAAGTCAATAAAAACCCCGGAAGTGCGTGCTTCCGGGGTGAATCATCAGGCGGCAACGTAGCTGATGGAGTGCTCAAGAGACTGGCTGTGGCTGTCGATCAGCACATTCCAGGTTCCACTGTAAGGCACGGTCAGATACGCTTTCTCTTCGTTCTGCACGCTTAAAATATCGGAACCGCTGCTGCTGGTGCTCTTCTGCGTGCTCATTAAATGAATATGGCAACGTTCTGAACAACGCACCACTACCGTATCCCCGCCAAATAACGTCAAACTTGCTTTTACCATCGCCAAAATACCCCGCTGCAAATGAGTCTACGCACTCCCTACGCGTTAATCCTGCCTGTGATGTTGTTCACAAATCACTCATCGCATAACACCAAACCCTGACCTCACCGATGCTGATTTTGATCAAAAAATGCCGTAACACTTCAACAAAAATGACAATATCCCTGAATCCATTCAGCTGTCGTGACAAAGAGGTGAGGAATGTCGCAGAGGTGAAATAATATCCTTTAAATGGCTATGGTTTTAGCGGGCTACGCTGATGAGGGCGTTGGCGATGCCCAATCAGAAGGTCAGCACTTTGTCGGCCGCCAGCGTCCACTGGGCCAGTTCGACCAGCGTGCCAATCTCGACGCCGTCAATCAGTGGCAGGCTAGTGATGCCGCGCCCGTCGGTGCAGGTCTTACACAGTTTCACCGGCACGCCCTGAGCGGTCAGAATTTCCAGCATCTGCTGAATGTTGTAGCCCTCGGCCGGTTTCTGCCCGCGCAGGCCCGCCGTCACGGCATCAGACATCAGAAAAAGCTGTAGCTGCAGATCGTCCTGCTGCTCGCGCAGGGCGATGGCTAAACGCAGGCTATTGAACAGGGATTCGCTGCCGTAGGCAGCACCGTTGGCGATAATGACGATACGTTGCATCAGAACTCCTTTAAGGCACGGTTATTGCTAGACGTTAGGATGGTAAGAAAATCCTCTAACGGGAGAGCGCATGATAAACCGTGAAGATGATACACCCGGCGCTATCGAGTGGTTTCGTTACGCGCGTCAGGTGCAGAAAGCACAGCTCCGGCAGCTGGCGCAGCAAGGGCAACTGGTCAGCCAGCTAAGCCACGTGGTGCATATGTTACAGTGTGAACGCGGGGCATCCAACATCTGGTTATGTTCGCAGGGGCGATTGTACGCCGCCGAACGTCGCGCCAGCGCTGCGCTGGTGGATGAACAGATTCGCCTACTGCTGGCCCATCTCCAGCCCCAGTACTTACCTTCCGCCAGCGGGCTATGCCAGCGCATCGCCCGCGCCGTCTGGTCGCTGGAACAGCTACCGTCGCTGAGAGAGAGCGTTGCCAGCCTGCAGGTCTCGGCGGAAACGGCAACCAGCCAGTTCAACCGTACTATCCGCCATCTGCTGAATATCATCCCGCAGCTTAACGACAGTATCGATGACCCGACGCTCGCCGGGAGTCTGGTGGCGCTGTATAGCTTTATGCAGGGCAAAGAGCTGGTGGGGCAGGAGCGCGCGCTGGGGGCGCAGGGGTTTGCGCTGGGCTGCTTTAGCAGCGAGTTGCGCCAACGCCTGGTGGATCGTATCGACGGTCAGCAGCCCTGTTTTGACAGCTTTTTATCGCTGGCGACCAGCCCGCTCAAGATGCTGTTTTATACCGAATGTCAGGCAAGTATCGCCATTGAACAATTACGGCGTCTTGCCTGTACTCGTCAGCCCCCGGCGGACGACGGCGCCAGCGCGCTGCGTTGGTTCCAGCTGCAAACCCAGCGTCTGGAGCAGATGCGCGGGCTGGAAGAAGCATTGATTGGTGAACTGATGGCGGCGGTGGATGACCTGCTGCTCGATGATGAAGAGCGGCAGGCGCTGGATCCGGCGGGTGACGATCCGGCCAGCGATAACCTGATGTTGCATCTCGACCGCCAGCTTCTGCCGCTGGTGCGCCAGCAGGCGCGGGAGCTGGAGCAGCTCTCCAGCCAGTTGGCCTCGCTCAAGGATACGCTGGAGGAGCGTCGGTTGATTGATAAAGCCAAAAGCGTGCTGATGACCCATCGACAGATGAACGAGGAACAGGCCTGGCACTGCCTGCGCAAAATGGCGATGGATAAGAACCAGCGCATGGTGGAAATTGCCCGTGCGCTGCTGGCGGTGAAGGCGCTCTGGCAAAACGAACCGGCATCGCCGTTGCACAATGAACGGGCATGAATGCCTTTCGCCGGTGCAAAAACAGCGATCGAGCGCACATTTTCCCCGGATTTCGCGCTGCAAAAGCTGGCATCTGAATTGCATTAGAGTAGTCAGAAAGTAAATAGTCGGTGGTGGGCCAATGGCGGCCTGCACACCACGAGGATAAAGGCGTCCTGCAATGCGTAAGCATTGCCGGGCGCTTTTTTTTTGCATTCGGGAGCGAGTATGGGAGAGACGGTTTCACTATCACGGCGACGTCTGTTGCAGGCGGGCGCAGTACTGGGCGGCGCAATGCTGCTGCCCGGTATGAGTCAGGCGGTGTGGGCGGCAGGTTCCGATAAGCCGGAACTGCAGACGGTTAAGGTGGGCTTTATTCCGCTGACCGACTGTGCGCCGCTGGCGATTGCCTCACTGAAGGGCTTCGACAAAAAGTACGGCATTACGCTGGTACCGAGTAAAGAAGCCAGCTGGGCGGCGGTGCGCGATAAGTTGGTCAACGGCGAACTGGACGCCGCGCATGTGCTTTACGGCCTGTTGTATGGACTGGAACTGGGCGTGGCGGCGAAACCGCAGCCGATGGCGAACCTGATGACCCTCAACCGCAACGGTCAGGGGATCACGCTGTCGAGCGATCTGCAGGAAAAGGGCGTCACCAACCTGAGCACGCTGAAAGCGCTGGTCGGGCAAAGTGCGCCGGGCACCTATACCTTCGCCCATACCTTCCCGACCGGCACCCACGCCATGTGGCTCTATTACTGGCTGGCGAGTGGCGGGATCAACCCATTTGACGATGTGCGCACGGTAGTGGTGCCGCCACCGCAGATGGTGATGAACATGCGCATCGGCAACATGGTGGGCTTCTGCGTCGGCGAGCCGTGGAACGCCCGCGCCATTAACGATCGCATCGGTTTTACCGCTGCCACCAGTCAGGATATCTGGCCGGAGCACCCGGAAAAAGTGCTCGGTGCGCGCCGTGACTGGGTGGAGCAAAACCCAAACACTAGCCGTGCGCTGGTGGCCGCGCTGATGGATGCCGCCCGCTGGATTGACGCCTCTGACGATAACAAACGCGAAACCGCGCAAATCCTCTCTCATCGCGGCTGGCTCAACACCAAAGAACAGTACCTCACCGGGCGAATGCTGGGGGAGTACGACAACGGAATCGGCCGCCGCTGGCAGGATGCGCACCCGATGCGCTTCTTCGAACAGGGCGAGGTGAGCTACCCGTGGCTCTCGGACGGCATGTGGTTCTTAACCCAGTTCCGCCGCTGGGGGTTGCTGAAAAGCGATCCGGACTACCTGGCCGTCGCCCAGCGCATTAACCGTATTGATGTCTGGAAAGAGGCGGCGCAGGCGGTTGGCGGTATTGCCGTCCCCACGCAAACCCTGCGCAGCAGTAAGTTAATCGACGGCTCCGTCTGGACCGGGGCTGACCCGGCTGGATACGCCCGCAGTTTCGCCATTCAACGTATAGGGGCATGAGATGAATACCAAAACTAAACCTATCGACGCGCCAGCACCTGCTGGCGAAGTGATCGCCATGCCGCCGGTACAGGTTCGCCGTAGACCGCCTGCGCTGCGCCGCCATCTTCGTGAACTTGCAGAGCGCACGATTCCCGCGGTGCTGGGGCTGGGTCTGTTGGTGCTGGTCTGGCAGCTGGCTGCCGTCAACAGCAAAGGCTTTCCCACGCCGCTCAGTACCCTCGACTCGGCGATAACCCTCTTTTCTGACCCGTTCTACAACAATGGCCCTAACGACGTCGGCGTGGGCTGGAACGTGCTGGCCTCTTTACAGCGTGTGGCGGTGGGCTTTGGCCTCGCGGCGCTGGTGGGTATTCCGCTCGGGTTCCTGATAGGCCGCTTTACCTTTGCCTCGCGGATGTTCACCCCGCTGATCGCGCTGCTGCGTCCGGTCAGTCCGCTGGCCTGGTTGCCAATTGGCCTGCTGCTGTTCCAGAAAGCGGAACCTGCCTCTAGCTGGACGATTTTCATCTGTTCTATCTGGCCGATGGTGATTAACACCGCTGAAGGGGTGCGACGCATTCCGCAGGACTATCTCAACGTGGCGCGGGTGCTGAACCTCTCGGAATGGACGGTGATGCGCAAAATCCTCTTCCCGGCGGTGCTGCCGTCGGTGCTCACCGGGGTGCGGCTGTCGATTGGTATCGCCTGGCTGGTGATTGTCGCCGCAGAGATGCTGACCGGTGGGCTGGGCATTGGTTTTTGGATCTGGAACGAGTGGAACAACCTCAACGTCGAAAACATCCTTATCGCCATCGTCATTATCGGCGTGGTGGGGCTGCTGCTGGAGCAGGGGCTGATGCTGATTGCGCGTCGTTTTAGCTGGCAAGAGAAATAGGAGCACATCATGAAACCATTAATTCAGGTCCAGGCCGTGAGCCAGCGTTTTCATACCGCCAGCGGCGAATTTCTGGCCTTGCAGAACGTCTCTTTTGATATTCACGAAGGGGAGACCGTCAGTCTGATTGGGCACTCGGGCTGCGGCAAATCGACGCTGCTTAATCTGATTGCTGGCATTACGCTGCCGACCGAAGGCGGGCTGCTGTGTGATAACCGTGAAATTGCCGGTCCGGGGCCGGAGCGGGCGGTGGTGTTCCAGAACCATTCGCTGCTGCCGTGGCTGACCTGTTTTGACAACGTGGCGCTGGCGGTCGACCAGGTGTTTCGCCAGACCATGAACAAAGCAGAGCGTCGGGAGTGGATTGCGCACAACCTCGACCGCGTCCAGATGGGCCACGCCATGCATAAGCGTCCGGGTGAAATCTCCGGCGGCATGAAGCAGCGCGTGGGTATCGCGCGAGCGCTGGCAATGAAACCAAAGGTGCTGCTGATGGACGAACCGTTTGGCGCGCTGGATGCGCTCACCCGTGCCCATCTGCAGGACTCAGTCATGCAAATTCAACAGTCGCTGAACACCACCATCGTGCTGATTACCCACGACGTTGACGAAGCGGTACTGCTCTCTGACCGGGTGATGATGATGACCAACGGCCCGGCGGCCACGGTGGGTGAAGTGCTGGAGGTGAATTTGCCGCGCCCGCGTAACCGTGTCCAGCTGGCGGATGACAGCCGCTATCACCACCTGCGTCAGCAGATCCTCCACTTCCTTTACGAAAAACAGCCGAAAGCGGCGTAAGGGGCTCCTATGCGGCGACTGGTGATGATCGGCAACGGGATGGCGGCGACCCGGCTAGCGGAAATGCTGGTCACGAGCGCGCCGGGAGCGTTTGCGATAACCCTTATCGGCGACGAGCCGCTTCCGGCCTACAGCCGCATTCAGCTCTCTCCGGTGCTGGGTGGGGAAAAGGATTTTAGCCAGACGCTGCTGCAGCCGGCGCAGTGGTACCGCGACCATCACATCACGCAGTGCCTCGGTGAAACGGTGCAGGTGGTTGACGTACAGGCGCGCCGGGTGACCACCACCCAGCGTGAACTGGAGTGGGATGAACTGGTGTTTACCTGCGGTTCGCAGGCCTTCCTGCCGCCGCTGCCGGGCATAGACCTGCCGCACGTTTTTGCCTTTCGCACCCTGGCAGACGTGGAAGCCATTCTCGCGACGCCGGGCGATGCGGTGGTGATTGGCGGTGGGGTGCTGGGGGTAGAAGCCGCCGCCGCGCTGCGCCTGAGAGGTGACAATGTCACTTTAATCCATCGCAGTGGGCGATTGATGGAACAGCAGCTAGACGAGATGGCGGGCGAGCTATTGACCCAGCGCTTAGCCGAACGTGGCATCGACTGCGAACTGAGCGCCGGTATCGCGCGGATTACGCCAAACGCGGTGGTGTTAAACACCGGGCGCGCCATTCCGGCAACCCGCGTGGTGATGGCAACCGGTGTACGCCCCAATATCGCGCTGGCGCAGCGGGCCGGTATTCCCTGCCAGCGCGGCATTGTGGTTAACCGCCAGCTGGAAACGGGTATCCCCGGCGTCAGCGCCATCGGGGAATGCTGCGAGATTGACGGACAAACCTTCGGCCTTGTCGCGCCCTGCATGCAACAGGCGGACGTGCTGGCAGCAAGGCTTTGCGGCAACCCGCGGGCCGATTTCCACTGGCAGGATCGCGGCACTCGCCTGAAGGTGACCGGCATCGACCTGTTCAGCGCCGGGCGGGTTCAGCCCATCGACGGGGATAGCCAGTGGTCCTCCTATGACCCGCAGACCGGGCACTATCGGCGGCTGCTGGTGGCTAACGGCCAGTTGGCCGGCGTGCTGCTGCTTGGCGACTGCACCAGCGCCGCCGCCTTTACCGATTTATTGCATACCGCCCAGCCCGCACAGGCGAGCTGGATTTTCGCCCCCTTTACCACGCAGCCGTCGGCTGCAGGAACGCAAACCATGACAAAACCAACATTAGCGGTCGTCGGGCACGGGATGGTCGGCCACCATTTTCTTGAGCAGTGTGTCAGCCACCAGTTGCACGAACAGTATCAGATTGTGGTACTGGGCGAAGAGCGCTATGCCGCCTATGACCGGGTGCATCTGTCGGAATATTTTGCCGGTCGCAGCGCGCAGTCGCTGTCAATGGTGGCAGGTGATTTCTTTGCTGATAACGGTATTGAGCTGCGCTTGTCGCAGCCGGTAGCGGAAATTGACCGCGAAGCCCGGATTATCCGCGATGCCGAGGGGCATGAACTGCACTGGGATAAGCTGGTGCTCGCCACTGGCTCATACCCGTTCGTGCCGCCCATCCCCGGCAACACGCTGCCCGGCTGCTTTGTCTACCGTACGCTGGACGATCTCGATGCGATTGCCGCCTGTGCCAAAACGGCGAGCCGTGGCGTGGTGATTGGCGGCGGCCTGCTGGGACTGGAGGCGGCAAACGCGCTGCGTCAGCTGGGGCTGGAGACCCACGTGGTGGAGTTCGCGCCGAATCTGATGGCAGTGCAGCTGGATAACGGCGGTGCCGCCATGCTGCGGGAGAAAATTACTGAACTGGGCGTGAGCGTACACACCAGCAAAGCCACCACGGAAATTCGCCAGACGGACGAAGGGCTTACGCTGCAGTTTGCCGACGGTGAATGTCTGACTACCGATATGGTGGTGTTCTCGGCGGGTATTCGCCCGCAGGATGCGTTGGCGCGCAGCAGCGGCATCCGCCTGGGTGAGCGCGGCGGTATCGCCATTGATAACCAGTGCCGCACTTCCGATAGCGATATCTTTGCCATTGGTGAATGCGCGCTGTGGGATAACAAAATCTATGGTCTGGTGGCCCCTGGCTATCAGATGGCGCGGGTGGCCGCTGGGGCGCTGGCGGGTGAAACGAGTGAATTTACCGGGGCGGATATGAGCACCAAGCTCAAGCTGCTCGGCGTCGATGTGGCCTCTTTTGGCGACGCGCACGGGCGCACCGCCGGAAGCCAGAGCTATCAATGGGTTCACGGCCCGGAGCAAATTTATAAGAAGATTGTCGTCAGCGCCGACGGCAAAACGCTGCTCGGCGGCGTGCTGGTGGGGGATGCCAGCGACTACGCCACGCTGCTGCAAATGATGCTCAACGATATCGCGCTGCCGCCGCACCCGGAATCGCTGATCCTGCCTGCGCTGGAAGGCAGCGCGCCAAAAGCGCTCGGCGTGGCGGCACTGCCGGACAGCGCGCAAATCTGCTCCTGTCACAACGTCAGCAAAGGCGATATCTGCCACGCGGTGAGCAACGGCGCTACCGAGATGGGGGCAATAAAAAGCTGCACCAAAGCGGCTACCGGCTGCGGCGGTTGTAGCGCGCTGGTCAAACAGGTGATGGAGTATCAGCTGGCGCAGCAGGGTGTGGAGGTGAAAAAGGACATCTGCGAACACTTCCCGTATTCGCGTCAGGAGATCTATCACCTGGTGCGCGTGAACCGCATTCACACCTTTGAACAGTTGATTGCCCGCTACGGTCACGGTGACGGCTGCGAAATCTGCAAACCGCTGGTGGGGTCAGTGCTGGCTTCCTGTTGGAATGAATACCTGCTGAAGCCCGCACATTTGCCACTGCAGGACACCAACGACCGCTATTTTGCCAATATCCAGAAAGACGGCACCTATTCCGTGGTGCCACGCATGCCGGCCGGTGAAGTCACGCCGGACGGATTGATTGCCATCGGGCAGATAGCCAAACGTTATGCTCTCTACAGCAAAATTACCGGCGGCCAGCGCATCGACCTGTTTGGCGCGCGGCTGGAGCAGCTTCCCGCTATCTGGCAAGCGCTGGTGGAGGCCGGTTTTGAGACTGGACATGCCTACGGCAAGTCGCTGCGCACGGTGAAGTCCTGCGTGGGGTCAACCTGGTGCCGTTACGGGGTGCAGGATTCCACCGGACTGGCGGTAACCCTGGAGCATCGCTACAAAGGGCTGCGCGCGCCGCACAAGATTAAAATGGCGGTCTCCGGCTGTACCCGAGAGTGCGCGGAAGCGCAGGGCAAAGACGTGGGGGTGATTGCTACCGACAAGGGCTGGAACCTCTATCTGTGCGGCAACGGCGGGATGAAGCCGCGTCATGCGGATCTGTTTGCCAGCGACCTCGACGACGCCACGCTGCTGCGCACCATCGACCGTTTTTTGATGTTCTATATCCGTACCGCCGACCGTCTGCAGCGCACCAGCACCTGGATGGATAATCTGGAAGGTGGGCTGGAATACCTACGCAGTGTGATCCTCGACGATTCTTTGGGCATTGGCGAAGAGCTGGAGCAGGAGATGGCACGCGTTATCGACAGTTACCAGTGCGAATGGCAAACCACCCTGAACGATCCGCAGAGGCTGACGTTGTTCCGTTCGTTTGTTAACAGTGATATGCCGGATGAAGCGGTACAGCGCGAAACCGTGCGCGGGCAGCCGCAGTTGGCACCGGTCACCGTGACGCCGGTGCTGGCGGGCAGCCGTCGCCCGTGGCAGGCGGTCTGTACGCTGGAAGAGATCCCCGCGCAGGCCGGGATTGGCGCGCGGTTGGGTGAAATGCAGATTGCGCTGTTCCGCCTCAACGGCCACGTCTATGCGCTGGATAATCAGGAGCCCGGCAGCCAGGCTAACGTCCTGTCACGCGGGTTGCTGGGTGATGCCAGCGGCGAACCGATTGTCATTTCACCGCTCTACAAGCAGCGTATTCGTCTGCGCGATGGCCGCCATCCTGACAGCGGTGAGCCGGTGGTGCGCGCCTGGCCGGTTAAGGTTGAAGACGGCAAAGTGTGGGTCAGTAGCCAGGAACTGGTGATGCGCGCGGAGGCTTCATGACAGAAACCCGAACAACGTGCCCTTACTGCGGCGTTGGCTGCGGGGTGCTGGCCACGGTGATTGACGGTGCGGTCAGCGTGCGGGGCGATGAGGCCCATCCGGCAAACTTTGGTCGCCTGTGCGTGAAGGGCTCTGCGCTCGGCGAAACCACCGGTCTGGAGGGGCGCTTGCTGCAACCGTCGGTGGACGGCCATGAGGTCAGTTGGGAGCAGGCGCTGGATGCGGCCGGTGAACGGCTCCGGGCGATTATCGCCGAGCACGGCCCGAAGGCGGTGGCGTTTTATGCCTCCGGTCAGCTATTGACCGAAGACTATTACGCCGCCAATAAGCTGATGAAAGGCTTTATCGGCGCGGCGAATATCGATACCAACTCGCGGCTGTGTATGTCGTCAGCGGTCACTGGCTATAAACGCGCGTGGGGTGCTGATGTGGTGCCGTGCAGCTATGAGGACGTAGAGCGCAGCGACCTGGTGGTGCTGGTCGGTTCCAACGCGGCCTGGGCGCACCCGGTGCTCTATCAGCGACTGGTGCAGGCGAAGCAGCAAAACCCGCAGATGAAGGTGGTGGTCATCGACCCACGTCGTACAGCCACCTGCGATATTGCCGACCGCCATCTGGCGATTGCCCCCGGCACGGATGCCGGGCTGTTTGTCGGGCTGCTGAACGCCATCGTCAAACGCGGCGGAGGCGTGGATGATTTTACCGATGCGCCCGCCGCGCTGGAGGCGGCGCAATCCTGGGACATCGAACGTGTGGCGGCATTTTGCGGGCTGCCGCCAGCGGAGGTCGCTGCGTTTTATCAGGACTTTATTGCCGCCCCGAGGGCCATCACGCTCTACACCATGGGCATTAACCAATCTTCCAGCGGCAGCGACAAATGCAACGCTATCATTAACGTCCACCTTGCCAGCGGCAAATTTGGCCGTGAAGGCTGCGGCCCCTTTTCGCTGACCGGGCAGCCGAATGCGATGGGCGGTCGCGAAGTGGGCGGGCTGGCAACGATGCTAGCGGCGCATATGAACTTCGAACCCGCTGACCTCGCGAGGGTGGCCCGTTTCTGGGGCACCGAGCGGTTGGCGCAAACGCCGGGGCTGATGGCGGTGGATCTGTTTGCGGCGATTGGGCGCGGCGAGGTGAAAGCGGTGTGGATCATGGGCACCAATCCGGCGGTGTCACTGCCGGACAGCCATGCAGTAAGCCAGGCGCTGAAGCGCTGTCCGCTGGTGATTGTCTCTGAAATTGCCGCGCAGACGGAAACCTCGCGCTATGCGCATATTCGCTTCCCGGCGCTGGGCTGGGGGGAGAAAAATGGCACCGTGACCAACTCTGAGCGGCGTATTTCGCGCCAACGGGCGTTTCTGTCGGCCCCCGGCGAGGCGCGGGCCGACTGGTGGATAATTGCCCGCGTCGCTGAGCGTCTGGGATTCGGCGCGGCGTTTGCCTGGCAGCATCCGCATGAGGTTTTTAGTGAACACGCCGCGCTCTCCGGCTTTGAAAATAACGGCCAGCGGGCGTTTGATATCAGCGGGCTTGCTGAATTAAGCCGTGAGGCATGGGATGAACTTGCGCCGGTGCGCTGGCCGGTCAGCCGTCACAACGTCACGTTGGATCTGTATCGTGGCTGGCGTAGCGACGGGCGGCTGCGGATGGTGCCGGTCACGCCGCGTGGTATGCAGGCGCAGACGCAGCCGCTCTATCCGCTGATCCTCAACAGCGGGCGGATCCGCGACCAGTGGCACACCATGACCCGCACCGGTAGCGTGCCGCGCCTGATGCAGCATATCGCGCAACCGATAGTGGAAGTCTCGCCGCAGGATGCTGCGCACTTTGCGCTGTTGCCCGGCGGTTTAGCGCGTATCAGTTCGCCACACGGCGTGATGGTGGCGAAAGTGGTGGTGACGGAGAGTCAGCGCCGTGGCTCGCTGTTTACGCCGATGCACTGGAATGACTGCTTTGCCCGCCAGGGGAAGGTGAACAGTCTGGTGGCCTCGGTGGTCGACCCGCACTCCGGGCAGCCGGAAAGTAAGCAGACCGCCGTGCGCATCGCGCCGTGGCAGCCGTTGTGGCAGGGGGAACTCTACTCCCGCAGCGACGTGCCGCTGCCGGGGCATCTACACTGGTGGCGTAAAGCCGCGCCGGGACTGCGCCACATAACCCTCTGCGGCGATCGTCTGGTACAACACGAGATGCTGGCCTGGTGCCAGCAGCAGGGCTGGCAGGTGCAACTCGCCAACGCTGGTGAGATCTGGCATCTGCTGGCGTGGCAGGATGAACGCTTGATGCTCGGCTTCTGGAGCGGTGCTGCGCTACCGGAAGTGGACGATGCATTCGTATGTCGGGCGTTTAACGAGGCGCCGCAGACGCTGGCGGCACGTCATGCGCTGCTGAGCGGCCAGGATCTGGCGCGCCCGGCGGTGGGGAAAATTGTTTGCAGCTGTTTCAGCGTTGGCGAAAAAACCATCCTCGAAGCGATTGAAAAACAGGGCTGCCGCACGGCGGGCGAGCTGGGTGAACGGCTGAAATGCGGCACCAACTGCGGATCCTGCATACCGGAACTGAAGGCGCTGCTCGCCAGCACGGCAATGAAGGTGACGATTTTATGACCTTCAGGCAATTCTTATAAGAGGCCACCAGGGCTGAACCCTGTCCGCAAAGGCGCTAGACTAATGACTTTGGGGCTGAATTTTTCAGCCTCCATTGAAGCTGGCTATGAGGTTGTGGTTTTGTCTTTGCGTTTTTACTCGTCATTTTTGGTGTTGTTGGTACTGACCAGCGGTAGCGCGCATGCGCTGACCTCGTTTGTCGAAGAGGCGGAACATCCCTTCGATAATCAGGCCGATAGCCTGCCGGATCTGAGTATCGCCCCGGAAAATCATGACGCAGAGAAACACTTTGCCGAGATGGTGAAGGCCTTCGGCGAAGCCAGCATGACCGACAACGGGTTGGATACCGGCGAGCAGGCGCGGCTATTTGCCATGACGCAGCTGCAGGAAAAGGTTAACGGCCAGATGAACCAGCAGCTCGAAAGCTGGCTATCTCCCTGGGGCAATACCAATATTCAGCTGCTGGTGGACGATCAGGGCAAAATGACCGGCAGCCACGGAAGCTGGTTTGTGCCGCTACAGGACAACGTGCAGTATCTCACCTGGAGCCAGCTTGGCCTGACGCAGCATGACGAAGGGCTGGTGGGCAATCTAGGGCTGGGGCAGCGCTGGGTCGCCGGGCAGTGGCTACTTGGCTACAACACTTTTTATGACAGTCTGCTGGATGCCCATCTCAATCGCGGCGGGCTTGGCGCGGAAGCGTGGGGCGAGAACCTGCGTTTTTCGGCGAACTACTACTATCCACTGCACGGTTGGCGAAACAGCGGCACCACGCTGCAACAGCGCATGGCGCGCGGCTATGACCTGACCGCACAGGCGTGGATCCCGGCTTACAATCACATCAACACCAGCCTCAGCGTCGAGCAGTATTTCGGCGATAGCGTCGATCTGTTTCGTAGCGGCACGGGCTACCGTAACCCGGTCGCGGTCTCACTGGGCCTGAATTACACCCCGGTGCCGTTATTCACCTTCAGTGCCCAGCACAAGCAGGGCGAGAGCGGGGTGAATCAGAATAACCTCGGCATGAAGGTCAACTATCGCTTTGGCGTGCCGCTGAAGAAGCAGCTTGCCGCCGATGAAGTGGCGCAGACCCGAACGCTACGCGGCAGCCGCTACGATGCACCGGAGCGTAACAACCAGCCGGTAATGGCGCTCCGTCAGCGCAAAAGCCTGAGCGTCTATCTCGCCACCCCGCCGTGGGATCTCACGGGCTACGAGACGGTGGCGCTGAAAATTCAGGTTCACGACGAGTATGGGATCAAATCAATCAGTTGGCAGGGCGATACCGAAGCGTTAAGCCTGACGCCGCCAGCCGCGGGCAATAGCACCGATGGCTGGAGCATTATCATGCCGGCCTGGGATCCGACGGAGGGGGCCAGTAATATCTGGCATCTGTCGGTGGTGGTGGAAGATGGTAAGGGGCAGCGCGTCACCTCGAATGAGATAACGCTGGCGTTGACCGAGCCTGTCGTCAGCTTTGCCCCGCAGGGCAATAGCTGGTTGGACATGGCGCCGTAACGGCGATACTCAGAAAATACGTTCCTGGTGCACCCACACGGCGGCTTCGACGCGGGATTTCAGCTTCATTTTCTTCAGCATGTGCTTCACGTGAACCTTCACGGTGCTTTCCGTGATGTCCAGACGGCGGGCAATCATCTTGTTTGGCAGACCCTGGGCAATCAGCTTGAGAATATCGCGCTCGCGCGGGGTTAGCTGGTTGATATCGCGGTCAGAGGTCGCGCGGTTGGCGCGCAGGCTGGCAGCCAGCACCGGCGTTAACGCTTCGCTTAATACCATCTCACCGGCGGCTGCCTGTTGCAGGGCTTTCAGCAGATCTTCCGGCTCCATATCTTTCAACAGATAGCCATCGGCGCCGCGTTTGAGGGCGGTGACCACGTCTTCTTCGTGGTTGGACACGCTGAACACCACCACGCGGCCGGAGAGGGATTTCTCACGCAGCTTGTCGAGGGTTTCCAGACCGTTCATGCCGGGCATATTGAGATCGAGCAGGATCAGATCGGGATCGAGCGCTTCTGCCAGTTCAATACCTTGTTCACCGTTGCTGGCCTCGCCTACGACCTGAATATCTGATGCCATACTGACCAGCTGTTTGACGCCGGTACGCAGCATAGGATGATCGTCAATTAACAGGATAGTAGCCCGTTCCTGATTACTCATGGGTATCTCCTTGGGGAGTAGAAAGCGATTGTTCGGGGACAAACGTAACCACGACTTCGGTGCCGCCGCTTTCACGACGACGAACCTGGCAATCGCCACGCAGGCTTTGTGCGCGGTCACGCATAATAATAAGGCCATAATGGTTGCTGCGTTCGGCGTGCAGCGGGACGCCACAACCGTTGTCGGCCACCACCAGTTTGACCTGGTTGTTTTGTTGGGTAACGCTGACTTTCACTTCTGTCGCCTGCGAGTGCTTAAGCGCGTTGCTTAAGGCTTCGCGGGCAATCTGGAGCAGGTGAATTGCCTGATGCGATGGTACGTAGCGCGGCGGCAGCTGATAGTCGAGCTGTACCGGGAAGCCGAAATGGCTGCTGTACTCCTGACAGCTGGCTTCCAGTGCGGGGCGCAGGCCAGACTCGGTCAGCTTCAGGCGGAAGGTGGTCAGCAGTTCGCGCAGCTGCGCCCATGAGGTGTTGAGTTCATTACGCACCTGGCTCAACAGCTCGCGGCTTTCCGGGGATGACTGCTCTTTTTGCATCATCTGCAGACAGCTAACCTGCATCTTCATACAGGAGAGCGACTGGGCGATGGAGTCGTGAAGCTCACGGGCAATCGTTGAACGTTCTTCCATTACAATTAGCTGCTGCTGGCGCTCCAACTGCTTGTCCAGCGCCAGCGTCGAGGTGATTTGCTCGAGCAGGGTATCAACCAGCTGTTGCTGATCGTGGCTCAGTTCACGTCCGTGCGGTAGCGTCGCCAGCAGGATGCCGTACTGGTTACGCGGGTCGGTCAGCCGCCATTTCAGCGTGATGCCGTCATGGGCTGCGGTATCGACATCGCGTGGGCAGAGGTAACAGCCTCTGTCATCGCACTCCCAGCCGGAATGACAGCTAAATTCCTGATGGTTATCTTCATCTTCGGTATCGTAAACCCGGACTTCAATTTCCCGCAGTGGGGTGAGTTCCTGAAGGCCGTTCAGCACCGGAGAGATACGCTCGCACAGCGGTGCATTGGAGTGCAGGCGGCGATTAGCCTGCCACAGGAAGGAGAGAATGGCGTTTTTCTGCTCCAGCCCGGCGGTTTTCTCCTGCACGCGACGCTCCAGCGAGGCGTAGCTTTCCGCGAGCTCGGCGGACATATTATTCAGCGACATGCCGAGGGTGGCCATTTCGTTGCGGCCGTTGATTTGCGCGCGATGGGTAAAATCGCGGTGGCTGATGGCTTCGGCCATGCGCAGCAGCTGTCGCCACGGGTGCAGCAGCCGTGTGCGCAGCCAGAAGACGGTAAAGATCAGCAGTACCGCCATGAAAAAGGCCAGCAGCCGGTGCATCCACACCACGTGAGAGATACGCTGCTCGGTGGTATGGTCAAAGACGGTGACCAGTTGGTCAATGCGGTTAACAAAACCGGTGAGATCGGCGGCGATATCGTCCGGGTTTTTCGCCTGACTAATATCCGGCGCCAGATGTTTCAGCCAGTACTGCTGAAGCTCGTGAAGCTGAGTTACCTGACCATCGCGCTCGGCGGCGAGCTGCAGTTCCGGGCTGAAGACGGTTTTTTGCATCTCAGCGAACAGCGGTTCGTCGTTCTTATCCACCGGGATCGCGGCCAGTAGACGGTAGCTTTGCATACGCAGCGAACCCGCCTGGTTAATGGCATGCGCGCTACCCTGGACGCCGTTCACCAGGCGTGCGGAAATCATCATACTCGCCACGCCGATGAGGGTGGACAGCAGTACGATGAGGGCCAGTTGATTCACCAGCGTGAGTGGTGTAAAAAAACGTCTAAACATGGTGCGATACGGCTCCTGACGGAAGACTCTCCGGCGAGTGGCGTTATTTTCGACTATCGCCTGGAGTATACCCATACCCCTAAAGAGTTACTCCTTTATTTCCATAATAGCTGAGGTGTCTGGGGTAGAGGGGTACAAGCGTAACAGCCACGTGATAAAACAGGTTTTTTTATCGATAAAAACCTACCCATAAAGGGTGATGATGTTTTTTTAAACAAGATAATGTCAACTTTTCCTTTGATTTATATCAACTTACCGCGCGGTGTAAACCCTAATGTGGCAAGGGTTGATATTAATAATCAGAGGTGTCTATGAGTCACTCCACTGCCCCGGAAAGGGCAACCGGCGCTGTCATTACCGACTGGCGACCGGAAGATCCGGCGTTCTGGCAAGAACGCGGCCATCGCGTTGCAAGCCGGAACCTGTGGATTTCCGTTCCATGTTTACTGCTGGCTTTCTGCGTATGGATGCTGTTCAGCGCAGTTGCTGTCAATTTACCAAAAGTGGGCTTCCAGTTTACAACCGATCAGCTGTTTATGCTGACCGCTCTACCTTCCGTTTCTGGCGCACTGCTGCGCGTACCGTATTCCTTTATGGTACCGCTGGTGGGTGGCCGTCGCTGGACTGCGTTCAGCACCGGGATCCTTATCATTCCTTGCTTATGGCTGGGCTTTGCCGTTCAGGACACCTCCACGCCGTTTAGCACCTTCATCATTATTTCTCTGCTGTGCGGCTTCGCGGGTGCAAACTTCGCGTCCAGCATGGCGAACATCAGCTTCTTCTTCCCGAAAGCGAAGCAGGGCGGCGCGCTCGGCCTGAACGGCGGCCTCGGCAATATGGGCGTGAGCGTGATGCAGCTGGTGGCTCCACTGGCGGTTTCTCTCTCCATCTTCGCCGTATTTGGTAGCCATGGCGTCACGCAGCCGGACGGCAGCGAGCTGTTTCTGGCAAACGCGGCGTGGATCTGGGTACCGTTCCTGGCCATCTTCACCGTAGCAGCCTGGTTTGGCATGAACGAACTGGCTACGTCTAAGGCGTCGCTGAAAGAGCAGCTGCCGGTACTGAAACGTGGTCACCTGTGGATCATGAGCCTGCTGTATCTGGCCACCTTCGGTTCGTTTATCGGCTTCTCCGCCGGTTTTGCGATGCTGTCGAAAACCCAGTTCCCGGAAATTCAGATCCTGCATTATGCCTTCTTCGGTCCGTTTATCGGCGCGCTGGCACGTTCTGCCGGCGGGGCTATTTCCGACCGTCTGGGCGGGACGCGCGTGACGCTGATTAACTTTATCCTGATGGCGGTATTCAGTGCGCTGCTGTTCATGACCCTGCCAACCAACGGTGAAGGCGGTAGCTTCATTGCCTTCTACGTAGTCTTCCTGGCGCTGTTCCTGACGGCCGGGCTGGGTAGCGGTTCCACCTTCCAGATGATTTCCGTTATCTTCCGTAAGCTGACGATGGATCGCGTGAAAGCTGAGGGCGGTTCCGACGAGAAAGCAATGCGTGAAGCGGCTACCGATACGGCGGCAGCGCTGGGCTTTATCTCAGCGATTGGCGCTATTGGCGGCTTCTTTATTCCGAAAGCGTTCGGGACTTCGCTGGATTTAACCGGCTCACCGGCGGGCGCGATGAAAGTATTCCTCGTGTTCTATATCATCTGCGTCGTGGTGACCTGGGTGGTATACGGTCGTAAAGCGAAAAAATAACGACTGACGTTATTTCTGCAATAAAGGCGCGAGGTTTCGCGCCTTTATTTTATCGCCACTTAGTTACAACATACTTTTGCTGTTTTACGTTCTGTTGGCATCGTGCTCGGGTGGCAAAACGTCCAGCAGGAATGGCTCTACCCCTTAATACCGGCAGGGCTAAATTTTACATATTGAAATATGCACTTTTTATAAAAAATCTTTAATTATCAACGTTATAAAAAATAAGAATGTATACCACCTTGGTGGTATGTGGCTTTTTTGCAGCGTTTGTTAAGCAGTGCCGCCTTGATCGTTATCAATTCCCTTCATCTTTCAGCGCGTTAACTTCGCTGCAAATTCAGCAATGTCGATTTATCAGAGAGCCGTGAGGCTCCAAACAGGAGAGACCCGATGAGTAAATTCCTGGACCGGTTTCGCTACTTTAAACAGAAGGGTGAAACATTTGCCGATGGGCACGGACAGATTCTAGATACCAACCGGGATTGGGAAGATGGATACCGCCAGCGCTGGCAGCATGACAAAGTTGTTCGTTCTACGCACGGCGTAAACTGCACTGGCTCCTGCAGCTGGAAAATTTATGTCAAAAACGGTCTGGTCACCTGGGAAACCCAGCAGACTGACTATCCGCGCACCCGTCCTGATCTGCCAAACCACGAACCTCGCGGCTGTCCGCGCGGGGCGAGCTATTCCTGGTACCTCTATAGCGCCAACCGTCTGAAATATCCGCTGATGCGCAAACGCCTGATGAAAATGTGGCGTGAGGCGAAAAAACTGCACAGCGATCCGGTTAATGCCTGGGCATCCATTATTGAAGATGCCGACAAAGCAAAAAGCTTCAAACAAGCGCGTGGTCGCGGCGGCTTCGTTCGCTCCTCCTGGCAGGAAGTGAACGAACTGATTGCGGCGTCCAACGTTTACACCGTGAAAACCTACGGCCCAGACCGTGTAGCAGGCTTCTCGCCGATTCCGGCGATGTCGATGGTCTCCTACGCGTCCGGTGCACGTTATCTCTCCCTGATTGGCGGTACCTGCCTGAGCTTCTACGACTGGTATTGCGACCTGCCGCCTGCCTCTCCGCAGACCTGGGGCGAACAGACCGACGTACCGGAATCCGCTGACTGGTATAACTCCAGCTACATCCTCGCCTGGGGTTCCAACGTTCCGCAGACCCGTACCCCGGACGCGCATTTCTTCACCGAAGTTCGCTATAAAGGCACCAAAACCGTTGCTATCACCCCGGACTACGCTGAAATCGCTAAGCTGTGCGACCTGTGGTTAGCACCGAAACAGGGTACCGATGCAGCCATGGCGCTGGCCATGGGCCACGTGATGCTGCGTGAATTCCACCTCGACAAACCGAGCCAATACTTCACCGACTACGTTCGCCGCTACACCGACTTCCCGATGCTGGTCATGCTGGAAGAGCGCGAAGGTTATTACGCTGCGGGTCGTATGCTGCGTGCTGCTGACCTGGTTGACGCTTTGGGCCAGGAAAATAACCCAGAGTGGAAAACCGTTGCCATCAATACCGATGGCGAGATGGTGGCACCGAATGGTTCTATCGGTTTCCGTTGGGGCGAAAAAGGTAAATGGAACCTTGAGCAACGTGACGGTAAATCCGGTGATGAAACCGAACTGCAACTGAGCCTTCTGGGTAGCCACGATGAGATTGCTCAGGTGGGCTTCCCGTACTTTGGCGGTGAAGGCACTGAGCACTTCACCAGCGTCGAGCTTGAAAATATCCTGCTGCACAAACTGCCGGTGAAACGTCTGCAACTTGCCGACGGCACTACCGCGCTGGTGACCACCGTTTACGACCTGAACATGGCTAACTACGGCCTGGATCGTGGTCTGAACGATGAAAACTGTGCAACCAGCTACGATGATATCAAGGCATATACCCCGGCGTGGGCTGAGAAAATTACCGGTGTTCCACGTGCGCAGATTATTCGTATTGCGCGTGAGTTTGCCGATAACGCCGATAAAACGCACGGTCGTTCAATGATCATCGTCGGTGCCGGTCTTAACCACTGGTATCACCTCGATATGAACTATCGTGGTCTTATCAATATGCTGGTGTTCTGCGGTTGTATCGGTCAGAGCGGCGGCGGTTGGGCCCACTATGTCGGCCAGGAAAAACTGCGTCCGCAGACCGGTTGGCAGCCACTGGCGTTCGGCCTTGACTGGCAGCGTCCAGCGCGTCACATGAACAGTACTTCCTACTTCTATAATCACTCCAGCCAATGGCGTTATGAGTCGGTGACCGCGCAGGAACTGCTGTCACCGATGGCGGATAAATCTCGCTACACCGGTCATCTGCTGGACTTTAACGTCCGCGCAGAACGTATGGGCTGGCTGCCGTCTGCACCGCAGTTAGGCACAAACCCACTGCGTATTGTTGATGATGCGAAGAAAGCCGGGATGGATCCGGTTGATTACACCGTTAAAGCGCTGAAAGAAGGCACTATTCGTTTTGCGGCTGAACAGCCAGAAAACGGTAAAAACCACCCACGTAACCTGTTCATCTGGCGTTCTAACCTGCTGGGCTCTTCCGGTAAAGGTCATGAATACATGCTGAAATACCTGCTGGGTACCGAACACGGTATTCAGGGGATGGATCTGGGCAAGCAGGGCGGTCTGAAACCTGAAGAAGTGGAATGGCAGGACAACGGTCTCGACGGTAAATTGGATCTGGTGGTGACGCTGGACTTCCGTCTGTCGAGCACCTGTCTGTATTCCGATATCGTGCTGCCAACGGCAACATGGTATGAAAAAGACGACATGAATACCTCGGATATGCATCCGTTTATTCACCCGCTGTCTGCTGCTGTCGACCCGGCATGGGAGTCGAAAAGCGACTGGGAAATCTACAAAGGCATCGCGAAGAAATTCTCTGAAGTTTGCGTGGGTCACCTCGGCCAGGAAACGGACATTGTTACGCTGCCAATCCAGCACGACTCTGCGGCCGAACTCGCACAGCCGTTAGACGTGAAGGACTGGAAAAAAGGCGAATGTGACCTGATCCCAGGTAAAACCGCACCGCACATTATCCCGGTTCAACGTGATTATCCGGCAACCTACGAGCGCTTTACCTCCATCGGGCCATTGATGGAAAAAATCGGTAACGGCGGTAAAGGGATTGCCTGGAACACCCAGAGCGAAATGGATCTGCTGCGTAAGCTCAACTACACCAAGGCAGAAGGCCCGGCGAAAGGCCAGCCGATGCTGGATACGGCGATTGATGCTGCCGAAATGATCCTCACCCTGGCGCCGGAAACCAACGGTCAGGTGGCGGTGAAGGCCTGGGCAGCGCTGAGCGAGTTTACCGGTCGTGACCACACGCATCTGGCGCTCAACAAAGAAGACGAAAAAATTCGCTTCCGTGATATTCAGGCGCAGCCGCGCAAGATTATCTCCAGCCCAACCTGGTCCGGTCTGGAAGACGAACACGTCTCTTACAACGCTGGCTATACCAACGTTCACGAGCTGATTCCATGGCGTACGCTGTCTGGTCGTCAGTCCTTGTATCAGGACCACCAGTGGATGCGTGACTTCGGTGAAAGCCTGCTGGTTTACCGCCCACCTATCGACACCCGTTCGGTGAAAGAGGTGATGGGTAAGAAATCAAACGGTAACCCAGAGAAGGCGCTGAACTTCCTGACTCCGCACCAGAAATGGGGTATTCACTCAACCTACAGCGACAACCTGCTGATGCTGACCTTAGGTCGTGGTGGTCCGGTGGTGTGGATGAGCGAAGAAGATGCCAAAGAGATCGGTATCGAAGATAACGACTGGATTGAAGTCTTCAACAACAACGGTGCGCTGACCGCACGTGCAGTTGTGAGTCAGCGTGTACCGGCTGGGATGACCATGATGTACCACGCGCAGGAACGTATTGTTAACCTGCCAGGTTCTGAAATTACCGGTCAACGCGGTGGTATCCATAACTCAGTGACCCGCATCACGCCAAAACCGACCCATATGATCGGCGGCTATGCGCACCTGGCTTATAGCTTTAACTACTACGGTACCGTGGGTTCGAACCGTGATGAGTTTGTGGTGGTACGTAAGATGAAGAACATTGACTGGTTGGACGGCGAAGGCAATGACCAGGTACAGGAGAGCGTAAAATGAAAATTCGTTCACAAGTCGGCATGGTGCTGAATCTCGATAAATGCATCGGCTGTCATACCTGCTCAGTGACCTGTAAAAACGTCTGGACCAGCCGTGAAGGGACCGAGTACGCATGGTTCAACAACGTTGAAACCAAGCCGGGTACCGGTTTCCCGACCGACTGGGAAGACCAGGAGAAATACAAAGGCGGTTGGATCCGTAAAATCAACGGCAAGCTAGTGCCGCGCATGGGTAACAAAGCGCTGCTGCTGGGTAAGATCTTCGCTAACCCGCATCTGCCGGGTCTGGATGATTACTACGAGCCGTTTGATTTTGACTACCAGACGCTGCACAACGCACCGGCCGATAGCAAGGCGCAGCCGATTGCCCGTCCACGCTCGCTGATTACCGGCAAACGCATGGACAAAATCACCAAGGGTCCGAACTGGGAAGACGACCTCGGCGGTGAGTTCGAGAAGCTGTCGAAAGACAAAAACTTCGACAACATGCAGAAGGCGATGTACGGCCAGTTTGAAAACACCTTCATGATGTACCTGCCGCGTCTGTGTGAGCACTGCCTTAACCCGGCATGTGTTGCTACCTGCCCGAGCGGTGCGATTTACAAGCGTGAAGAGGATGGCATCGTACTGATTGACCAGGACAAGTGCCGCGGCTGGCGTATGTGTATCACCGGCTGCCCGTACAAAAAAATCTACTTCAACTGGAAGAGCGGCAAGTCTGAAAAATGTATCTTCTGCTACCCGCGTATTGAAGCAGGTCAGCCGACTGTGTGTTCAGAAACCTGTGTAGGCCGTATTCGTTACCTCGGCGTGCTGTTGTATGACGCGGATGCGATTGAAACTGCTGCGAGCACCGAGAACGAGAAAGATCTGTATCAGCGTCAGCTGGACGTGTTCCTCGATCCGAACGATCCGAAAGTGATTGAGCAAGCGCAGAAAGACGGTATTCCGCTGAGCGTGATTGACGCAGCCCAGAAATCGCCGGTTTATAAAATGGCGATGGACTGGAAACTGGCGCTGCCGTTGCACCCTGAATACCGTACGCTGCCGATGGTCTGGTACGTGCCGCCGCTGTCACCAATTCAGTCCGCAGCCGATGCGGGTGAACTGGGCAGCAACGGCATCCTGCCGGACGTCGAAAGTCTGCGTATCCCGGTTCAGTACCTGGCGAACCTGCTGACCGCAGGTGACACTCAGCCGGTGGTGCTGGCGCTGAAACGTATGCTGGCGATGCGTCACTTCAAACGTACGGAAACCGTCGATGGCGTTATCGATACCCGTGCGCTGGAAGAGGTGGGTCTGACCGAAGCACAGGCGCAGGAAATGTACCGCTATCTGGCGATTGCTAACTACGAAGATCGCTTTGTGGTGCCAAGCAGTCACCGTGAACAAGCACGCGAAGCGTTCCCAGAGAAAAACGGTTGTGGCTTTAGCTTCGGCGATGGCTGTCACGGTTCTGACACCAAGTTCAACCTGTTCAACAGCCGCCGTATCGATTCTGTGGACGTGAGCAGCAAAACGGAGCCGCACGCATGATTGAACTCGTGGTGATTTCACGTCTCCTTGAGTACCCGGATGCTGCCTTATGGCAGCATCAAGGCGAACTCTTTGACGTTCTGTCTGAATCAGAAAAACTGGAACCCGCAGATGCTCAGGCCCTGGGCATCTTCCTGCGCGATTTAACCGCGCAGGATCTGCTGGATGCTCAGGCTGCCTACAGTGAACTGTTTGACCGTGGTCGCGCGACGTCGCTGCTGTTGTTCGAACATGTTCACGGCGAATCCCGTGACCGTGGGCAGGCGATGGTCGATCTGCTGAATCAGTACGAGCAGCATGGTCTGCTCCTCGACAGCCGTGAGTTGCCGGACCACCTGCCGCTGTATCTGGAATATCTGGCGCAGCTGCCAGAGAGCGAAGCGATTGGCGGCTTGCAGGACATTGCGCCGATTATGGCGCTGCTCTGCGCGCGCCTGCAGCAGCGTGAGAGCCGTTACGCGGTGCTGTTTGAACAACTGCTGAAGCTGGCTAACAGCGCGGTGGATGAAACGAAAGTGGCGGAAAAAATTGCGGACGAAGCCCGTGATGATACGCCACAGGCGCTGGATGCGGTGTGGGAAGAAGAGCAGGTGAAATTCTTTGCCGACCAGGGCTGCGGTGATTCAGAAATTAGCCATCACCAGCGTCGTTTTGCCGGAGCCGTGGCCCCGCAATATTTGAATATCTCTAACGGAGGACAACAATAATGCACTTCCTGAATATGTTCTTCTTTGACATTTATCCGTACATCGCGGGTTCTGTCTTCCTGATTGGCAGTTGGCTGCGCTATGACTACGGTCAGTACACCTGGCGTGCCGCTTCCAGCCAGATGCTGGATCGCAAAGGGATGAACCTGGCATCGAACCTGTTCCATATCGGGATTTTGGGTGTATTTGCCGGTCACTTCCTGGGGATGCTGACTCCGCACTGGATGTATGAAGCGTGGCTGCCGCTGGAAGTGAAACAGAAGATGGCGATGTTTGGCGGTGGTGCGGCAGGCTTGATGTGTCTGGTCGGCGGCGTGCTGCTGCTTAAACGTCGTCTGTTCAGCCCACGCGTGCGTGCCACAACGACGGGGGCTGATATTCTGGTGCTGTCCGTTCTGGTTATCCAGTGTGCGCTGGGCCTGCTGACGATTCCGTTCTCTGCGCAGCATATGGACGGTAGCGAGATGATGAAACTGGTGGGTTGGGCTCAGTCCGTAGTGACCTTCCACGGTGGCGCTTCCGCCCATCTGGACGGCGTAGCGTTTATCTACCGTATGCACCTGGTGCTGGGGATGACGCTGTTCCTGCTGTTCCCATTCTCGCGCCTGGTACACATCTGGAGCGTGCCGGTCGAGTATCTGACCCGCAAGTATCAGATTGTTCGTGCGCGTCATTAATACGGTTCTATGATGCTCTAAACCCCGCTTCGGCGGGGTTTTTTGTTTGTGCGGCCTGTTTCCCCGGCGGCGCTGCGCTGGCCGGGCTACAAATGCGTTGATGTTCTTGTAGCCCGGCCAAGCGCAGCGCCGCCGGGATATATATGGCAGAGAGAAAAATAGGTTCAGAAAATTAGAAGAGATAACTAAGAGGGATTTTAATATTAGATGAGGTACTAGAGAAGATGGTGGTGGGGGAAGGATGACTCGGCTGCACCTCGCCCTTCGGGTCGTTGCCTGCGGCAACGCTTTCTCGCTGGCGCTCGAATCGAACCTTAGTCGAAGCTTCTCATCCTTCCCCGCATGGGTAGAATATAGAATTTCAGTGTTTTGATTTAGTGGGATGCTATCAGGAAGTGATGGTGGTGGGGGAAGGATTCGAACCTTCGAAGTCGATGACGGCAGATTTACAGTCTGCTCCCTTTGGCCGCTCGGGAACCCCACCAGGGGCAATTCAAATTGTAGGTAAAGCTTGAAGATGGTGGTGGGGGAAGGATTATTCGTCGCTTCGCTCCTCACCCTTCCCCGATAAGTGCAAACATCTGCATTGCTCACCGAGGTAACTACATCGCTGTAGTAAATAATGGTGGTGGGGGAAGGATTCGAACCTTCGAAGTCGATGACGGCAGATTTACAGTCTGCTCCCTTTGGCCGCTCGGGAACCCCACCACGGGGTAAAGCTTGGTTTTACTGGCCTGCTTCCTTCTGGGGAAGCGGGGCGCATCATACCAAATGACGCGCCGCTGTAAAGCATTCGTTTACCGAAAATGAACTGTTTGCGTGCTTTTTGTCCGTAACGGATTAAAGCTAATCAATTCATTTCGCTAGCGATTAAAGAATAATCGTTCGGTTGCCGTAAACGAAGACGCGCTGCGCTAATACCTGGTACAGCGCACGGCTGAGAACGTTTTTCTCCACGTCGCGACCGGCACGCATCATATCTTCCGCCGTGTAGGTGTGATCGACGTGAATCACGTCCTGCATAATGATTGGACCTTCGTCCAGATTATCGTTCACGTAGTGCGCCGTAGCACCAACAATCTTCACGCCGCGCTCGTAGGCCTGATGGTACGGACGCGCGCCGATAAACGCCGGCAGGAACGAGTGGTGGATGTTGATAATCTTGTTTGGGAAGCGAGAAACGAATTCAGGCGTCAGCACGCGCATATATTTCGCCAGCACCACGTAGTCCGGCTGGTGCGCTTCAATGGCATCCGCCATCAGTTTATCGTGCTCTTCACGCGCCAGCCCTTCGTGGCTGACCAGCTCGAAGGGAATACCGAAACGCTCAACCAGCGAACGCAGCGTGTCGTGGTTGCCGATCACGGCGGCGATATCGACGTCCAGGCCGCCATAGTTGGCCTTCATCAGCAGATCGCCAAGGCAGTGGGCCTCTTTGGTCACCAGAATCACGATGCGACGGCGACCGGCTGGATTTAATTCGCGAACGGAGCCTTCCGGCAGCGCGCTGTCTAAGTCTGCCAGCAGGGTGGAATCGTTGAAGATCCCTTCCAGCTCGGTACGCATAAAGAAGCGTCCGGTGCGGTGATCGACGAATTCGTTGTTCTGCACGATATTCAACTCGTGCTTGTAGCAGATGTTGGTGATGCGCGCGATAAGCCCTTTTTGGTCAGGGCAGATGGTGCGAAGAACTTTACGTTGAATGGAATGCATTGCCGGGTAAATCCTGTTGATGATGTTTGCGAAGCTGTTCCGGGCTTATTGCCCGCAGCATTTTTTAAATTTTTTACCTGAACCACAAGGGCAGGGATCATTTCTGCCAATTAATGGACGGGTGCCATCAATATAGTACCACTGGCCGTTTTCTTTTAAGAATCGTGAACGCTCAATGATGGCGCCATTCTTGTTATTTTCATGAAAACGGGCCACGAAGCTGACAAAACCTTCATCAGGTGTACGGCCTGGCTCGGTCGCGAAGACGGTCAGCCCCAACCATTCGGTCTGACCAAATCCGTTCTGGATGTCGTCGCGGAAGGTTCCAGCCTGGCAGGAGGGATGCCAGGTTTTCACCAGGTAATCAGCATCCCGCTTAACAAAGGCAGTGTAGCGCGAGCGCATCAGCAGTGACGGCTCGGCAGCACATTCGTTACCGGACAGATAACGCTGGCAACATAAGCTATACTCGAGAGCGCTGCCACAAGGGCACAGTTCAGACAAAGACAACTCCTGAATCGATAATTAACGGCGTTTTAACGCCCGATAGCACTATGTTAACCGAGCGCTGGCTTTGATGCCACGCTATCAGCAAGAGGATGTTCATCGCTCGCAATGAGAAAAATTAAAATTGGCTTGGCATTAGGCTCAGGAGCTGCGCGAGGCTGGTCACATATTGGGGTCATTAAAGCGCTACAGAAGATGGGCATCGAGATTGATATTGTCGCGGGGTGTTCCATCGGTTCACTGGTCGGGGCGGCGTATGCCAGCAACCGGCTGACTCAACTGGAAGAGTGGGTCTGTTCATTCAGCTACTGGGACGTACTGCGTCTGATGGATCTCTCCTGGCGGCGCGGCGGGCTTTTACGTGGCGAACGGGTGTTTAATCAGTATCGGCAGATTATGCCGAATGAAGTGATTGAACAATGTGAGAGGCGCTTTGCGGCGGTAGCAACTAATCTGAGTACCGGGCGTGAATTGTGGTTTACCGAAGGCGACCTGCATATGGCGGTGCGCGCCTCATGCAGTATCCCTGGATTGATGGCACCAGTACTACACAACGGCTACTGGCTGGTTGACGGCGCGGTGGTTAATCCGGTTCCTGTTTCGCTGACCCGTGCGCTAGGGGCAGATATTGTGATAGCGGTCGATTTGCAACATGACGCACACCTTATGCAGCAGGATCTCCTGTCCGTTAATATTCAGCCCGATGAAGAGATGAATGAATCAGCAGATGAGCTATCATGGCATGAGCGACTGCGTGTCCGGCTCGGCCGTGCCGCTGCGCGTCGTTCGGTGGTAACGCCGACGGCGATGGAAATCATGACGACCTCAATCCAGGTCCTGGAAAACAGGCTTAAGCGAAACCGCATGGCAGGTGACCCGCCGGATATTTTATTACAGCCGTTTTGCCCCCAGATCTCGACACTGGATTTTCATCGAGCCTCATCTGCAATAGCCGCGGGTCAACAAGCGGTTGAAAAAAAGACAGATGAGCTTTTGCCTTTGGTGCAGAGTTCGACTTAAGGCATTTTTTTCGACTACTTCAGCAAATTCTGACAGGCGATTATCACAATAGCATGCCACTATTTAATTATCGTCGGGCAGGGGAGATATCATGACGCAGCCGTTGGCGGGAAAACAGATTTTAATAGTCGAAGACGAACCCGTTTTCCGCTCACTTATGGATTCATGGCTTTCGTCACTGGGTGCGAAAACGCGAGTGGCGCAGGACGGCGTCGACGCTCTGGCACAGATGGCGCTGCAAAAACCTGATCTGATGATCTGCGATCTCGCGATGCCCCGCATGAACGGACTGCAGCTGGTGGAGCACGTACGCAACGCCGGAGAACAGATTCCTATCCTGATTATCTCCGCCACTGAAAATATGGCTGATATTGCTAAAGCGCTGCGCCTTGGCGTGCAGGATGTCTTATTAAAGCCGGTGAAAGATCTTAACCGGCTGCGGGAAACGGTACTGGCCTGTCTTTATCCCAATATGTTTAATTCCCGGGTTGAAGAAGAAGAGCGGTTATTTGAAGACTGGGATGCGCTGGTTAACAATCCTGCGGCTGCCGCGAAGCTCCTACAGGAGCTTCAGCCGCCAGTGCAGCAGGTTATTTCGCAGTGTCGTATAAATTATCGCCAATTAATGGCGGTGGATGCGCCGGGGTTGGTTCTGGATATTGCGCCACTATCGGAACACGATTTGGCATTTTATTGTCTGGATGTCACCCGGGCAGGTGATAATGGCGTATTGGCGGCGTTATTACTTCGCGTGCTTTTTAATGGTCTGCTTCAGGAGCAGCTTTCCCACCAGGGGCAACGACTCCCTGAATTGGGCAGTTTGTTAAAGCAGGTCAATCAACTTCTGCGCCAGGCAAATCTTCCAGGCCAGTTCCCACTATTGGTCGGCTATTACCATAGCGGATTAAAAAATCTTATCCTCGTGTCCGCCGGTTTGAATGGAACCTTAAATACCGGTGAGCATCAAATACAAATAAGCAACGGCGTTCCTCTGGGAACGTTAGGAACGGCCTATCTCAATCAAATAAGTCAGCGCTGTACCTCATGGCAGTGCCAGATTTGGGGAAATGGCGGCCGTTTACGTTTAATGTTGTCTGCGGAATGAGCAAACGCATTTTTTTACAGGGATAGCTTTAACAGCTTATCTGCCGTAGTGATACTATCTGGCAAATTGATGTGGATATACTCGTCACGCTTCAGCGTGCAGGTGCGTTGGTCAGCCTCATTATCTTTTGTGACAGTGTTTCAATCTGTAACCTGAGTTTATGAGCGGCGTTCCCTCCTACAGCTCAACGCTTCGAGTATTTATCTTAATTCGAGGTTAACGCATCCTTTTCGGAGCAGCCTCATGTGGCTGTGATGATATACTCAATGCGTTATTAATTAACGAGCAAGTTCAAAGTTTGAACAGTTCAGGAGATTTGAATGGCTGCCCTAAATTCGAAAGTAAGAAAGGCTGTAATTCCGGTGGCGGGATTAGGTACAAGGATGTTGCCAGCAACGAAAGCAATTCCTAAAGAAATGTTGCCGTTGGTGGATAAGCCTTTAATTCAGTATGTTGTGAACGAGTGTATTGCAGCTGGTATCACTGAAATTGTACTGGTGACCCATTCTTCCAAGAATTCTATTGAAAACCACTTTGACACCAGCTTTGAGCTTGAAGCTATGCTGGAGAAGCGCGTAAAACGTCAGCTTCTGGAAGAGGTGCAGTCCATCTGTCCACCGCACGTGACTATCATGCAGGTGCGTCAGGGCTTGGCGAAAGGCCTGGGGCATGCGGTACTGTGCGCGCATCCTGTCGTGGGTGATGAGCCTGTAGCGGTCATCTTGCCAGACGTCATTCTGGATGAATATGAATCCGATCTGAGCCGTGACAACCTTGCTGATATGATTGCTCGTTTCGATGAAACGGGTGCCAGCCAGATCATGGTTGAGCCAGTAGCTGACGTTACCGCGTACGGTGTGGTCGACTGTAAAGGGGCTACCCTGAACCCAGGCGACAGCGTACCGATGGTTGGCGTGGTTGAGAAACCAAAAGCGGACGTTGCACCATCTAACCTGGCCGTTGTGGGCCGTTATGTCCTGAGCGCTGAAATCTGGCCGCTGTTGGCGAAAACCCCTCCAGGTGCCGGTGATGAAATTCAGTTAACCGACGCTATTGATATGCTGATCGAAAAAGAAACGGTTGAAGCGTATCACATGAAAGGTAAGAGCCACGACTGCGGGAATAAACTGGGTTATATGCAGGCGTTTGTCGAATATGGTATTCGCCACAATACGCTGGGTGAAGATTTCACCGCCTGGCTGCAAGACACGTTGGGCGTTGCAAAGTAATTTAACGAATGTTGCTAAAGCCGGGGAAACCCGGTTTTTTTTATCGCTAAATAACACAAATGGATAAAAAGTGAGCTTTGTTACACTGACGTGTTATCACCCCTCCGTGTTTTTCAGGCATAAAAAATCCCACCGTAGCGGGATTTTTACGAAGCAGGATTGATTAACCTTAGATCAGGAAATCGTCCAGGGATTTACCCTGCTCATCCATTGCTTTTTTGATAACTGCTGGAGTACGGCCCTGGCCAGTCCAGGTTTTGGTTTCGCCGTTTTCGTCAACGTAGCTATATTTGGCCGGACGAGCAGCGCGTTTAGCTTTAGTGCCAACTTTAGCAGCAGCCATGCTATTCAGCAGTTCGTTCGGGTCAATACCGTCAGCAATCAGCATTTCGCGATATTGTTGCAGTTTACGAGTGCGCTCTTCAACTTCAGCAGCGGCCGCGTTTTCTTCTTCACGACGTTCGTTAACAACAACTTCTAATTTTTCCAGCATTTCTTCAAGCGTTTCAAGGGTGCATTCTCTTGCCTGCGCACGAAGAGTACGGATGTTGTTCAAAATTTTAAGTGCTTCGCTCATTGTAGTAATCTCAAACTTATATTGTGGGGTGGTTTGTTGAGGTAATAATAGAGCGATAAAATCAGTTGTGCAATAGGGAAGAATGTAAGGAATTCAAAATAACCTGTTATTTGGTGCGATATTTAATATGTATAAGTTAAATTGCTGACGGACGCCCACTTCCGCGCTGCGCTTATTGTTAGTAGGCAACACGCGATAACACGCGGGATAGAGGACGGTTTACCTACATAAATATACTCCGTATGGATAAATATCAACCTTATGTATTAGCTGGAATGCATCCTTTTCCGAACACGGTTTTATCGCGGCAAAAGGGGGGATACCGTTGGCGCTTTGTGCTCTCCAGGCTTTCTGTCGCCACATCCATTAACCTTCTTTCATCTATTTGACTGATAGCAAGCCGCGATAAATTGTATACGCACGGTAAGTAAGTTCAATAGCGGTAAACGGTAACGAGGGCGTGCAGCATCCGGAGGCATGTCTTTATGCCCATAGTTATGACGATGTTATTTTTAGGAAGGTTACGTTTAATTTGCAGATAACAATGGCAAGGACTTCGCTACACAAATTGTGGTGGATCACATTTTCTCTGTTGGACTCATTAATGTTTTCAACTATTAATCCGGCTAGCTATTTTTACTACACGGCGATTAACCTACCCGAACGCGTGAGGTAAACCGTTAAATAGTTCTGTCGAATGATGATGTTACGGGCTGAGTCTGCGTCATTATAGGATACGGTCGTTGAGCTATTGTTTAATATTTTCTGTAGACTCTGCGTGTGCCCGCATGCCGTGTTAATCCCTATGTTGAGGTATACATAACGTCAGGATGACACAGGAAGCCAGGGAGTTAATATGGTACACTGCGCTCCGTTTAAAAAACGTATCGATTAGGACTCCTCAGCCAATGGCACAACTTTATTTCTACTACTCAGCAATGAATGCGGGGAAGTCGACGGCACTTTTACAGTCGTCATACAATTACCAGGAGCGGGGGATGCGCACCATCGTTTATACCGCTGAAATAGACGATCGCTTTGGTGCCGGTAAGGTCAGTTCGCGTATTGGCCTCTCATCACCCGCTAAGCTGTTTAATCAGGGCAGCCAACTGTTTGATGAAATTAACGCTGAGAACGCCCGTGAGGCGGTTAATTGCGTACTGGTGGATGAATGCCAGTTCCTGACGCGTGAACAGGTCTACGCGCTCTCTGATGTGGTGGATAATCTGGATATTCCGGTATTGTGTTATGGCCTAAGAACCGATTTCCGTGGTGAACTGTTTACCGGCAGTCAGTACCTCCTGGCGCTCTCAGATAAACTGGTCGAATTAAAGACTATCTGCTTCTGCGGGCGTAAGGCCAGCATGGTACTGCGCCTCGATCAAGAAGGGCGTCCGTACAATGAAGGTGAGCAGGTGGTCATTGGTGGCAACGAGCGCTATGTCTCCGTTTGTCGCAAGCATTACAAAGAAGCGCTGGAAGAGGGCTCGTTGGCCGTTATCCAGGAGCAACATCGTCACACCTGCCGTTCCTGTTAATCCTCTCCTGATGCGTTTCCTGCTGTTTTTACTATGAGCAGGGGGGAACGCGCTGCCTTCTTTACCGCTTATCAGACATAAAAAAAGCCCCATCAATGATGGGGCTTGTTCGTTTAGCTTTTCAGCCAGAAATCAGCGAATTATTTCTTCGCTTTTTTCTCAGCTTTAGCCGGTGCAGCTTCTTTCTTCTCTTCTACTCCACCTTCAACGAATTCACGTCCGTAGAAGGTATCCAGCAGAATTTGTTTCAGCTCAGAAATCAGCGGGTAACGTGGGTTAGCACCAGTACACTGGTCGTCAAACGCATCTTCAGACAGTTTGTCAACGTGTGCCAGGAAGTCAGCTTCCTGTACGCCAGCTTCACGGATAGACTTAGGAATACCCAGTTCAGCTTTGATCTCTTCCAGCCAGCCCAGCAGTTTTTCGATTTTCGCTGCGGTACGGTCACCCGGTGCAGACAGACCCAGATGGTCAGCGATTTCAGCGTAGCGACGACGTGCTTGCGGACGGTCGTACTGGCTGAATGCAGTCTGTTTAGTTGGGTTGTCGTTCGCGTTATAACGAATAACGTTGCTGATCAGCAGGGCGTTCGCCAGACCGTGAGGAATGTGGAACTGAGAGCCCAGCTTGTGCGCCATGGAGTGACATACACCCAGGAAGGCGTTGGCAAACGCGATACCTGCGATGGTGGCTGCACTGTGAACGCGTTCACGCGCTATCGGGTTCTTAGAACCTTCGTGGTAGGACGCTGGCAGGTTTTCTTTCAGCAGTTTCAGAGCCTGCAGAGCCTGACCGTCAGAGAACTCGGAAGCCAGCACGGAAACGTAAGCTTCCAGGGCGTGAGTTACCGCATCCAGGCCACCGAAAGCACACAGGGACTTCGGCATATCCATAACCAGGTTGGCATCAACAATCGCCATGTCTGGAGTCAGCGCGTAGTCAGCCAGTGGGTATTTCTGGCCAGTTGCGTCGTCGGTTACTACCGCAAACGGCGTCACTTCAGAACCGGTACCGGAAGTGGTGGTGATAGCAACCATTTTCGCTTTCACACCCATTTTCGGGAACTTGTAGATACGCTTACGGATGTCCATAAAGCGCAGCGCCAGTTCTTCGAAGTGAGTTTCTGGGTGTTCGTACATGACCCACATGATTTTGGCTGCGTCCATCGGGGAACCGCCGCCCAGTGCGATGATCACGTCTGGTTTGAAGGAGTTCGCCAGCTCTGCACCTTTACGTACGATGGTCAGAGTCGGGTCAGCTTCAACTTCGAAGAACACGTCAGTTTCAACGCCAGCGGCTTTCAGTACAGAAGTGATCTGGTCTGCGTAGCCGTTGTTGAACAGGAAGCGGTCGGTTACGATCAGCGCGCGTTTGTGGCCATCAGTAATCAGCTCATCTAACGCGATTGGCAGTGAGCCACGACGGAAGTAGATAGATTTCGGAAGTTTGTGCCACAACATGTTTTCAGCTCGCTTAGCAACGGTTTTCTTGTTGATCAGGTGCTTAGGACCAACGTTTTCAGAGATGGAGTTACCACCCCATGAACCACAACCCAGAGTCAGGGAAGGTGCGAGTTTGAAGTTGTAGAGGTCACCGATACCACCCTGAGAAGCAGGGGTGTTGATCAGGATACGCGCGGTTTTCATCATCTGACCGAAGTGAGCAACGCGTTCTGGCTGGTTGTCCTGGTCGGTGTACAGGCAAGAGGTATGACCGATACCACCCATCGCAACCAGTTTCTCAGCTTTCTCAACAGCATCGTTGAAGTCTTTTGCACGATACATCGCCAGAGTTGGCGACAGTTTTTCGTGTGCAAACGGCTCGCTTTCGTCGACAACTTTCACTTCACCAATCAGGATCTTAGTGGTTACCGGTACGGTGAAGCCTGCCAGTTCAGCAATTTTGTATGCTGGCTGACCAACGATAGCGGCGTTCAGCGCGCCATTTTTCAGGATGATGTCCTGAACGGCTTTCAGCTCTTTGCCCTGCAGCATGTAGCCACCGTGGCTTGCGAAACGTTCGCGAACGGCATCGTAAACGGAGTCAACAACAACAACGGACTGTTCAGAAGCACAGATCACGCCGTTATCGAAGGTTTTAGACATCAGAACAGATGCCACCGCACGTTTGATATCAGCGGTTTCGTCGATAACAACAGGGGTGTTACCTGCGCCTACGCCGATAGCTGGTTTACCGGAGCTGTATGCTGCTTTAACCATACCTGGACCACCGGTCGCAAGGATCAGGTTGATGTCCGGGTGGTGCATCAGTGCGTTAGACAGTTCTACAGACGGTTGGTCAATCCAGCCGATCAGATCTTTTGGTGCGCCAGCAGCGATTGCAGCCTGCAGAACGATATCTGCTGCTTTGTTAGTTGCATCTTTAGCACGTGGGTGCGGAGAGAAGATGATGGCGTTACGCGTCTTCAGGCTGATCAGCGATTTGAAGATAGCGGTAGAAGTTGGGTTAGTGGTCGGTACGATACCGCAGATGATGCCGATTGGTTCAGCGATAGTGATGGTCCCGAAAGTGTCGTCTTCAGACAGAACACCACAGGTCTTTTCATCTTTATAGGCGTTGTAGATATACTCAGAAGCGAAGTGGTTTTTGATCACTTTATCTTCAACGATACCCATGCCGGATTCGGCAACGGCCATTTTTGCGAGAGGGATTCGAGCATCTGCAGCGGCCAGAGCGGCGGCGCGGAAGATTTTGTCAACTTGCTCTTGAGTGAAACTGGCATATTCACGCTGGGCTTTTTTTACGCGCTCTACGAGTGCGTTAAGTTCAGCGACATTAGTAACAGCCATAATGCTCTCCTGATAATGTTAAACTTTTTTAGTGAATCATCTGCTCGACAAGTCAGTATAGACAAATCGCCTGCAGCTGGCGAAAAAGTTAAGGAAACAAGGTGTTATCCACGAACTGATTCACTGATTTACTAAAAGAGCTTCGATTTAGCCAAGGAGCTCACCGGCCGGGATACGCTATTTTTATGAAGCCGTTTCCCTTTTGGTGTAAGCAGATTACCCACTTCTGAGTACGATTTGCATGATCTAAATCAAGTTTAAGCCAAGCTGACACCTTTCAGCAGGGCGCTTTTAGCAAATTATAAATGCCGTTAATCAATCGTGAGTAGTTGTGGGTTTAACATTAGCATATTTTATACAACTCTGTAACACTCTGTTTTGTACCCGGTTTTATGGATAATTCAGATGAACCTAAGGCCTAAACAGGGTATTGTCAGCGCAAATTATGGTTTGCCGTTCGTCAACTACTAACTTTTAATGATGCTCTGGGGTTAACGTGATTCAAACGCTGTTTGATTTTCCTATCTTCTTTAAGTTCTTTATTGGCCTGTTTGCGCTGGTCAACCCGGTGGGGCTGATTCCTGTTTTCATCAGTCTGACGAGCAATCAGACGGCGATGGTGCGAAATAAAACCAATCTGACGGCGAGCCTTTCCGTCGCCATTATCCTGCTGACGTCTTTATTCCTTGGCGACCTGATTCTGCAACTGTTCGGTATTTCCATTGATTCCTTCCGTATCGCCGGTGGGATTCTGGTGGTCAGCATCGCCATGTCGATGATCAGCGGCAAGCTGGGGGAGGACAAACAGAATAAGCAGGAGAAGTCGGAAACCTCGGTGCGTGAAAGCCTTGGCGTGGTACCGCTGGCACTGCCGTTGATGGCTGGGCCTGGGGCGATCAGTTCGACCATCGTGTGGGGTACACGCTTCCACTCTCTTCCTTATTTACTCGGTTTCTCGCTGTCCATCGCGCTGTTTGCTTACTGCTGCTGGGGGATTTTCCGTATTTCGCCGTGGCTGGTGCGTATGCTGGGGCAGACGGGGATCAACGTGGTGACGCGTATTATGGGTCTGCTGCTGATGGCATTGGGTATTGAGTTTATTGTGACCGGCATCAAATCTATCTTTCCAGGCCTGGTCGGTTAATTATGCTGCGGTAGTCGTCGCGTGCTCGTCGCGATTACCGCCGTGACTATCAGAAAAACATATTCATCAACTTTTGTTATGGCGCATGCATAATTAATTTGAATGTTTTGAAAAAGCGATTTTAATCAATCAGATACTTTCTCGCCCTGCCTGTTTTATCCGCAACTCACATGTTATTTCTCTCACACCATACTCTGGTGCTTGCTGTTAGATAATTGAAATGATATTAGTAATTTCAGTTTCAATGCAGAGTTATGTGCTAAAAAATAAGCAACTGTTAAATTTTCGTACAAAAAACGCACATCTTTGCAGAGCACGCACGTACAGGGCGCTGTTTTTATCTATCTAATTGAAAAATATTGATTTCAGATAGGTTAGCTTTGCGATTACGCTACTGGCCAACGCGCAATATGTTGAGCAAAAGAGAATTGCTTAACAAATTTGCAAATTATATTGGCGGCAGTGATAGGCATTTGGTACTTTCCGGCCTGAGTGATTCGCAAGATAAAATTTTGTAAACGGTAACTGTTTCTAGTTGTAAGCAGTTATTAACGGATAAGAAAAGTTTCCCGGCAGGGGGAAGCTTTTAATGAATCGACGTCAGGTTGCCAATAAGAGCAACCGTAATAAAAAAGTCGGTGATAGCAGCAGTAAAACGACCCGGCAGACGCAAAAATCTCCTGCGCTGTACGGGAACCCGAAAGGGGATTAAACAGGCTGGCGTGAGTCAGTAATAATAATGAACGGAGTATCAACACAATGTCCATCATCACAAAAAAAAGCCTGGTTGCGGCTGGGATTCTCACCGCACTGATCGCGGGTAATGTCATGGCTGCAGATGTTCCTGCAGGCGTACAGTTGGCAGAAAAGCAAACGCTGGTACGTAATAACGGTTCCGAAGTGCAATCGCTTGATCCACATAAGATCGAAGGCGTTCCAGAATCCAATATTAGCCGCGATCTGTTTGAAGGATTACTTGTTAGCGACCTGGACGGCCATCCGGCACCGGGTGTTGCAGAATCCTGGGATAATAAAGATTTTAAAGTCTGGACCTTCCATCTGCGTAAAGATGCCAAATGGTCCGACGGTACCCCCGTTACCGCGCAAGATTTCGTTTACAGCTGGCAGCGTTCGGTTGATCCGAAAACCGCATCTCCTTATGCAAGTTACCTGCAGTATGGCCATGTCGCCGGTATTGATGAGATCCTCGAAGGCAAAAAACCGATTACCGATCTCGGCGTAAAAGCGGTTGACGACCACACCTTAGAAGTGACCTTAAGTGAGCCGGTTCCTTATTTCTACAAACTGCTGGTGCACCCGTCGACTTCGCCGGTACCAAAAGCAGCAATCGAAAAATATGGCGAAAAATGGACCCAGCCGGCGAACATCGTCACCAACGGTGCCTATAAATTAAAAGATTGGGTGGTGAACGAGCGTATCGTCCTTGAACGCAGCCCAACCTATTGGAATAACGCGAAAACGGTTATCGATCAGGTTACCTTCCTGCCAATCTCTTCTGAAGTGACTGACGTAAACCGCTACCGTAGTGGCGAAATCGACATGACCTATAACAATATGCCGATTGAGCTATTCCAGAAGCTGAAAAAAGAGATCCCGAGCGAAGTTCATGTCGACCCGTATCTCTGCACCTACTATTACGAAATTAACAACCAGAAAGCACCGTTTACCGATGCGCGCGTGCGTACCGCACTGAAGCTGGGTATCGATCGCGATATTATTGTTAATAAGGTTAAAGCGCAGGGCGATATGCCAGCTTATGGCTACACGCCGCCTTATACCGATGGCGCAAAATTGACGCCACCAGAATGGTTCGGTTGGACGCAGGCTAAACGTAACGAAGAAGCGAAAAAATTGCTGGCCGAAGCGGGCTACACTGCGGATAAACCGCTGACCATTAATCTTCTGTACAACACATCCGATCTGCACAAGAAACTGGCGATTGCTGCTGCATCGTTGTGGAAAAAGAACATTGGCGTGGATGTGAAGTTGGTTAACCAGGAGTGGAAAACCTTCCTGGATTCCCGTCATCAGGGGACGTTCGATATCGCGCGTGCAGGCTGGTGTGCGGACTATAACGAACCGACCTCTTTCCTGAATACCATGTTGTCTAACAGCTCAATGAATACCGCGCACTATAAGAGCCCGGCATTCGATAGCATCATGGCGGAAACGCTGAAAGCGACCGATGAAGCGCAGCGTACCGCACTGTATAGCAAAGCAGAGCAGCAGCTCGATAAAGACAGCGCGATTGTACCGGTTTATTACTATGTCAACGCCCGCCTGGTGAAACCGTGGGTCGGTGGTTATACCGGAAAAGATCCGCTGGACAACACCTATACAAGAAACATGTATATTATTAAGCACTAATGGCAATACGTGGGTCAGGCCTTGCTTGACCCACGGTGTCTCGCGTTACTGCATTATTACAGGCACAGCCAAAAGGTATGGGCAATGTTGAAATTTATTCTCCGTCGTTGTCTGGAAGCGATTCCGACGCTATTTATTCTAATTACTATTTCGTTCTTTATGATGCGCCTTGCGCCGGGAAGTCCTTTTACGGGTGAGCGTACGTTGCCGCCGGAAGTGATGGCAAATATTGAAGCGAAATATCATCTGAACGATCCTATTACCACTCAGTATTTTAACTATCTGAAACAGCTTGCTCACGGTGATTTTGGGCCATCGTTTAAATACAAAGATTATACGGTGAACGATCTGGTGGCGAGCAGTCTGCCGGTATCCGCCAAGCTTGGCGCCGCAGCGTTTCTGCTGGCCGTTATTCTCGGTGTGTCGGCGGGGGTGCTGGCTGCGCTGAATCAAAACACCAAGTGGGATTACGCGGTCATGGGGGTGGCAATGACCGGGGTGGTCATACCGAGCTTCGTTGTCGCGCCGCTGCTGGTGATGATATTTGCGATCACGCTGCATTGGCTGCCCGGTGGTGGCTGGAACGGCGGGGCGATCCAATTCATGATTCTGCCGATGGTGGCGCTTTCTCTGGCCTATATTGCCAGCATTGCGCGTATTACCCGCGGCTCGATGATTGAGGTTTTACACTCCAACTTCATCCGTACCGCACGAGCGAAAGGGTTACCGATGCGGCGGATTATTTTCCGCCATGCGTTAAAACCTGCGCTGTTGCCGGTGCTTTCTTATATGGGGCCTGCCTTCGTCGGTATTATTACCGGTTCGATGGTTATCGAGACAATCTACGGTTTACCGGGGATTGGACAGCTGTTCGTTAACGGGGCGCTTAACCGCGATTACTCCCTGGTGTTGAGTCTGACCATTCTGGTTGGTGCTCTGACGATCCTGTTTAACGCGGTGGTAGACGTACTCTACGCCGTGATTGACCCGAAAATCCGTTACTAAGGCTGGAGTTCGCCATGATGTTAAGTAAAAAAAACAGCGAGGCGCTGGAAAACTTCAGTGAGAAGCTGGAAGTTGAAGGGCGTAGCCTCTGGCAGGATGCGCGTCGACGCTTCATGCACAACCGCGCGGCGGTTGCCAGCCTGGTTGTGCTCGTTGTGATCGCACTGTTCGTGACGCTGGCGCCCATGTTGTCGCAGTTCTCCTACTTCGACACCGATTGGGGCATGATGTCCAATGCGCCGGATATGGCCTCCGGGCACTACTTCGGCACCGACTCCTCCGGGCGTGACCTGCTGGTTCGCGTCGCTATCGGTGGGCGTATATCCTTAATGGTTGGGATCGCCGCTGCGCTGGTGGCCGTGATTGTCGGCACGTTGTATGGCTCACTGTCTGGTTACTTGGGTGGTAAAGTCGATTCGGTGATGATGCGCCTGCTGGAAATCCTCAACTCCTTCCCGTTCATGTTCTTTGTGATCCTGCTGGTAACCTTCTTTGGGCAAAACATCCTGCTGATCTTCGTGGCTATCGGGATGGTGTCCTGGCTGGATATGGCGCGTATCGTGCGTGGTCAGACTCTCAGTCTTAAGCGCAAAGAGTTTATCGAAGCGGCACAGGTAGGCGGTGTATCGACCGTCAATATCGTGGTTCGCCATATCGTGCCGAACGTGCTGGGCGTGGTGGTGGTTTACGCCTCGCTGCTGGTGCCGAGCATGATCCTGTTCGAATCCTTCCTGAGCTTCCTCGGCCTGGGTACCCAGGAGCCGTTGAGTAGTTGGGGGGCATTGTTAAGCGATGGGGCAAACTCAATGGAAGTTTCGCCGTGGCTGCTGCTGTTCCCGGCCGGATTCCTGGTTGTGACCCTGTTCTGTTTTAACTTTATCGGCGATGGCCTGCGTGATGCCCTCGACCCGAAAGACCGTTAAGGAGAGTTGCCATGAGCACAATTGAAACGGCAACGGCATCTGAGCGGTTGCTTAGCGTTAAAGACCTGCGCGTCACCTTTAAAACCCCGGACGGCGACGTGACCGCGGTGAACGATCTCAACTTCAGCCTGCGTGCGGGTGAAACGCTGGGGATTGTTGGCGAGTCCGGTTCCGGTAAGTCGCAGACCGCATTTGCGCTGATGGGGCTGCTGGCCAGTAACGGGCGTATTGGCGGTTCGGCGCTGTTTAACGGTAAAGAGATCCTTAACCTGCCCGAGCATCAGCTGAACAAGCTGCGCGCCGAGCAGATCTCGATGATTTTCCAGGACCCAATGACCTCGCTGAACCCGTATATGCGCGTTGGCGAGCAGTTAATGGAAGTCCTGATGCTACATAAAGGCATGGGCAAGGCCGAAGCGTTTGAAGAGTCGGTCAGAATGCTGGACGCGGTCAAAATGCCGGAAGCGCGTAAGCGCATGAAAATGTACCCGCACGAGTTCTCCGGCGGTATGCGTCAGCGCGTGATGATCGCCATGGCGCTGCTGTGCCGGCCAAAACTGCTGATTGCCGATGAACCAACCACCGCGCTGGACGTGACCGTTCAGGCGCAAATTATGACCCTGTTGAACGAGTTGAAGCGCGAGTTCAATACGGCGATTATCATGATCACCCACGATCTGGGCGTCGTTGCCGGGATCTGCGATAAGGTGCTGGTGATGTACGCCGGGCGGACCATGGAATACGGTAAGGCGCGCGATGTGTTCTATCAGCCTGCGCACCCGTATTCTATTGGCTTGCTGAATGCCGTTCCACGTCTTGATGCCGAGGGTGAGTCGCTGCTGACTATCCCTGGTAACCCACCAAACCTGCTGCGTCTGCCGACCGGTTGCCCGTTCCAGCCTCGCTGTCCACATGCGATGGAGGCCTGCAATAGCGCGCCGCCGCTGGAAGAGTTTGCGCCGGGCCGTTTACGTGCCTGCTTTAGAAACGTGGGGGAACTGGTATGAGCGCCGTGACTGACGAAAGAAAAGTGCTGCTCGAAATTGCAGACTTAAAGGTCCACTTCGAGATCAAAGATGGGAAACAGTGGTTCTGGCAGCCGCCAAAAACGTTGAAAGCAGTCGATGGCGTGACCCTGCGTCTGTATGAAGGCGAAACGCTGGGCGTGGTGGGCGAGTCAGGCTGCGGGAAGTCGACCTTCGCGCGCGCTATTATCGGGCTGGTGAAGGCCACGGAAGGTAAAGTGGCCTGGCTTGGTAAAGATCTGCTAGGGATGAAACCGGATGAGTGGCGCGCTGTGCGCAGCGATATCCAGATGATTTTCCAGGATCCGCTGGCCTCGCTGAACCCACGTATGACCATCGGCGAGATCATCGCCGAGCCGCTGCGCACCTACTATCCGAAGATGCCGCGCCAGGAAGTGCGCGACAAAGTGAAAACCATGATGATGAAGGTTGGGTTGCTGCCGAACCTTGTCAACCGTTACCCGCATGAGTTTTCCGGTGGTCAGTGTCAGCGTATCGGTATTGCCCGCGCGCTGATCCTCGAGCCGAAGCTGATTATCTGTGATGAACCGGTGTCGGCGCTGGACGTATCAATCCAGGCGCAAGTGGTGAACTTGCTGCAGCAACTGCAACGCGAGATGGGACTGTCGCTTATCTTCATCGCCCACGATCTGGCGGTGGTGAAGCATATCTCTGACCGCGTACTGGTGATGTATCTTGGGCATGCGGTAGAGCTTGGTACCTACGATGAGGTGTACAACAATCCACTTCATCCGTACACCAGGGCGCTGATGTCCGCGGTGCCGGTTCCTGACCCGGATCTGGAGCAGAATAAAACCATTCAACTGCTGGAAGGGGAACTGCCGTCGCCAATTAACCCGCCGTCAGGCTGCGTATTCCGTACGCGCTGTCCGCTGGCAGGGCCAGAATGTGCGAAAACGCGTCCACTTCTGGAAGGGAGTTTCCGCCACGCGGTTTCCTGTCTCAAGGTTGACCCGTTATAATCGTCAGGGCTGGCAGTTTGCCAGCCCTTTTATTTTGACGAGGAGATAACGTGGTGGCTATTAGCGCTTTGCGCCATCGTCTTTATCATTTCTTATTCGATCAACGTACGCGCACCGGCCGACGGTTTGAAGCGCTGTGCGGACTGTTTGCGCTATTAAGCGTTATCGTTATTTTTATCGAATCAGGGATTGGCACAACCTACCATCTGACTTTCGACGAATGGCATGCCTTCGTGCTGCTGGAAGTTGGATTTACCCTTATGTTTACCCTGGAATATCTTCTGCGGGTATTCTGCTGGCCACAACCGGCGCGCTACGTCTTCAGCTTCTGGGGATTTATCGATCTCGCGACGATTCTGCCGTTGTACGTTATTTTGCTATGGCCAGAGATTGGCGTGGAATATCTGTTCGCCTGGCGAGCGATGCGCGTGATCCGCGTGTTGCGTATTCTGAAACTGCTGCGCCTGATGCCTGCGCTGAACAGTTTGTGGAGCGCTATCGTTAATTCACGGCATCAGTTGATTCTGTTCTATGCCTTTATTGGCATTGTCATGGTCGTCGCGGGCGCGCTGATGTACGGCATAGAAGGGCCGGTAAACGGCTTTACCACGCTGAGCACCTCGGTGTATTGGGCGATTGTCACGGTGACAACGGTTGGTTATGGTGATATTACGCCGCATACCGCACCGGGCAGAACGGTGGCGTCGATTCTTATCTTAATCGGCTACTCTGTCATTGCTATCCCAACCGGGATTATCACCGCGCAGATGACCACTGAGTTTCAAAAACGCCGCCATGAACGCGTGTGCCCGCACTGTAAACAGCGCGACCATGATCCGCAGGCGCGTTACTGCAATGGATGTGGGACGGCACTTCCCCGTGAGCTTGGGACATAAAAAAGGGCAGCGTTATGCTGCCCTCTGATTAACATTTTACTTATTCTCGCCACAGAATATGGCAGAGCTTGTGATCTTTTTCGCGACACAGCAGTACGCGTGCGAAGATATCGTTCAGTTCGCCGCCGTCGGTATCCGCCAGACCGATAACCACTTCCGCAAAGAAGTCCGGGTTCAGGTCGTAATCAACGTGTTCCTGCCAATCTTCCGCTGGGTCGAACAGCTCGGCGCCGCCGCGTTCTTCGAACTGCAGGTTGAACAGAAGAACATCGGCGGGGTCGAGATTATCGACCGCCAGTTCGAGGAAAATGTCGTAAGCCTGCTCGAGCGTTTCGTCTTCGGTAAGACGATTATTTAAATCCATATCCATGATGGCTACCTGTTGAGTTCTGTTGGGCACGTTTTACAGCAACGGACTGAAGAAGTAAAACAGACGTTCGGCAATGCGGTGCCAGAAGGGACGTTTGACCCATAACCGCGCATCCAGTAACCGGGAGCGGGAAATGTAGTCGTCCTGCACGGAGGCTAAATCGGCGCCGAATCCGGCATCATCAATCACCAGCGTGATCTCGAAATTGAGCCACAGGCTGCGCATATCAAGATTAACGGTGCCGACCAGGCTCAGTTCCCCATCGACCAGCACGCTCTTGGTGTGCAGCAGGCCACCTTCAAATTGATAAATTTTCACCCCTGCTGCCAGCAGTTCGGTAAAGAAGGCGCGGCTTGCCCAACCCACCAGAACTGAATCGTTCTTACGGGGCAGAATAATGCTGACATCAACCCCACGCTGAGCCGCCGTGCAGATAGCATGCAGCAGGTCTTCGCTCGGGACGAAGTAGGGGGTGGTCATGATCAGATATTCACGGGCAGAATACGCCGCCGTTAATAATGCCTGATGAATCAAATCTTCCGGGAAACCCGGGCCTGAGGCGATGGTCTGGATGGTATGCCCGCTGGCCTCTTCAAACGGCATAATGTTGAGGTCTGGGGCTGGGGGTAAAATGCGCTTGCCGGTTTCTATCTCCCAGTCACAGGAGTAGACAATCCCCATGCCGGTAGCGATAGGGCCTTCCATTCGCGCCATCAGATCAATCCACTGACCGACGCCGGAATCCTGTTTAAAGAAACGCGGGTCGACCATGTTCATACTGCCGGTGTAGGCAATATAGTTATCAATCATGATCATTTTGCGATGCTGGCGTAAGTCCATACGGCGCAGGAACACACGCATCAGATTAACTTTGAGGGCTTCCACCACTTCGATGCCAGCATTGCGCATCATGGCCGCCCACGGGCTGCGGAAAAATGCCACGCTGCCAGCAGAGTCGAGCATCAGGCGGCAGTGCACGCCGCGTCGGGCCGCGGCCATCAGCGACTCGGCAACCTGATCGGCCATGCCGCCGGGCTGCCAGATATAGAAGACCATCTCAATATTATGTCGTGCGAGCTGAATATCGCGGATGATGGCCTGCATCACATCATCGGATTCCGTTAACAGCTGTAGCTGATTGCCCTTAAGACCAGCAATACCCTGGCGGCGTTCGCACAGTTTGAACAGCGAAGAGGCGACCTGGCTGTTGTCCTCGGCAAAAATATGTTTGCAGGCTTTGAGATCGTTAAGCCATTTTGCCGTCGACGGCCACATCGCGCGTGCGCGCTCGGCGCGGCGTTTACCGAGATGGAGCTCCCCTAAAGAGAGGTAGGCGATGATCCCAACCAGCGGCAGGATATAAATAACCAGCAGCCAGGCCATCGCTGAGGGCACGGCGCGGCGCTTCATTAAAATACGTAGCGTTACCCCGGCTATCAACAACCAATACCCCAAAATTGCCATCCAACTCACTACGGTGTAGACGGTTGTCATATGTCGAAAATCCTTTTGAATGCCAGTTGTTAAGAGTTTACGCATCAGAAGGCATCTGGCAAATAAAAACACCATGAGAAAGCGCTGGTCAGCACTAAGCGAGGGGCTATAATGGTCCGTCTTTTTTTGAAAGAGCGTTAGAAATGAAGCGTAGTAGACCGGAAGTGGGGCGCTGGCGGATGCTGAGACAGGCGAGCCGTCGCAAGTCGCGTTGGCTGGAAGCTCAGTCTCGCCGTAATATGCGTATCCACTCCATCAGAAAGTGCCTTGTCGGTCGGCAGCGCAATTGCCTGCTGTTCGCCATCTACGATCTCTGATGATATAAAAAGGGCACCGTCAGGGTGCCCTCAGTTTTTTTTAGCAAGCACCAGCCTGCCTGTATCAGAATACTTTTTTATAAGGTTTTACTGAAACCTGCTGATAAACACCCGCGGCAACGTACGGGTCATCCTGCGCCCATGACTGCGCGGCTTCCAGTGATTCAAATTCTGCAATAACCGTTGAACCGCTGAAACCGGCGGCGCCCGGGTCGTTGCTATCAACGGCAGGCATCGGGCCTGCGGTCAGCAGGCGGCCTTCGTCGTGCAGAAGCTGCAGGCGAGCGAGGTGAGCCGGACGAACGGAAAGACGTTTTTCAAGAGAGTCGGCGATATCCTGGGCATAGATGACGTAAAGCACGGGCGGAACTCCTGTTTAAATAATTTGCGAATTACGGTAAGGGAAAGCGTCAGCGACTGCAATGCAAAGTTTTCGCGGCGTGAAAAGTTGTGTTTTGGCGGGGGTTTTTTAGGCAGGAAGGGGAAAAAATTGATCGAAGATAAGATGTCTTATTGAATATGATTGTCATTTGCATTTAAAATCGGGGTCTCATTTTTCAACTGTAACGACTATGACTGCAATGACCCTTGATTTACCTCGCCGCTTCCCGTGGCCGACGTTACTCTCTGTTGGTATTCACGGTGCCGTCGTCGCTGGTCTGCTTTATACCTCGGTACATCAGGTTATTGAACTGCCCGCACCCGCTCAGCCGATTACCATTACCATGGTCGCGCCTGCCGATTTAGAGCCGCCACAGGCGGTGGTTCAGCCACAACCGGTCGTCGAGCCTGAACCCGAGCCAGAGCCGGAACCGATCCCTGAAGTACCGCAGGCCCCGGTCGTTATTCATAAACCGAAGCCTAAGCCTAAGCCGAAACCTAAACCGAAGCCGGTGAAAAAGGTTGAGCAGCCGAAACCGGAAGTTAAGCCGGTTGAGCAGCGCCCGCTTTCTACGGTGAACAACGATGCGCCACCTGCGCGTTCCGTGGCGAATAATCTGCCGGGGGCAAGTGCGCCGTCGGTTAATGCACCGACGGGCCCACGTGCGCTGAATCGTCCGCAGCCGGGTTACCCGACGCGTGCGCAAGCATTACGTATTGAAGGTAAAGTGCGAGTGAAGTTTGACGTGACCGCCGATGGCCGCGTTGAAAACGTAGAAATTCTCTCCGCTCAGCCATCTAACATGTTTGAACGTGACGTGAAAACGGCGATGCGTAAATGGCGCTACGAATCCGGGAAGCCGGGGACGGGGCTGATTATGAATATTGAGTTCCGCCTGAAGGGCGTACAGATGAACTAAAGCAAAGCCCCCGCAAGGGGGCTTTGTCGTTATACGGCAAGAACGTTATCCAGCGCCTTTTGCGCGATAACCAGATGCTGTCCGCCAAACAGAATGGCCCGGTTAATGAGGGTATATAGCTGATACACCGGCTGGCGTTCAAGAAAATCGGCCGGCAACGGTGAGACGGACTGATAGCCATCGTAGATTTGCGGCGGCTGGTCGGGATGCAGCGGCAGCATGGCAAGGTCGCACTCGCGGTCTCCCCAATAACAGGCCGGGTCAAAAATGTACGGCCCGTTTAGCCCCAGCGCGCAGTTGTTTGACCACAAATCACCGTGCAGTAAAGAAGGCTGTGGCTGGTGCGAGCTCAGGCGCTGCTGAACGTGATCGACTATCGCATCGATATCACCAAACTCCATTCCTTTCTCCGCCGCTAATTCCAGCTGCCAGCCAATACGCTGCTCGGCGAAAAAGTTGGACCAGCGCCGTTGCCAGGCGTTGGGCTGCGGGGTGGTGGACAGATCGTTATCGAAGTCGAGGCCGAACTGGGGTTGATCGCTCCATTCGTGCAAACGGGCCAGTTGTTGTCCTAGTAAGAAAGCATTATGCGCATCCAGCGGACGCGGCGGGAGATACTCCATGACCAGGAAGCTGTAGTCGCGATCGGTGCCGACAACGAAGACTTCAGGGACGGTCACGGTTTTACTGCGGGAAAGCAGCTCAAGCTGATCGGCCTCCGCGGTAAAAATGGGCAGTAATTCTCGTTCATCGCATTTGACGAAAAAATCACGACCCGCATAGCGCATATGCCATGCGGCATGGATCTCTCCGCCGGGCAGTTCAGTACGCTGATCGATTTCGCCACTTCCAAGTTGCTCGCCTAACAGGCTACTGATCGCTTGCCACATGATGTCTCTCCCCATGTTTTCTGCCATATCATAAGGTTAGCGCATAAATACCGGGTAAAAATACGAGCTAGACCGCACAACGGGTAAAAAGAGTGTAGAAAGCAGAGGCAAGGTCATATGCCTTCTGCGACAGACGCATGATGGCTCACCCGTGGCAATGGTTGGCTCAACCATCATGATGCACGCCATTGTTAACAATGGAGTTTGGTTAGCATAGCCGATTACGGCAATTTCGCGACTCGCGGCGGGCTCCGCGAGTCCGATTCTTGAACATTTAGTGCTGTTGCAGGTAATCGTAAATTTTTTGGGTATTTTCCCGTGAGCACAGACGCGTGCCCTGGTTGATCGTTGCGGCACTGCCTGCGGCGACCCCGAAGCGGACCATCTCTTCCAGGCTGGCGTGCTCAGCAAGTTTCAGTGTCATCGCGCCAACCATGCTATCACCCGCACCTACGGTGCTCTGGCTTTTAATTGGCGGGGGAACAACCTGTACGCAGTTTTGTTCATCCACTGCCAATGCCCCCTGGGCCCCTAATGACACCACCACCCGACGCGCTTTACCGCTGCGGACAATCTCCTGAGCGGCGTTGCGAACGTCATCAGGCTGGACAAGTTCGCGCTGGACCAGCGCACTCAGCTCTTTCTGATTCGGTTTAACCAACTCGATTTGGCCAATGGCTAACGCGGCGGTAAGCGCATCGCCAGAGCTATCGATAACGCAGCGCAGCCCATGGTGTTGAGCCGCTTTAATAAGCGTTGTGAACTGCTCAAGGGAAATTCCGGGCGGCAGACTGCCGCTGATAACCAGCAAAGAGCCTGGTGCAATCTGCAGGACCTTTTGCTGAATTTGCTGCAGTTCATCTTCATGGAGCGTCGCGCCGGGCATGACAAATCGATATTGTTCGCCGCTGGCATTGACGTGGACGTGAAGGTTCTGGCGGGTCCATTCGTGAGCTCGGATACTCTCAACGGGAACATTTTCTTGCTGGAGTAGGGCGACCAGATGCTCGCCCGTGGCGCCGCCGGCAGGAAATATAGCGGTAGCGCGACCGCCAAGGAAGGTAATTGCGCGAGCAACGTTAATACCGCCACCGCCCGGTTCAAATACGGGAGAACTGCAGCGTAGTTTGCCTTCCGGATAGATTTGCGGCGTTTGAGTGGCACTGTCGAGTGAAGGAGCGAGTGTAAGCGTGTAGATCTGAACCATAGCGATAACCTCCCTTTATGAGCTAGCGGACGGCTCTAAGTGCAATTATGTTTAAGTTTGGCACCCGTTTGCTCATAAAGGAAGAAGCAACGGACTGATTTTTATAGAAAAGTGTAAAGAAACAGTCGTTTTCTTATTATGAAATAAAACGTGATTTAAGAGGGCTCTTATTCAAAAAATGAAAGAAGAATAGATTGCTATGTTATACGTGCCTTTTTATAATTTGTTGCCTTTCTACGGACCACCCCATCGTTGATCCTCGCGAAAGTTCCCGGGACGGAATCGTCTCCTATTTTGTTGTGCGGACCTTTAATAAATGAAGCTTTTGAAGACAGTACCGGTAGCGGTTGTGCTGCTGGGGGGCGTGTTTGCGTCTATGTATGCAACCGCCAGTGATACCGTTTTTACTGTTATGGATGACCCAACTACCGCTAAGAAGCCTTTTGAAGGCAACGTCAATGCGGGCTATCTCTCGCAGGCTGGCAATACCAAAAGTACGTCAGCCACCGCAGATTCCACGCTTACATGGTATGGTGCCACGACAGCATGGTCCTTGTGGGGCACGGCTAGCAATACCTCTGCAAACGATGAACGCTCTTCCGAGAAATATTCCGTCGGTGGTCGTAGTCGTTATAATATGACGGATGCAGACTACCTGTTTGGTCAGGCTAGCTGGTTGACCGACCGCTATAATGGTTACCATGCGCGCGACGTGTTTACGGCTGGTTATGGCCGCCAGTTCCTGACCGGGCCTATCCACAGCTTCCGCTTTGAATTCGGTCCTGGTGTTCGCTATGACGAATACACCAATGGCGACACGGAAACCCAGCCGCTGGGCTATGCTTCCGCCACCTATGCCTGGCAGATGACCGAGACAGCGAAATTCACTCAGGGCGTCTCCGTCCTTGGAGCTGATGATACTACCGCGAACTCAGAAACTGCGCTGAACGTTGCGATTAACGCGCACTTTGGTTTAAAAGTGGCGTACAACGTGACCTGGAACTCAGAGCCACCGGCAACGGCACCGAATCACACCGACCGTCGTACATCGTTGACCCTGGGTTACACGATGTAATCATTTACAGGCTGGGGGATCTCCCAGCCTGTATTTTCAATTTATCGTTTTGTGTTATTATTAAAAACAACCGCTGTTTTATTTTATTAAAAATACAAGTTCTCCATAATATCTCCACATTCGACCTTTCTGACATATATTCAGTAAATTTGACACGAATAGCTAAATATTTTGACTAGGCAAAAGTGTGATCTGGATCTACACTTGTATTCAAGGGCGAAATGATGCCTTAGCGTTCTAAAGTCTTAATCAAGTCAGAGAATAAACATTATGAAAAATATCAAAATCGTATCTGCAGCTATTCTGCTGTCAGCACTCTCTTTCGGCGTATTTGCTGCCGAACCAGTAACCCAACCTGCCAGTTCTACAAACACCACTACCGCGCAGCACATCGGTATCTCCAATGCGCACGACGTTGAAGCAGGCTCTAACATGGCGCCAGGCTCACAGTCTACCGGTCAGTCTATGGATGACGCGTTTAACGTACATACCCTGGTTGCGGGCGGTTGGTCCTAATATTTCTGTGCTGTAATAATTTGATTTTCGTTCAGTTATTAATACCGGCAGAGAAAACCGGGTAGAGTGGTACCGGTTTTTCTTGCTGCTATTTATTTCAAATTCAAACTTCAGTTTTTGTATTTTACATGTAAATCTGAATCAGATTTAGCCGCACATATTGTCAATTAATCTGCGTTAACAGCATTTTCTGTATATATTTTAATGCGCTGACCAGAATGTTAAATTGGCTTCAATGCTTCACCTTATTAACCGCAACGTCCTCGCTATTATCCCCAGATCATCGCCGCCCATCGGAGCAGAAGCATTGCGCCACAGATAGCGATCAGTACCAGTACCATTTTCCAGTGTTTTTTCGCGAATCGATGTGATGGCATTTTCTATCCTTATGTCTTTAAGATCTCACGTAGTGTATCAGAATTGTTGGTAAAGATAGCAGTGTGTACCCCATAGGGTAATTGCGGCTTTTATCATGTCCTGATGATGTGTAAACTAACCCACGGTGTTATCAACGGGCGGATGCAGGCGGAGCAGGGTACACAATTTGTACACACTCCTCATTTTTTGCAGAGTGAAGCAGAAATCAATCCATAACCTGTTGATAAATTTAATCATATAGTTTTGTATGTGCTCTTTCGTGTGGGGCACCACTGCAAATAAGGACATTAAATGCCTGTAATTACTCTTCCTGATGGCAGCCAACGCCATTACGACCACGCCGTTAGCCCAATGGATGTTGCTCTGGACATCGGTCCTGGCCTGGCAAAAGCCACCATCGCTGGGCGCGTAAACGGTGAGCTGGTTGACGCTTCCGATCTGATTGAAAACAATGCCACCCTGTCTCTCATCACCGCAAAAGATGAAGACGGTCTGGAAATCATCCGTCACTCCTGTGCCCACCTGCTTGGTCATGCGATCAAACAGCTTTGGCCAAACACTAAAATGGCTATCGGCCCGGTGATTGACAACGGTTTCTACTATGACGTTGATCTTGACCATACGCTGACCCAGGAAGACATCGACGCGCTCGAAAAACGTATGCACGAGCTCGCCGAGAAAAACTACGATGTCATCAAGAAGAAAGTGAGCTGGCATGAAGCCCGTGAAACTTTCGTCAAACGTGGTGAAAACTATAAAGTTTCCATCCTCGATGAAAACATCGCGCATGATGACAAGCCTGGCTTGTATCATCACGAAGAATACGTCGACATGTGCCGTGGTCCGCACGTGCCGAATATGCGTTTCTGTCATTACTTCAAGCTGATGAAAACCGCCGGTGCTTACTGGCGCGGCGACAGCAATAACAAAATGCTGCAGCGTATCTATGGTACTGCATGGACGGACAAAAAAGCCCTCAATGCCTACCTGCAGCGTCTGGAAGAAGCGTCAAAACGCGATCACCGTAAAATCGGTAAGCAGCTCGATCTGTATCATATGCAGGAAGAAGCGCCGGGTATGGTGTTCTGGCATAACGACGGCTGGACTATCTTCCGCGAACTGGAAACTTTCGTACGCTCTAAGCTGAAAGAGTACCAGTATCAGGAAGTGAAAGGCCCGTTTATGATGGACCGTGTGCTGTGGGAAAAAACCGGCCACTGGGACAACTATAAAGATGCGATGTTCACCACTTCTTCAGAGAACCGTGAATACTGCATCAAGCCAATGAACTGCCCTGGTCACGTTCAGATCTTTAACCAGGGTCTGAAATCCTACCGCGACCTGCCGCTGCGTATGGCGGAGTTCGGTAGCTGCCACCGTAATGAACCGTCAGGTGCACTGCATGGCTTAATGCGTGTACGCGGCTTCACTCAGGATGACGCCCATATCTTCTGTACGGAAGAGCAGGTGCGTGATGAAGTGAACGCATGCATTCGTTTAGTCTATGATATGTACAGCACTTTCGGTTTCGAAAAAATCGTGGTCAAACTTTCAACGCGTCCGGAAAAACGTATCGGCAGCGATGAAATGTGGGACCGTGCTGAAGCGGATCTGGCGGTTGCGCTGGAAGAGAACAACATCCCGTTTGAATATCAACTGGGTGAAGGCGCATTCTACGGTCCGAAAATTGAATTTACCCTGTATGACTGCCTCGATCGTGCATGGCAGTGCGGTACTGTACAGCTGGACTTCTCTCTGCCGTCTCGTCTGAGCGCCTCCTATGTAGGCGAGAACAACGAGCGTCAGGTACCGGTGATGATTCACCGCGCAATTCTGGGGTCTCTGGAGCGCTTCATTGGCATCCTGACCGAAGAGTTCGCTGGTTTCTTCCCAACATGGCTTGCACCCGTGCAGGTTGTGGTGATGAACATCACTGATTCTCAGTCCGAATACGTTAACGAATTGACCCGCAAACTACAAAATGCAGGCATTCGTGTAAAAGCGGACTTGAGAAATGAGAAGATTGGCTTTAAAATCCGCGAGCACACTTTACGTCGTGTCCCTTATATGTTGGTCTGCGGTGACAAAGAGGTGGAAGCTGGCAAAGTTGCCGTTCGCACCCGCCGTGGTAAAGACCTGGGCAGCCTGGACGTAAGTGAAGTGATTGAGAAGCTGCAACAAGAGATTCGCAGCCGCAGTCTTCAACAACTGGAGGAATAAGGTATTAAAGGCGGAAAACGAGTTCAAACGGCACGTCCGAATCGTATCAATGGCGAGATTCGCGCCCTGGAAGTTCGCTTGACAGGTCTGGAAGGCGAAGCTTTGGGTATTGTGAGTCTGAGAGAAGCTATCGAAAAGGCTGAAGAGGCCGGAGTAGATTTAGTTGAAATCAGCCCTAACGCCGAACCGCCAGTTTGTCGTATCATGGACTACGGCAAGTTCCTTTATGAAAAGAGTAAGTCTTCTAAGGAACAGAAGAAGAAGCAAAAAGTTATCCAGGTTAAGGAAATTAAATTCCGTCCTGGGACCGATGATGGCGATTACCAGGTAAAACTCCGCAGCCTGGTTCGCTTTCTCGAAGATGGCGATAAGGCTAAGATCACACTGCGTTTCCGCGGTCGTGAAATGGCCCACCAGCAGATCGGTATGGAAGTGCTTACGCGCGTCCGTGACGATCTGAGTGAACTGGCAGTAGTCGAATCCTTCCCTACGAAGATCGAAGGCCGCCAGATGATCATGGTGCTCGCTCCTAAGAAGAAACAGTAAGGCCTTCAAGTAGCGATGTCGGTGGAGCCTTAGGGCTTCACTGATGTTGTTCGCCTACGTTTCGTTTATTAACAATGCGAAGTGGAAGTTATTAAGATGCCTAAAATTAAGACCGTACGCGGTGCTGCTAAGCGCTTCAAAAAAACCGGTGGTGGTGGATTTAAGCGTAAGCACGCAAACCTGCGTCATATTCTGACCAAAAAATCTACTAAACGTAAACGTCACCTGCGTCCAAAAGGCCTCGTGTCTAAAGGCGATCTGGGTCTGGTTATCGCGTGCCTGCCGTACGCATAAGCCGTTAACGTTTAATTTTTTTTACTAAGAATATAGATACAGGAGAGCTCACATGGCTCGCGTAAAACGTGGTGTAATTGCTCGTGCACGTCACAAAAAAATTCTGAAACAAGCTAAAGGCTACTACGGTGCGCGTTCTCGCGTATACCGCGTTGCCTTCCAGGCTGTTATCAAAGCTGGTCAGTACGCTTACCGTGACCGTCGTCAACGTAAACGTCAGTTCCGTCAGCTGTGGATTGCACGTATCAATGCAGCAGCACGTCAGAACGGTATTTCTTACAGCAAATTCATCAACGGCCTGAAAAAAGCCTCTGTTGAAATCGACCGTAAGATCCTGGCTGACATCGCAGTATTCGACAAAGTAGCGTTCACCGCTCTGGTCGAAAAAGCGAAAGCAGCACTGGCATAAGCCAGTTGGAAGAGGGAGCTAGTCTCCCTCTTTTCATTTTAACCGTATCAATGCATTGACTTTTATCACCGTAGACCTTTCAATAAAGACTCTGCGATTTTTATCACACAAGGTAACGCAAGCATGAATGCTGCTATTTTCCGCTTCTTCTTTTACTTTAGCACCTGAATTCAGGAGGCTTGCGCGTGAAAGAAGAAACGAAAAATCAGCGCCAATAAGCCTCCGGATGGAGGCTTTTTTTGTATCTGAATTCGAGATTAAGTCCACCAAACCGGTGTCTGCACCGACATAATGAGGAAAACCATGTCACATCTCGCAGAGCTGGTTGCCAGTGCCAAGGCAGCCATTAACCAGGCTTCAGATGTTGCCGCGTTAGACAATGTCCGCGTCGAATATCTGGGTAAGAAAGGGCATCTGACCCTTCAGATGACCACACTGCGTGAACTGCCGCCAGAAGAGCGTCCAGCAGCGGGTGCCGTCATCAACGAAGCGAAAGAGCAGGTGCAGCAGGCACTGAACGCGCGTAAAGCCGATCTGGAAAGCGCCGTACTGAACGCCCGTCTGGCCGCAGAGACCATCGACATCTCCCTGCCGGGTCGTCGTATCGAAAATGGTGGTTTACACCCGGTTACTCGCACTATCGACCGTATTGAAAGTTTCTTCGGTGAGCTCGGCTTTACCGTAGCGACGGGTCCGGAAATCGAAGATGACTATCATAACTTCGATGCGCTGAATATTCCCGCGCACCACCCGGCACGCGCTGACCACGACACTTTCTGGTTTGATGCTACCCGTCTGCTGCGTACGCAGACCTCCGGCGTACAGATCCGCACCATGAAGGATCAGGAGCCGCCAATCCGTATTATCGCACCGGGCCGCGTATATCGTAACGATTACGATCAGACGCACACCCCAATGTTCCATCAGATGGAAGGTCTGATTGTTGATAAGAACATCAGCTTCACTAATCTGAAGGGCACGATTCACGACTTCCTGCGTAACTTCTTTGAAGAAGATCTGCAGATTCGTTTCCGTCCGTCCTACTTCCCGTTCACCGAACCGTCCGCTGAAGTCGACGTGATGGGTAAAAACGGCAAATGGCTGGAAGTTCTGGGCTGCGGTATGGTGCATCCGAACGTCCTGCGTAACGTTGGTATCGATCCGGAAGTTTATTCCGGCTTCGCCTTCGGTATGGGCATGGAGCGTCTGACTATGCTGCGTTACGGCGTCACCGACTTACGTGCATTCTTCGAAAACGATCTGCGTTTCCTCAAACAGTTTAAATAAGGGCAGGATAAAACAATGAAATTCAGTGAACTGTGGTTACGCGAATGGGTGAATCCGGCGATTGATAGCGAAGCGCTGTCGGGCCAAATCACCATGGCTGGCCTGGAAGTGGACGGCGTAGAAGCCGTTGCCGGTAGCTTCAACGGTGTCGTTGTTGGTGAAGTGGTTGAGTGCGGCCAGCACCCGAATGCAGACAAACTGCGTGTGACGAAAGTGAACGTAGGCGGTGAACGTCTGCTGGATATCGTCTGCGGTGCGCCAAACTGCCGCCAGGGCCTTAAGGTTGCCGTGGCGACCATCGGTGCCGTACTGCCAGGTGACTTCAAAATTAAAGCCGCTAAACTGCGCGGTGAGCCGTCTGAAGGGATGCTGTGCTCGTTCTCTGAACTGGGCATTTCCGACGACCATAGCGGCATTATCGAACTGCCGGCCGACGCGCCGCTGGGTACCGATATCCGTGAATACCTGAAGCTTGATGACAACACCATTGAAATCAGCGTGACGCCAAACCGCGCCGATTGCTTAGGCATTATCGGCGTTGCACGTGATGTCGCCGTGCTGAACAAGCTGCCGCTGAACGAGCCGGAAATTAACGCCGTTGCCGCCACCGTTGCCGACGTGCTGCCGATTCAGGTCGATGCTGCCGACGCGTGCCCACGTTACCTCGGCCGTGTGGTTAAAGGCATCAACGTTAAAGCGCCAACCCCGCTGTGGATGAAAGAAAAACTGCGTCGCTGCGGTATTCGTTCCATCGATGCGGTTGTCGATATCACCAACTACGTCCTGCTTGAGCTGGGTCAGCCAATGCATGCGTTCGATAAAGATCGCATCGAAGGCGGCATCGTTGTGCGTATGGCAAAAGAGGGTGAAACCCTGGTTCTGCTCGACGGCACCGAAGCGAAGCTGAACGCCGATACCCTGGTGATTGCTGACCATAACAAAGCGCTGGCGATGGCCGGTATCTTTGGCGGCGAGCACTCTGGCGTGAACGATGAAACGCAAAACGTGCTGCTGGAATCCGCATTCTTCAGCCCGCTGTCTATCACCGGCCGTGCACGCCGTCATGGTCTGCACACCGATGCGTCTCACCGTTATGAGCGCGGCGTTGACCCGGTACTGCAGTACAAAGCGATTGAACGCGCTACCGGCCTGCTCCTCGAAATCTGCGGCGGTGAAGCGGGTCCAATCATCGATGTCACTAACGATGCTACGCTGCCGAAGCGTGCGACCATCACCCTGCGCCGCAGCAAGCTGGATCGCCTGATTGGTCATCATATTGCTGATGAGCTGGTGACCGACATCCTGACCCGTCTGGGCTGTGAAGTGACCGTGGGTAATGACGAATGGCAGGCGGTTGCACCGACCTGGCGCTTCGACATGGAAATTGAAGAAGATCTGATTGAAGAAGTGGCACGTATTTACGGCTACAACAGCATCCCGAACGAGCCGGTACAGGCTGGTCTGGTGATGGGCAGCCATAAAGAAGCTAACCTGTCGCTGAAGCGTGTGAAAACCATGCTTAACGATAAAGGCTATCAGGAAGTGATTACCTATAGCTTCGTGGATCCGAAAATTCAGCAACTGGTTCACCCAGGTGAAGAAGCGCTGATTCTGCCAAATCCAATTTCCAGCGAAATGTCGGCCATGCGTCTGTCCCTGTGGACTGGCCTGCTGTCTACCGTAGTTTATAACCAGAACCGTCAGCAGAGCCGCGTACGTATCTTTGAAACCGGTCTGCGCTTTGTGCCGGACACTCAGGCTCCGCTGGGTATTCGTCAGGACGTGATGCTGGGTGGCGTTATCTGCGGTAACCGCTACGATGAGCACTGGAACCTGGCAAAAGAGACCGTTGATTTCTATGATCTGAAGGGCGATCTGGAGTCCGTTCTCGACCTGACCGGTAAATTATCTGAAATTCAGTTCAAGGCAGAAGCAAACCCAGCCCTGCATCCGGGCCAGTCTGCGGCGATTTATCTGAAAGGTGAACGCGTTGGTTTCATTGGTGTTATTCACCCGGAACTGGAACGTAAGCTGGATCTGAACGGCCGCACTCTGGTGTTCGAACTGGAGTGGAACAAGCTCGCAGACCGCGTGGTTCCTCAGGCTCGTGACGTTTCACGCTTCCCGGCAAACCGTCGCGACATCGCGGTTGTGGTTGCTGAAAACGTGCCTGCAGCAGATATTTTAAACGAATGTAAGAAAGTTGGCGTAAATCAGGTAGTTGGCGTAAACTTATTTGACGTGTACCGTGGTAAGGGTGTTGCGGAAGGCTATAAGAGCCTTGCTATCAGCCTGATCCTACAAGATACCAGCCGTACACTCGAAGAAGAGGAGATTGCCGCTACCGTCGCCAAATGTGTAGAGGCATTAAAAGAGCGATTCCAGGCATCATTGAGGGATTGAACCTATGGCGCTTACAAAAGCTGAAATGTCAGAATATCTGTTTGATAAGCTTGGGCTTAGCAAGCGGGATGCCAAAGAACTGGTTGAGCTGTTTTTCGAAGAGATCCGTCGCGCTCTTGAAAACGGTGAGCAGGTAAAACTCTCCGGTTTTGGTAACTTTGATTTGCGTGACAAAAACCAACGCCCGGGACGTAACCCTAAAACGGGTGAAGATATTCCCATTACAGCCCGGCGTGTGGTGACCTTCAGACCAGGACAGAAGTTAAAAAGCCGGGTCGAAAACGCAACACCCAAAGAAGAGTAATCTGAACTAACTAAAAAGGCCGCGCATGCGGCCTTTTTCTTTTCCTGGTGGCGTAACCACCGTAAAATCAAACGCTTCTCTACGAGCTTACGGATAACTATGCAGGTCTATGCATCCCAACAGCAGCGGATTCACCGCCGCTGGCTCATCGCACTGTCGCTTCTTCTCCTGTTTATGCTGGCTATCGGCCTGTGTGCGGGCGACCAATGGATTGCACCTGGTGAGTGGTTCACGGCGAAAGGGCAGCTCTTTATCTGGCAAATCCGCCTGCCGCGTACGCTGGCGGTGGTGCTGGTGGGCGCTGCGCTGGCGTTGTCAGGGACCGTGATGCAGGCGCTGTTTGAGAACCCGTTGGCTGAGCCAGGTCTACTTGGGGTTTCAAACGGGGCAGGTGTAGGGCTGATTGCCGCGGTGATGCTGGGGCAAGGGCTGTTACCGGCCTGGGGACCAGGGTTGGCGGCCATCGTTGGTGCGCTGACCATCACCACGATTCTGATGCACTTTTCTCGCCGACACTTATCGACCAGCCGCCTGCTGCTGGCTGGGGTCGCACTGGGGATTATCTGTAGCGCACTGATGACCTGGGCCGTCTATTTCTCAACCTCGTTCGATCTGCGTCAGTTGATGTACTGGATGATGGGCGGGTTTGGCGGCGTTGACTGGCAGCAGCTCTGGCTGATGGCGGCGCTGGTACCGGTGATTACCTGGCTTTGTTGGCAATCGCAGCCGCTAAACCTGTTAGCGCTGGGTGAAACCTCCGCGCGCCAGCTTGGGGTGCCTATCGCACTGTGGCGTAAACTGCTGGTGATGGCGACCGGCTGGCTGGTGGGTGTCAGCGTAGCGTTGGCGGGGGCTATCGGTTTTATCGGACTGGTGGTGCCGCATATGCTGCGCCTGTGCGGCCTGACCGATCACCGGGTGCTGTTGCCAGCCAGCGCGCTGGCTGGGGCCAGCACGCTGCTGTTCGCCGATATTGTGGCACGTCTGGCGCTGTCTGCTGCTGAGCTACCGATTGGCGTGGTCACCGCCACTCTGGGAGCACCGGTATTTATCTGGCTGCTGCTCAAATCGGGTAAATACTGAATCAACATCCTGATTAAAAAGCCTTGGTGTCGCGCCCGCGTCTCTGGCTATTATTAAAGACCGGGCGATAAGACCCCAAACACGCTGAAAAGAGGATGCTATGCAAACCAATGTTCTGAATACCCCCGTGACCACCATTGATGGTGAAAAAAACACCCTGGAAGGCTATAAGGGCAAGGTACTGCTAATTGTTAACGTGGCCTCAAAATGTGGCCTGACGCCGCAGTATGAGCAGTTGGAAGCGCTTCAGGCGTCTTTGCAGGGGGAAGGCTTTACCGTGCTGGGCTTCCCATGTAATCAATTCCTGGGCCAGGAGCCGGGCAGTGAAGAAGAGATCAAAACCTTCTGCAGCACCACTTACGGCGTGACCTTCCCGCTGTTTAGCAAGGTTGAGGTGAATGGCGAGCAGCGTCATCCGCTCTATAGCCTGCTGACGCGTGTTGCGCCAGACGCCATTGCGCCAGAAGGCAGCGGTTTCTACGAGCGTATGGCGAGTAAAGGCCGCGCGCCTGCACAACCAGGTGATATCCTGTGGAACTTTGAAAAATTCTTGATTGGCCGTGATGGTGAGGTGATCGGCCGTTTCTCACCGGATATGACGCCTGATGATCCTACTCTGACCTCAGCCATTAAGCGGGCTCTCGCGCAGTCATGATGCTACTGATGCAGCTTCAGGACGTCAGTGAAAACGTCAAGCTTCAGGACATTAACGCTGATGTTGAACGCGGTGAAATGGTGCATCTGGTGGGGCCAAACGGTGCCGGGAAAAGCACGTTGCTCATGAGAATGGCCGGGCTAAGCCGGGGGAAAGGGATCATAACGCTCAATGGTCAGTCGCTGGATGACTGGCCTGCAGCGCAGCTGGCGCGACATCGCGCCTATCTTTCTCAACACCAGTCTGCACCGTTTGCCATGCCAGTCTGGCAGTTTCTGATGCTGCATCAATCGACGACCCAGAATGCCTCTTTATCTGCACATGTGGCGCAGGCGCTGGGACTAAGCAATAAGCTCGGCCGTAACGTCAGCCAGCTCTCCGGGGGAGAGTGGCAGCGCGTACGGCTAGCAGCAGTTATCTTACAAATTCACCCTGCCGCCAACCCGGATGGTCAGCTTCTACTGCTGGATGAACCCATGAACAGCCTTGATGTTGCCCAGCAGGCGGCGCTGGATAAGCTGCTGGTCGAACTGTGTGCGGCGGGGGTGTCCGTCGTAATGAGCAGTCACGATCTTAACTACACGCTGCGTCATGCTGGTCGCACCTGGTTATTATGTGAAGGGCGGATGATTGCCAGCGGCGATACTGAAAACGTATTGCAACCGAATCATTTATCCGCCGCTTATAATATGACTTTTCAGAAACTGGACATTGCTGGTCATCAAATGCTCATTTATGACAGTGACGGCGAAATTTAATCCATATGCTTCTTGCCACTATCGGCATTGCTTGCCAGGCAATCGCGAATCGATATAATTTGTTAGCTGATTAAAAACAGAGGATGCGCTGGATATGCGTTTCTGGACTCTTTTTCTTGTGGCATTCATTTTAGCAGGGTGTAGCAGCCACCGTGCGCCGCCACCGAATCCTCGACTCTCGGATTCTATTGCCGTGATTGCCGGTCTTAATGACCAGCTACAGAACTGGCACGGTACACCTTATCGCTACGGTGGTATGACTCGCCGCGGCGTGGATTGCTCAGCGTTTGTGTTGATGACCTTCCGCGATAAGTTTGAAATGCAGTTGCCGAGGGAAACGCGGCAGCAGGCAAAGATAGGTACCGAGATAGACAAAGGCGATCTTTTACCCGGTGATTTAGTCTTCTTTAAAACGGGCGCTGGCGAAAGCGGGCTGCACGTTGGTATTTATGATACCGATAACACGTTTATTCATGCCTCTACCAGCCAGGGGGTGACGCGTTCCTCTCTGGATAACGTCTACTGGCGAAAGAATTTCTGGCAAGCCAGGCGAATTTGATCAAAAAGAAAAGGAGACAAAATGTCTCCTTTTCTTTTAATTGTTTGTGAAATTTATAATGAATAGCCTGCTATATTATTATTTTTGTTAGGCAAGATCATTGAACTTAAGGTTGATTGTGTTATTCCATTACTTTCGATTACAATCATTAAGATCCAGTGACGGATTGATGAAATAAAAAGGAACCGATGAAAGGAATAGATACCGTCTCCATCACCGCAAGTTTTTTGCTTTGTGACGTCAGGAACCCGGACATGGCTTTAAGTGAAGGGCAGTCGCAATGATTGTATCGCTGGATAATACATATACTTCTCAGTTGTATTTTCTTCCCGCCCGAAATAGCGAGGGGCAACTTGTCGGTCTGAAAGTGGTGTGTCAGTTTTCTGGCCTTAATAACCACGTCCGAATTCCCACGAGTCTGGTGTTACCCCGTCTTACCCAACAACAAGAAATAACCTTGTTTCAGGAAAAGCTGGCGTTACTGACCACCTGTCAGTTGTTCTTTATGCAGCACCATTTAACGGCATGGATAATGATTCCACCGGGCGTAGTTGAGGCATTACTTAGCGATGATGAACTGGCCGCTAGCGTGCAGCGTTTGCCTTTTCTTGAGCTGGCCGTCAGTGAGCAGTATCCGGGGCTGAATGATCTTGATGAAAACCATCCGCTGACCCGCTTGAGCCAGCGTTTTCCACTCGCGCTCAGTGATTTTGGGGCGGGGAATGCCTCCACCAGGGCCGTTTTTGCCGGGGTATTCCGTCGTATCGTTCTGGACAAGAGCTTTGTGCAACGCCAGCTGAAACACCTCTCCTTTGAGCCGTTTATGCGTGCCATCGTGAGTCAGATTCAGCCTTACTGCCAGGGGATCATGGTGTCTGGTATCGATGATGAAAATATCCGCCAGCGGGTTATCCCTTATGGCTTTAGCGCGATGCTCGGCGCCCTGTGGCCAGTGGTTGAGGAATCCTCGTTAATCACATTAGTGCAACAATAACCCTGCATTTCCTCGGGTGTTTAACGTACCGTAACCCAATACACTACGGGCAGGAGGAACCATGAACCTGTCATTTAACACTCGCTGGCGCGATGAGCTGCCGGGATTTTACAGTGCGCTACAGCCGACGCCGTTAACCAATGCCCGCCTCATCTGGCATAACGTGCCGCTGGCGCATGAACTTGCTATTCCTGATTCGCTCTTTACCCCTGAACACGGAGCAGGCATCTGGGGCGGTGAAACGCTCTTGCCAGGGATGTCACCGCTGGCGGAGGTCTACAGTGGCCACCAGTTTGGCGTATGGGCCGGCCAGTTGGGCGACGGTCGCGGTATCCTGCTCGGTGAGCAACAGCTGGAAAACGGTAAAACGGTCGACTGGCACTTGAAAGGTGCCGGGCTGACGCCCTATTCGCGAATGGGCGATGGGCGCGCGGTATTACGCTCCACGCTGCGGGAAAGTCTGGCCTCTGAAGCGATGCACTATCTGGGGATCGCGGGCACCCGTGCGCTGTCGATCGTCACCAGCGACACGCCGGTTTATCGTGAAACCGTAGAGTCTGGCGCGATGCTGATGCGTATCGCCGAAAGCCACATTCGCTTTGGTCACTTCGAACATTTCTACTATCGCCGGGAGATGGATCGCGTTCGTCAGTTGGCGGAATACACCGTTCGCCACCACTGGCCACATTTACAGGATGAGCCGGACTGCTATGGTTTGTGGTTCAAGGACGTGGTTGCCCGTACCGCTCGCATGATTGCCCGCTGGCAAACGGTCGGCTTCGCCCACGGGGTGATGAATACTGACAATATGTCGATTCTCGGCCTGACGCTGGACTACGGACCGTTCGGTTTTCTTGATGATTACCAGCCGGGGTACATCTGTAACCACTCGGATCACCAGGGGCGCTATCGCTTTGATAATCAACCTGCGGTTGGTCTGTGGAACCTGCAGTGCCTGGCGCAGGCGCTGTCGCCGTTGATTGACGTGGATACGCTCAACGCGGCGCTGGATAGCTATCAGTCGGTGTTGTTCCGGGAATATGGCCAGCGGATGCGTCAGAAACTGGGGCTCTTTAGCGAAGAGAACGGCGATAACGATCTATTGAACGGGCTGTATGCGCTAATGGAACGTGAGGGCAGCGATTATACGCGAACCTTCCGTATGCTGAGCGAAACCGAGCAGCAGAGTGCCGCTTCACCGCTGCGCGATGAGTTTATCGACCGTGCAGCCTTTGATTCATGGTTTACGCAGTATCGTACGCGTTTGCAGCAGGAGCAGATTGATGATGCCCAGCGCCAACAAGCGATGAAGCAGGCTAATCCAACCGTTGTCCTGCGTAACTGGCTGGCGCAGCGTGCCATTGAACAGGCCGAGAAGGGCGATTATCAGGAGTTGCACCGTCTGCACGAAGCGCTTCGCGATCCGTGGCGAGACCGCGATGACGACTATAGCCGCCGTCCGCCAGACTGGGGTAAGCGACTGGAAGTGAGTTGTTCAAGTTAATGAATGCGCTGCGCTGCCAATGGTGGCGCAGTTATTTCGTCAAAATAAGTTTTCCCGCCTGAGTCTGACGCAGTAAATATTGCTGTTCACCGTGTTCGATGATGACCCGACCTTCCTGACCTAATAGCGCAAGGCTATCAATCCGACGATCGTTGGGGAGAGGACGAGGGGTGTTATCCTTTGGCGGTTCCACTGCTGCGCACGTATCCATTAGCGACATTTTTCATAATGAAAATCAATGTAACAATGATAACCATTATCAGTAATCGTTATATTAACCGCAAGCGTTATTTATCATTTTGTGTAATAAGGGATTTATTGCCCGCTGTAAAACAGCGGGCAGGGGATGCTACAGGCGGGTGGCGACGGCCGCAGCCAGTTTTTCCAGCAGCAGCTCGGTATCTTCCCAGCTAAGACAAGGGTCAGTGATCGACTGACCGTAGGTCAGCGGCTGGTCGGCAACGATTTTTTGCGTGCCTTCGCGCAGGAAACTTTCGGCCATAATCCCGGCAATCGCCGAGGAGCCGTTGCGAATCTGCTGGCAGATGTCATCGCACACTTCCAACTGACGGCGATGCTGTTTCTGACAGTTGCCGTGGCTGAAATCGACGACCAGATGCTCAGGCAGGTCGAATTCGTGCAGCGTATCGCAGGCTGCCGCAATATCGTCGGCGTGGTAGTTCGGTTTCTTGCCGCCGCGCATGATGATATGGCCGTACGGGTTACCGCTGGTTTGGTAAATGGTCATCTGGCCATTTTTGTCTGGTGAGAGGAACATGTGGCTGGCGCGGGAGGCGCGAATCGCATCCACCGCAATCCGCGTGTTGCCGTCGGTACCGTTTTTAAAACCGACCGGGCAGGAGAGCGCAGAGGCCATCTCGCGGTGAATCTGGCTTTCCGTGGTACGAGCACCGATAGCGCCCCAACTGATAAGATCGGCGATAAACTGACCGGTCACCATATCGAGGAATTCGGTTGCCGTCGGCACGCCGAGGGTGTTCACCTGCAGCAGCAGCTTACGTGCCTGTTCAATGCCGTGATTCACGCGGTAGCTGCCGTTCAGATCCGGATCGGAGATCAGGCCTTTCCAGCCAACCACGGTGCGCGGCTTTTCAAAATAGGTGCGCATAACGATTTCGAGTTCGCCCTGATGTTTTTCACGCAGCACCTGTAAACGGCGAGCGTAATCCATCGCAGCATCGAGGTCGTGAATGGAACAAGGGCCGACAATCGCCAGCAGGCGACGATCTTCACCGTTGAGGATTTTTTCAATGCGGTGGCGTGAGGCGGTAACGTGCGCAGCAACGTCCGCTGATACAGGGTGGCGCTGAGCAAGTTCAGCAGGCGTAATCAGGCTCTCAATGCGAGCGGTACGCAGTTCATCGGTCTTATTCATGGATATCTCAGAAATTTGTTGCTTCGCCAGCCAATATGCTGGGAAGTGATGCACATCACGATAAACCAATCCCCGCTAAATTCAAGGGCGGCGCGTAATGTGCGCTCAATCACACTGCTATGATAAACAAATTCGATGTATTGTACTAGTGTATTAGTACATTCTGCGGCTTAATCCCATGATGTCCATGATTTTAGTAGCAATTTCTTCGACCGAATAGTTGGTGCTGTTCAGCCACGGGATCTGATGTCTGCGGTACAGCGCCTCAACCTCAGCGACTTCCATTCGGCACTGGCGCATTGACGCATAGCGGCTATTTTCCCGTCGCTCTTCGCGAATGGCTGCCAGGCGTTCCGGGTTGATGGTCAGCCCGAAGAGTTTATGCTGCAGCGGCTTGAGCGACGCGGGCAGCACGAGGTTATCCATATCATCGGCAATAAACGGGTAGTTGGCGGCGCGAATACCAAACTGCATCGCCAGATATAGGCTGGTAGGGGTTTTTCCGCAGCGCGACACGCCAAGCAGAATAACCTGTGCCTGGTCGAGATTGCGCAGCGAGATACCATCGTCGTGCGCCAGCGTGTAATCAATGGCGGCAATACGGGCGTCGTACTTGGTCAGGTTACCAGGGGTTAAGCCATGGGTGCGGTGGGCGATAGGCGTCGGGTCAAGCTTCAGTTCTTCCTGCAATGGCGCCACCAGCGCCTGAACGATGTCCTGACAAAACCCTTCACATTGCAGAATAATGTGACGAATTTCGGGGATAACGATGGAATAGAAGACCAGCGGGCGAATACCGGTTTGCTGATAGATAGCGTCAATCTGCTCCTTTACTGCCCGGGCGCGACTCTCGCTTTCGATAAACGGCAGGGTGATACTGTTTATCGCCACCGGAAACTGCGACATCACCGCGTGGCCGAGCACTTCCGCCGTGATGGCGGTACCGTCAGAAATATAAAACACCTGCCTGTCGACTGCGTTATCCATATTGCTTGACTCCCATTAATTGCCTGAAAGGGTAAATTAAATTTAAACACAAGCCTGTGGTATTTGTCTTAAATTTAAAAATGAAACGGTATTTTTATTTTTAATGAAATGGTCGTTTCAATTTCCAAAAGCTACCAATAGACCGCTGGTTGCTGTGCCTTTTCAGCTGAATCAGTAGGTTATGAATAACCTGGAATCAATCCGAAAAAGTAAAAAAATAATTTGCTTACACGATTCACCGTTTTTTTCAGCCGTTTAAATATGCGAGGATAATTTAAGTAGTCAGTCGTTACTTATCACTGCTTCTTTAATCAAAAAAGGATTGTTCGATGTCCAACAATGGCTCGTCACCGCTGGTGCTTTGGTACAACCAACTCGGCATGAATGATGTAGACAGAGTTGGAGGCAAAAATGCCTCCTTGGGTGAAATGATTACGAATCTGTCCGGGATGGGGGTTTCTGTACCCAACGGATTTGCCACCACTGCCGATGCGTTTAATCAGTTTCTCGACCAGAGCGGCGTGAACCAGCAGATCTATCAGCTGTTGGATAACACCGATATTGACGACGTTACCGCCCTGGCGAAAGCCGGCGCGCAGATCCGCCAGTGGATCATCGACACACCTTTCCAGAGCGAACTGGAACAGGCTATTCACGAAGCCTACAACCAACTGGCTGCCGACAACGCCAACGCCTCTTTCGCCGTGCGCTCCTCAGCCACCGCGGAAGACATGCCGGATGCGTCCTTCGCCGGTCAGCAGGAAACCTTCCTTAACGTCCAGGGCTATGAAGCGGTGCTGGTGGCGGTGAAGCACGTGTTTGCTTCGCTGTTCAACGACCGTGCCATCTCCTACCGCGTTCACCAGGGTTACGACCACCGCGGCGTCGCGCTCTCTGCTGGCGTTCAGCTGATGGTACGTTCTGACCTCGCGTCTTCCGGCGTGATGTTCTCTATCGATACTGAATCCGGCTTTGATCAGGTGGTGTTTATCACCTCCGCGTGGGGCTTAGGTGAGATGGTCGTACAGGGCGCGGTCAACCCCGATGAATTCTACGTCCATAAACCAACGCTGGCCGCTGGCCGCCCGGCGATTGTGCGTCGTACCATGGGGTCGAAAAAGATCCGCATGGTCTACGCACCAACGCAGGAGCATGGCAAGCAGGTACGAATTGAAGATGTGCCGCAGCAGCAGGGCGACATCTTCTCTCTGACCAACAATGAAGTGCAGGAACTGGCGAAGCAGGCCGTGCAGATCGAAAAACACTACGGTCGTCCTATGGACATCGAGTGGGCGAAAGACGGTCATACTGGCAAACTGTTTATCGTTCAGGCCCGCCCGGAAACCGTGCGTTCCCGTGGCCAGGTGATGGAACGTTACACGCTGCACTCCCAGGGTCGCATTGTCTCTGAAGGCCGTGCTATCGGTCATCGCATCGGTGCGGGTCCGGTGAAGGTCATTCACGACATCAGCGAAATGAACCGTATCCAGCCTGGCGATGTGCTGGTTACCGACATGACCGACCCGGATTGGGAACCGATCATGAAAAAAGCGGCGGCGATTGTGACTAACCGCGGCGGCCGTACCTGCCACGCGGCAATTATCGCCCGTGAACTGGGTATTCCAGCGGTAGTGGGCTGCGGTGATGCTACCGAGCGCATGAAGGATGACGAGAAAGTCACCGTCTCCTGCGCCGAAGGTGACACCGGCTACGTCTACGCCGACCTGCTGGACTTCAGCGTGAAAAGCTCCAGCGTCGATACCATGCCGGACCTGCCGCTGAAAATTATGATGAACGTCGGTAACCCTGACCGTGCGTTCGACTTTGCCTGCCTGCCGAACGAGGGCGTCGGTCTTGCGCGCCTGGAGTTCATCATCAACCGTATGATCGGCGTGCACCCACGTGCGCTGCTGGAGTTTGATGACCAGGAACCTAAGCTGCAAAACGAAATCCGCGAGATGATGAAAGGCTTCGACTCGCCGAAAGAGTTTTACGTTGGTCGTCTGACCGAAGGGATCGCGACGCTGGGTGCGGCGTTCTACCCGAAACGCGTCATTGTTCGTCTCTCTGACTTCAAATCGAACGAATACGCCAACCTGGTGGGCGGCGAGCGTTACGAGCCGGAAGAAGAGAATCCGATGCTGGGATTCCGTGGTGCCGGCCGCTACGTTTCCGATAGCTTCCGCGACTGCTTCGCGCTGGAGTGCGATGCGGTGAAGCGCGTGCGTAACGACATGGGGCTGACTAACGTTGAGATCATGGTGCCGTTCGTCCGTACCGTGGAGCAGGCGAAAGCGGTGGTGGACGAACTGGCGCGCCAGGGGCTGAAACGCGGCGAAAACGGGCTCAAAATCATCATGATGTGTGAGATCCCATCTAACGCCCTGTTGGCGGACCAGTTCCTTGAGCACTTTGATGGCTTCTCCATCGGTTCAAACGACATGACGCAGCTGGCGCTGGGTCTTGACCGTGACTCCGGCGTTGTCTCTGCGCTGTTCGACGAACGCAACGATGCGGTGAAAGCGCTGCTGTCGATGGCGATTCGCGCCGCGAAGAAGCAGGGGAAATATGTCGGTATTTGCGGCCAGGGTCCTTCTGACCACGAAGACTTTGCCGCCTGGCTGATGGAAGAGGGAATCGACAGTCTGTCGCTGAACCCGGATACCGTCGTGCAGACCTGGCTGAGTCTGGCGGAACTGAACAAGTAACGCCACCGCGTACTGAGATCCCGGGCATTGTCCCGGGATTTTTTTGCCCGTAGGGTTGCGGGGGATCACACTCCGGAAAGAAAACCAAAAATCATAAATCTACTGGCAATTTCTACAATTGTTCCTCACGCATCACTTCTGAATACTGATTCGCAAATGTTAACACCGTGTGCTTACCCCTCATCATTAACCAATGGTTTCGGGTACTTATCAGCGACTCAGGAGAACGGCTATGACCCCGATTTATAAAGACCCTCAGCGCCCCATTCCGGAACGCGTGGCGGATTTACTGGCGCGCATGACCCCCGAAGAAAAATATGCCCAGATGCATGCCTGGTGGCTGGTGCTATCGGAAGACGGCAATCACCGCGAAAGAACGGATATGAGCGATGAGTTTGCTGGCGTCAGCGAGCAAACGTCGCTACACGCGCGTTTAAAACTTGGCGTTGGGCAAATCACCCGCCCGCTGGGCACCCATATTGTGGATGCCAAAACCGGCGTTCGGGCGGCTAATCGCCTGCAAAAAATGATGATGGAAGAGACGCGGCTGGGTATTCCCGCGCTGTTCCACGAAGAGTGTCTGGTGGGGCTGTTGTGCAAAGACGCGACGTTATTCCCGTCATCGCTGAACTATGGCTCGACCTGGGATGCGGAACTGGTTAAGCGTGCTGCCCGACAAATAGGCGAAGAGGCTCGCTCTACCGGTTGTAAGCAGGGTTTGGCCCCGGTGCTGGATGTCTCCCGCGACGTTCGTTGGGGGCGTACAGAAGAGACTTTCGGTGAAGATCCGTGGCTGGTGGGGGTGATGGCTTGCGCCTACGTTGAGGGCTTGCAGGGCGAAAAACGTGACGTGCTGGCGACGCTGAAGCACTACGTTGGTCACTCATTTAGTGAAGGGGCGCGTAACCATGCGCCGGTCCATCTGGGTTTTCGTGAACTGAACGATACTTTCCTGCTACCGTTTGAAATGGCGGTCAAGCAGGCCAATGCGGGTTCGGTGATGCCGGCCTATCACGATATTGATAATCAACCGGGCCATAGCGACAGCTTCTTGCTGACCACCGTCCTGCGTGAGCGCTGGGGCTTTGATGGCATCGTGGTGGCAGACTACGGCGGCGTGAGCCTGCTGCATCAGCATCACGGCGTTGCGCAGGATGCGGCGGAGTCGGCAGCGCTGGCGTTCAACGCCGGGCTGGACGTCGAACTGCCAAAAGACGACTGCGCGCGTCATCTGGCGGAGGCGGTTACTCGTGGGCTGATCACGCCGGAGAAAATCGACGAGATCGTGGCGCGTACTCTGACTGAGAAGTTCCGTCTCGGCCTGTTTGAGCATCCGTATACCGATGAAGATGCTATTTCGCTGCAGTCTGATGCCACCCGGCAGGTCGCGCGTGAAGTTGCTACGCGTTCGATGACGCTGCTGGAAAATCGTCAGGCGCTACCGCTGACCGGTAAACCGAAGCTGGCGGTGGTGGGCCCGACGGCGGATGATCCGCTGGCGCTTTTAAGCGGCTATAGCTTCCCGGTGCATCTGATTATCAGCGACATGATGGAAAAAACCTCGCAGGTCACTACGCCGCTGGCGGCGCTGCGCCATTATCTGGGGGATGACCATATTCGTTATGCCAAAGGCTGTCATATCATTGAACAGCGTATGGCCGGTGCGCCGGTCTTCCCTGGGGACAACTCCGGCAAACCGATGCAGTCTTCTCCCGTCTCGCAAGACCTGAGTTTGATCCCGGAGGCGGTTCATGCCGCACAGGCGAGCGATGTGGTGGTGGCCTGCGTGGGCGATCTGGCTGGGCTATTTCAGAGTGGTACCGTCGGGGAAGGGTCGGATACTGACAGCCTGAACCTGCCGGGCGTGCAGCAGCAACTGCTGCAAGCGCTGGTGGATACCGGTAAACCGGTGATTGTGGTGATGACCGGCGGCCGGCCTTACAACCTTCAAGGGCTGGAGTCCAAAGTGGCGGCTCTTATGCTCGCCTGGGCGCCGGGTCAGGAAGGCGGCTGGGCAATTGCTGATGTCTTAACCGGTCGTGCTGAACCGCAGGGGCGTCTGGTGGTTAGCGTACCGAAAAGCGCCGGGGCAATGCCGTTCTACTATAACCACAAGCTGAAAAGCGGCGGCACGCCGTTCGCCTTCCACTTCGGCGCGTTGTACCCGTTTGGCTATGGCAAAGGCTGGGGAGAATTTAGCTACGGCACGCCGCAGTTACTGCAAAACCAGGTGGCTATTGATGGTGAAATCACCTTAAGCGTCACGGTAAAAAATAGCGGCGAGCACAGCGGCAGCGAAGTGGTGCAACTGTACGTGCGGGATAAGGTTGCCTCAATGGTGCGTCCATTGCAGGAGCTAAAAGCCTTTCAACGCGTGACGTTGTCACCGAATGAGCAAGCAACGCTTACCTTCACCGTGCCGGTTGATATGCTGAACTTCACCAGCTACGAAGGCCAGCGCATTGTCGAACCCGGCGAGTTCGAACTGCAGGTGGGCAGCTCGTGCGCGCAGATTCACGGGCGAGCAACGGTGAAGGTAACGGGAGAAACTCGTGTTCTGCCGTCTGGCTGGCGCATGATGAGCCGCTGCGAAGTGCGTTAATTTTTCCCCTTATTCCCGGAGACGGTGTGGTGCGCCGACTCTGGGGATTGGCCAGATGACAGGCAAAAAAAAGCCCAACGTGGGAGTTGGGCAAAGACTACACACAGCAATTCGGTGTTTCTCTCAGGGGATATATAAATCAAGGGGTTGATCTAGTACCTTGGGACTTATACTAGGCCATGCCCGGTTTTATCGTCGATCAGATTCGTCTCAATAGTTAAAGAAATGTGAATAGTTTCCGTGGCATGTCGCAGAAGGTGAAGGAATGGTGTTGGGTAAAGCGGAGAAAGGGTGAATTTTACTTAAATAAAATTTGCTTAAGTATAAAAAGGCGGGAAGCCCCGCCTTTTTATCTTACTGTTTCGGGTAGTTGTTCTGTTCAAGCTCGGCCAGCTCTTCCAGAACCTGGTCAGGGTCTCGTGACGGCGGTGGCACTTCGTGCAGCCAGGCATCAAACAGACGCCAGGAGACGGCCAGCAGTACCGGGCCAATGAACAGGCCAATCATGCCGAATGCGACCAGGCCGCCGATAACGCCGGAGAGGATCAGAATCATCGGCAGGTCAGCGCCCATGCGGATAAGCATCGGACGAATCACGTTATCCATCGTCCCGACCACACAGCTCCAGACCAGCAGTACGGTGCCCCAGGTGGTGTCACCCGTCCAGTAGAGCCAGATAATGCACGGTACCAGCACGATCAACGGCCCCAGCTGCACCAGGCACGAGAAGATCATCACTACGGTCAGCAGCGTGGCGTACGGTACGCCTGAGATACCGAGGCCGATGCCGCCAAGTACCGCCTGCGTCAGCGCGGTGACGACCACGCCCAACGCCACGGCGCGAATCGCCTGGCCCGCCAGCAATACTGCCGCATCGCCGCGCTTCGCCGCCAGACGGGTCGCGAAGTAGCGCATACCAAACGCCACCTTTTCACCCTGCCAGTACATCAGGGCACTGAACAGTAGCATCAGGGCGCTGTGCATCAGGAATCGTCCGACGTACGCGGCCTGGCCGACAAACCAGGTGGTCGTGGTACCGATATACGGGCGAACCTTCGCCATCAGCGCGCTGCCACCCATATCCAGCAGGCTATGCCAGCCGCTGTAGAGTTTGGCTCCCACAAAAGGAATGCTGTTCAGCCAGGCCAGATCGGGCAGGCTCAGCGTACCGCTGGTAATGGCGTGCACCAACGGCGTGGATCCATCAACCAGGCTGTTAACCAGCAGCGCGATAGGGATAACGAACAGTAAAAAAAGCAGCAGCGTCATGACCAGCACGGCCAGAGAACGGCGACCAAAAAGTTTGCGCTGGAACCAGAGCAGAACTGGCCAGGTGGCAATAACGATAGTTGATGCCCAGGCGAAGCCCAGAATAAATGGCTGAACTATCCATAAACAGGCGATGATCATCAGTGCCAAAAACAGCACGGATAGCAGTATTTGTGGAATATCACGAGGCCGAGGATTCGTGTTCATAAATAAGTTTTACCTTCAGTAGCTTGTCAGCGTGTTGACGCAGCGTAAATCCGTTCATTGATAATAATATCAATAAATTCCCGGCGCTGATTCTGCGACAAAATCTACCGGGCGTATAAGAAAAAAATGTGATAAAAGAATAACTGCACGACGCAAACGATTAATTACTCTCTACACATCATCTTTGCCGTTTGTTGCCTCGCGTAAACCGGCAAGATTTTGTGCGTACAACACAACATTCAGAAAGGGTCACAAGTAATGATCCCACAGATTTCCCAGGCACCTGGCGTAGTTCAGCTGGTGCTGAATTATTTGCAAGCACTGGAGCAACAAGGCTTTACCGGCGACACCGCCACCCGTTATGCCGACAGGCTGACGATGGCGACCGATAACAGTATCTACCAGCTTCTTCCCGACGCGGTGATCTTCCCGCGTTCCACCGCTGACGTCGCGCTTCTGGCCCGTTTAGCGGCAGAAGCGCGCTTCCAGTCCCTGATTTTTACTCCGCGCGGCGGCGGTACTGGCACCAACGGCCAGGCGCTGAATCAGGGCATCATTATTGACATGTCCCGCTATATGAACCGCATCATTGAGATCAACCCGGAAGAAGGTTGGGTGCGCGTTGAAGCGGGGGTCATTAAAGATCAGCTTAACCAGTATTTAAAACCCCATGGTTATTTTTTCGCTCCTGAGCTGTCGACCAGTAATCGCGCGACGCTGGGTGGGATGATTAACACCGATGCCTCCGGACAAGGTTCGCTGGTATACGGTAAAACGTCCGACCATGTCCTGGGCGTTCGCGCCGTGCTGTTGGGGGGTGATATTCTCGACACCCAACCGATGCCGGTGGCGCTGGCCGAAACGCTGGCGAAAGAACAGTCGGCGGCGGGGCGTATCTATCGAACCGTTTATGAACGCTGTCGGGAAAACCGTCAGTTGATTATCGATAAGTTCCCGAAACTTAACCGCTTCCTCACGGGCTACGACCTGCGACACGTCTTTAATGACGAGATGACCGAGTTCGACCTGACGCGCGTGTTGACGGGTTCAGAAGGCACGCTGGCCTTTATCACTGAAGCGCGGCTGGACATCACGCCGCTGCCGAAGGTGCGCAGGCTAGTCAATATCAAATATGACTCCTTTGATTCTGCGCTGCGTAACGCGCCGTTCATGGTCGAAGCGCGCGCGCTGTCCGTTGAAACGGTGGACTCAAAGGTGCTTAACCTGGCGCGGGAAGATATTGTCTGGCACTCGGTTAACGAGCTGATTACCGACGTGCCGGATAAAGAGATGCTGGGGTTAAATATCGTCGAGTTCGCGGGTGACGACGACGCGCTGATTGAAGGTCAGGTGTCGGCGTTGTGCCAGCGGCTGGACGAGCTGATTGCCCAGCAGGAAGGGGGAGTTATCGGCTGGCAGCGCTGCAATGAGCTGGACGGCATCGAGCGTATTTACGCGATGCGTAAAAAAGCGGTCGGCCTGCTTGGCAACGCCAAAGGGGCTGCCAAGCCAATTCCGTTTGCGGAAGATACCTGCGTACCGCCAGAACATCTGGCCGATTATATCGTTGAATTCCGCGCGCTGCTCGATAGTCATGGCCTGAGCTACGGCATGTTTGGTCACGTCGATGCCGGTGTGCTGCACGTGCGCCCGGCACTGGACATGTGCGACCCGCAGCAGGAGATCTTAATGAAGCAGATCTCCGACGATGTGGTCGCGCTGACCGCGAAGTACGGTGGCCTGCTATGGGGCGAGCACGGCAAAGGCTTCCGCGCCGAGTACAGCCCAGCGTTCTTCGGCGAACAGCTCTACGGTGAGCTGCGCAAAGTGAAAGCGGCTTTTGACCCGGATAACCGTCTTAACCCGGGGAAAATCTGCCCGCCGGAAGGCGTGGATTCGCCAATGATGAAGGTGGATGCGGTAAAACGCGGCACCTACGATCGCCAGATCCCGGTGACGGTTCGCTCGGCATGGCGCGGGGCGATGGAGTGCAACGGCAACGGCTTGTGCTTCAACTTTGACGCTAAAAGCCCGATGTGTCCGTCGATGAAAATTACCAACAACCGTATGCATTCGCCAAAAGGTCGCGCGACGTTGGTGCGTGAATGGTTGCGCTTGCTGGCGGATCGCGGTGTAGATCCGCTGCTGCTGGAAAAAGAGCTGCCGGAAAAACGCGCGAGCCTGCGGTCGATGATTGAGCGGACGCGCAACAGTTGGCATGCCCGCAAAGGGGAATACGATTTTTCGCATGAAGTGAAAGAGGCGATGTCCGGCTGCCTGGCCTGTAAAGCCTGTTCTACTCAGTGCCCGATTAAAATTGATGTGCCGGAGTTCCGTTCTCGCTTCCTGCAACTCTACCATACCCGCTACCTGCGCCCGGTGCGCGATCACCTGGTGGCAACGGTCGAAAGCTACGCGCCGCTGATGGCGCGCGCGCCGAAAACCTTCAACTTCTTTATGAGTCAGCCGCAGGTACGTAAGCTGTCGGAAAAACATATCGGCATGATCGACCTGCCGCTGCTTTCGGTACCGTCGCTGCAAAAACAGATGGTGACCCACCGTTCGGCAAACATGACCCTTGAGCAACTGGAAGCGCTGCCGCCGGAGCAAAAAGCGCAGACCGTGCTGGTGGTTCAAGATCCGTTCACCAGCTACTACGATGCTCAGGTGGTGGCGGACTTTGTCCGGCTGGTTGAGAAACTAGGCCTCCAGCCGGTGCTGCTGCCGTTCTCGCCGAACGGCAAGGCGCAGCATATTAAAGGCTTCGTCAGTCGCTTCACGAAGACGGCGCAGAAAACCTCCGACTATCTCAATCGTGTGGCGGAATTAGGGATGCCAATGGTCGGGGTCGATCCAGCGCTGGTGCTTTGCTATCGCGATGAGTACAAGCAGGTACTTGGCGACAAGCGCGGTGACTTCAACGTTATGCTGGTGCACGAATGGCTACCGCAGGTGCTTGAGCGCAAAGAAACGGCGTTGCCGTCCGGCGAGCCCTGGTATCTGTTTGGCCACTGCACCGAGGTGACAGCGCTGCCGACCGCGCCGAAGCAGTGGGCTTCAATCTTTGCCCATTTCGGCGCGAAGCTTGAGAATGTCAGCGTGGGCTGCTGCGGGATGGCCGGAACCTATGGTCATGAAGTCAAAAACCACGCCAATTCACTGGGTATTTACGAGCTTTCCTGGCATCAGGCGATGCAAAAACTTCCGCGTAACCGCTGTCTGGCGACAGGTTATTCTTGCCGAAGCCAGGTGAAACGCGTGGAAGGTAATGGCGTGCGCCATCCACTGCAGGCATTACTGGAGATGATGGGATGATCTGGAAACGACAAACAACGCTGGATGCCCTCAATGCGATGGGGGAAGGTAATATGGTGGGGCTGCTGGATATTCAGTTTGATCATATTGATGACGATTCGATCGCGGCGACGATGCCGGTGGATCACCGTACGCATCAGCCGTTTGGGCTGTTGCACGGCGGTGCTTCAGTGGTGTTGGCGGAAACGCTGGGTTCAGTGGCGGGCTATCTGTGCACTGAAGGGGAAGACCGAGTCGTAGGGCTGGAAGTGAACGCCAACCATATTCGTTCGGCCCGCAGCGGGCGCGTACGCGGCGTATGCAAAGCGCTGCACGCCGGTCGTCGTCATCAGGTCTGGCAGATTGAAATCTTCGATGAGCAAGGGCGTTTATGCTGCTCGTCGCGCTTAACCACCGCCGTCGTCTAGTCTAATAGGCCAGTATGGCTTCCCATTCCGGGAAGCCATACCGTTTCCTGCCTCATTACTGCAACAGCGCATCCGGCGCGATATTCATATTCTTCAGCACGGGTCCCATGATATTGCCAAAGATAGGTGCCGCCACCGAACCGCCAAAGTGAGTGCCTGCGGTTGGGTTGTTCACCACCACCACCAGGGCCACTTCAGGGTGGCTGACCGGTGCGACGCCTGCGGTGTAGTTCACGTAGCCGCCGTCGTATTTACCGCTGTCGCCCAGTTTCTCTGCCGTACCGGTTTTGGTCGCCAGTCGATAGCCGGGCACCGCCGCTCTCACGCCGCTGCCGCCGGGCAGAACGTCGCTCTCCATCATATGGACCACGGTTTTCACAATGTTCGGGTCAGCAACCTGCTGGCCCATGACCGGCGGTGTGACCTTGGTTATCGATAGTGGACGATAGACACCATAGGAACCCATCGTGGCGTACTCACGGGCAATTTGCAGCGGCGTGACGCGCAGGCCATAGCCGAAGGAGAAGGTGGCGCGTTCAATGTCTGCCCACTGCTGGCGGTGGAGCGGGAAGTAGCCCACGCTTTCGCCGCTCAGACCGAGGTCGGTCGGCTTACCAAGACCAAACGCTTGATAGGTATTGACCAGCGCCTGCGCCGGCATCGCCAGGGCAATGTGGGAGACGCCGATATCGCTCGATTTTTGCAGAATACCGGTTGGCGTGAGCTGCGGCCAGTGGCCGACGTCACGGATCAGGTGCCCGTTTACGCTATACGGCGTAGTGTTCAGTAGCGTATTCGGTTGGATAATATTGCGCTCCAGCCCTTCAATAATCACCAGCGGCTTCACCGTTGAACCCGGCTCAAAGCTGTCGTTGATCGCCACATCGCGCATCTGCGTCTGGGTGGCGTTATCAAAGTTATTCGGGTTGTAGGAAGGGTAAGACGCCATCGCGAGGATTTCGCCGGTGTCAATTTTAACCAGTACCGCCGCGCCGGAATCGGCCTTATTCAGCAGGACGCCATCGCGCAGTTTGCTATAAAGCGTGTACTGATCGAATTTATCAATACTGAGCTGCACCGTCGGTGCCTGTTTTGGCGCATCGTAATTTAATACGCTGATAATGCCGCCATTAGCGTCCTTACGGTAAATTTCTTTTCCCGGCTCACCCTGAAGAATATTGTCATAGCCCTTTTCTACGCCGTTCAGGCCGGTATTATCCGCGCCGACAATGCCAATTAAGGGGGCAGAGGCTTCGCCCATCGGGTAGAAGCGGCTATCGTCGTAAATCTCGCTGATGCCTTTTATATGAAGGTCAGCAACATCCTTGGCGATGCCAAGCTCAACTTTACGCCCGAGAAAAAGGAAATGGCGGTGCGCATTCTGATAAATCTTGCTCGCAATTTGGTCTGGCGTGGTATTTAACGCCGAGGCGAGATACTGCCATTTTGGATCGCGAAAATTAGGACTAGCCTCAACGACCTTTACCGGGTCGACCACCACATCGCGCGAAGGTACGCTCATCGCCAGTGCTTCACCGTTCCTGTCTACCAGCGTACCGCGGTTTGTCGGCAGGACCACGGTACGCAGAGAGCGCTGATCGGCCTCACGCTCCAGCATTGGATGATTTAAAAATTGCAGATCCGCCACTCGCACCAGTAAAACGGCAAGGCAAAACAGAATGCCCAGACAGATTATTATGTAACGAGATGTAATAAATGAGTCTTTATTTTGCTTTTCTGTCGATTTTGTTTTCATTTGTAACATTGAACCACATGAATTTTTATTTTTTTAATTAAATGCCAGGTGGTCAGCGGTTTAATCGTGACCACAATGATGCGATGAAAATATCCATTTACCGGACGATCTGAATAATCAGTTTACAGGGAATGCTATTGATAACAAGCTATTAAGTTAACAGATTATTTCACTACGGAAAGGATATTATCCTGAACCAGATAGGGGATGTTAGAAGGGAAGTCGCCCAGGAACGCGACAGAAAAACACCGGAAGACGGTTTTTATCGCTAGCGATTGTGTGGGTATTTTCCCGCGTAACCGTGACGTTATCGGAATTATCTGACTTAGTCGGTTAATGCTGCTTTCGTTACCGCATTGCCGTGCCGTTTCAGCTTGAGCTTATGGTGACCTTTTAGCCAGGCCGTCGGCGCTGAATGTGATAGCCGTAACCTTCCCGCACCGGGAAAGCATCATTGATGCTATGACCAATCTTGCTGTCAGCTGAGCTCAAATAAAAAATTGATTCTTATTGTTATCTTTTACTGTTGTTTTTATTAAACAAAACCTGGTGAAAATAGATAACGGTCGTTCTCAATATTTAATACTGGATAAATCAAGCAGAGACAGTGTTCATTTGCTATCGCTATGATACGACTTAGGTTTAATAAAAATTATTTTGTCGTAGCACGGCGATACTTCTACGCTTTAAATGACGTGATTCAGGTTCTTTTAGAACCACAAATAATCCACGCTTTCTGTTGCAAGGTAACCAAATGAATAAAAAAACAATGATTATTACTGGGCTATTTTTTACAACGTACAGCCATGCGAGTGCGCTCTATTTTTATGAAATAGGCACCGAAGATACTGCATTAGCGGGGGCGGGGCAGGCGGCACGTGCTCAGGATGCGTCAACGCTATTGACCAATCCGGCGGGTATGACGCGGTTACCAGACCACATGGTCACTGGCGGGTTGCAAGCAATGGGGGGGAATATCCCCTACACGCTGGATGATGAAACGGCAGGGCGTCAAAGCCCGGGCAATATCATGAAGCTTTTTCCCAACGCCAGTATGTTTTATACCCAACGTTTGAGCGATACGGTGTCAGCTGGTCTGGGTTTGTACGGCAACTATGGGCTCGGCATTGATTTTGGCAATTGGGCTGGGGATCGTCTTATTAAAAAAAGCACCATGGTAGCGATGACGCTCAGCCCCGGTATTTCCTGGAAATTAAGTGATAAGGTTTCTATTGGCGCAGCGACCGGATTGAACTACGGGGTGCTTTCACTGACGCGAAACGTGGATGGCAATGACGAGAAACAAAACGACCATGACTGGGCGATGAATTATCGCCTGGGTTTGTTGATGGATTTAACCGATCAAACGCGAGCGGGTGTCACCTGGACGAGTAAAACGGACTACCACTTTAATATCGACGGTAAAGCGCGTTTCCCTAACGTGCCTAATGTTGAGTATAACCTGCCGATTGCTGCGCAGGTTCGCGCGCCACAGCAGATAATGATGAGCCTTGTCCACGACATGAATAAACAGTGGTCGGTGATGGGCGATCTTGGTTGGCAAGACTGGAGCCAGTTTGGCAGTCCGCAAATTTCAGTTAACGAACATTCCAGTAATAAAACCAACCGGCTGAAGGATACGTGGCATACGGCATTGGGCGTCCAGTATCGCCCCGATGAACAGTGGCGGGTAAACGCTGGCGTGGCATTTGATAGCACGCCGTATAAATCACAAAGCGATGTCGCGCTTTCCTTACCGACGGGGGACGAGTGGCGTTTTGCCACCGGAGCGCAATATCAGATAACGCCTGCCAGTAATATCGGGGTGGCGGTGGAATACCTGCATATGCAGTCTTCGCAGGTTAAATCAGCGACATTTGCCGGTGAATACAACCACCCGTGGCTATGGTTTGCGAGCGTCAATTATAGCTACCAATTTTAAGCTGAATAATCGCTGCTCTGGTCATCACCGTGATGGCGTTCCGATTCTACTTATCCAGAAATAAACAAGTTATCGATTATCAGCACACGCTAAAAAAACTATTGTAGCGCCACTTCTTAGGTAACTCACTGACTAATGGCAACGCTATAATAGGATGATTATGAAAAAGGCGCTTATTACACTCATTATTGCAAATGCACTGACTGCCTCCACGGCTTTCGCAGCAGCGGACGCAGGAACCTGGTATACCGGCGGTAAATTTGGCTGGTCGCACTATTCGGATACCAGCACCAGCCAGCAAACCAATGCTGATGGAAATAAGTTCGGCGATGTGGGCAAGAATAGCGATAATGTGGGCGGCGGCGTATTTACGGGCTACCAGATTACCCCTTGGTTGGCCGTTGAAGGTGGCTATGATTACTTAGGCAATACGCAGTTTAATGGCCGAAATGGCGCATCGGGTTCTCAGATGAAGAGCCAGGGTCTGCAGTTGTCATTAAAAGCCAGCTACGGTCTGACGGATAGTTGGGATCTGTATGGCCGTGCAGGGGCGATGGGGTATCGTGCCGAGTCTGATATTAAAGGCCACAACCGTTTTGATACCGGTGTACGCCCTGTCGTCGCCGTCGGTACGGAATATGCCTTTAATAAGAACTGGGCTGGCCGTCTGGAATACCAGTGGGTGAGCAATGTGGGCAATGAAAACCAGATTGGCGTGTCAAGCGATGTCCACTCTGTGACGGCGGGTCTCTCCTACCGTTTCGGGCAGCACGATGATGCAGCGGTTGTTGCCGCGCCAGCCGCTGCCGTTGTTGCCGCACCGCTGCCTCAGCGTTTTAACTTAAAATCTGATGTGATGTTTGGCTATGATTCTGCGGCATTAACGGCTGAAGGTAAGGCGGCTATTGCCCAGCTTTATCACAATCCAGGAATGCAACCAGCGAATGATAAAACGACGGTTGTTATTGGCTATAGTGACCGTATCGGTGCCGCCGATTATAACCAGCAGCTCTCTGCCCAGCGTGCTCAGGCCGTTGCCGATGAGTTAGTCGCTTTGGGGATGCCTGCGGCCAATATTACCGCTGAAGGCCATGGTGCCAGCGATTCGGTTACGGGGGCGAGCTGCGATGGGCAGTCTGGTCAGCAACTGATTAACTGTTTGGCTCCAGACCGTCATGTGGTGGTTGAGATAACGGACAAACATTAATTAGGCGCTAAAAAAGCCCATCTTATCTTCGGATTAGATGGGCTTTTTTAAATCAATTCAATCTTCGCTATGTATGATATGCACGCTGTAGAGAATCATCATGTTTATAGAATCGATCTTATCAAAACTTAAAACTATACTGTGGAGTTATTTTCTTCCCGTGTTCACCGCCAACAGCTTGAAAGAGGGTGAAGTCTACAACTACTACGGCGTTTATTTTTCTGACGTAAAACAAGAAAAATATCAACTGCTCAAGCTGATTGGCAAATGCGTAGTGCTTGAAAAATGGAATACGGAGAAGCAGGCATACACGACGAGATTAAATATATCGATTAGTGAAATTGAGAAAATGAATGTCGAAGTCATTCATTGGAAAAAGTATGGCCCACTCAAGTTCGATTCTATTGTCCTTTTTGCGATTAACTATTTCACGCGATTCGCTTATCTTAAGAACCTACTTACCCGTGCTAAAAATAAACTGTTGGTCCCGTTCTCGCATAACAGGGAAATGACGGGTCTTGATCGTATCACGCTGCTGAAAATGCTGGTGAGTGAGTATGTGCACCAATCGCCTGAAAAGACCCATACCGGGGTGACGGGTAATGAAGTGATTGACTTACTGTACGGTACGCTTTGGTATCACCATATAAAGAACGAAGATTTTAGACGTAAGATTTTTCTACTGCTGCAATCGCTGGTGATGACTGGCGACATCAAGCTTGAAGAGGGCAAATACCTTATTCAAGGCCAGGCGATTTCTACCATCGTCGCGTGGGAATCGGACGAAAGAAGGGATAAACAGCAACTCAGGATCCAGAAGAATATTAATCGCTTAATGCTGATTATCACGGCCTCAACGCTGATGATTACGCTGGCAATTTTAGCGCAGGCAGGCATTGTTAATCTGCATAATCTTTGGCAGCATCTGACTCAATTGAAGCCGATTCGCCTGTTATTTAAATTACTCTAACGTCAGGTGGAGAAATCCGCTAAGCCCTGGTGAATGACACCTGGTTTCGCCCGGCTTGTTTCGCCTTATAGAGTTCTTTATCGGCATCTTCAGCCAGTTTTTCCAGCGAACTCCCCGCTCTCCACTGGGCAACGCCGAAACTTGCGCTCAACCAGGAAGAGTGCTGGGATCCTTTATGCGGGATCTTTGCCTCACTGATGGTCTGGCGAATTCTTTCAGCAATCATTATTGCTTCCTGAAGGTTGTTGCAGCGGCTGAGTACAATAAACTCTTCACCACCGAAACGAAACGCCGTATCCGTTGATTTCCTCAGTGACTGGGATAGGCATTTTGCGGTCTTAACCAGGCATTCATCGCCCGCAATATGTCCATAGAGATCGTTATACTGTTTGAAAAAGTCGATATCCATGATGATCATAAATAGCTTCTCTTCAGGCTTCCTCAGCAACTGGATATTCTCTTCAAAATGCGTGTTCAGACTGCCTTTGTTGAGCAAACCCGTCAGTGAATCTCGATGGGCCAGTCGCGTAAGCTTTTTAATCAGCATACTTTTGGCAAATTCGCTGTTTTGCGTGCGGATGTACCATTCCAGAAGAATATACCGGGCACTGATGACGACAGCGAAAATGATTATAGTTCCAGAGATTTGTAACGGATTGAATTTTTCAAAAGAGGTCAGCTCACTAAAGACCATCGAAAATATAATGGGTGCACAAAAGAGAATCAATATTCTTCCTGATATGTAGAAGGAAATCGTTGCCGGTAATAAAATGGTAATGAGCAAGGCGAGGGAGGTTGTGGGCGTATTGTAGTTCTGAATCATAAAGTAAAATAACCCTCCCCATAGCAATCCTAAAGCTAATACTAAAAGGGATAAAGTTAATGGCTGGAATTTCTTTTTAATATACGCTCTCAAGTAAAACCCGAGCAATGAGACGATGATGGTCAGCAAACATAATGTGTTGATTATGCTGCTGTTGAGGCTATTCGGTGAGTGAGAAAAATTGCTGACTAGCGTCCATAGACAAAAAATCACATTAAGGCTAAGAAACCAAATGTAGCCCCATGAGTAAACGATATCTAAAATTTTCTTACTGTCAGTCATTACCTTCATTGTCTACGGCTCGCCATGTTTAACTTCAGTCTGAAATTATAGTCTAAACACGTAGGCTGCCACGTCTTGAATTCGTTTAAGACTGGACTAAGCTCAAATGAACTTACGGTGTTTAAGTCTTACGCTCAATAATAAAAATATATGTATCTGGGTGATAGTCATGATCAGAACACGGGCTGGAGAATGTGCGTGGCCATTGCGGTGGTTAATCCTGCTGCTGCCTTTGCTGTGCTCGCGAGCGCTAGCTGACGGCCTGTTTGATCCTGAAGATGGCATGCTGGATATGAGCCGTTACCTGCAGGATAACCAATATGGTTTTTTACCTATCCCCGTCGTGATTACTGAACCCGCCGTGGGATACGGCGGCGGGTTGTTTGGCCTTTTTTTGCATGGCAAAGGTCAACGAGAGGATGGCCGTTTTATTCCCCCGCCTATCAGCGCTTTTGGCGGTGGGGGTACCCAAAATGGAACCTGGTTTGTGGGCGGCGGGCATCGCCATACCTGGCAGGACGACCATATTCGTTATTTGGTGGCGGGGGGGTATGCGGATATCAATCTGGATATTTATACCGGTGATGTGATTGGTTTTGGTCACAATAAAGCGATTAATACTGAAACAAAGGGCTACGGGGGCATGCAAAAGCTGCTCTTTCGCCTCGGGGATACGCCAGTATTCCTTGGTGCTTCGCAGTTCTGGGCCAGAATGGATATCTCCGCCAAAAATAACCCCGTTATCGACAGCATCTGGAAGCGCGTACTGGGCGAAAGCAGCACCTCCTCGGGTTTCGGTATCGTTGCGGAATATGACACCACGGATAATCTCTTTTGGCCAGGGCAGGGGGTATCTCTTTCGGGGGAGTATCAGTTTTATGGCAGCGCGCTAGGCGGAGATTACCGCTACGATCTGCTGACGCTGGACGGCAAGGTGTTCCTGCCGCTCAATCCTGCCTGGACGCTGGCGCTTGCCGGAAACTATCAAAGCCTCTCACATCAGGATAACCACCTGCCGCCAATGGCGCGGCCCTATATCGCGTTAAGGGGGATCTCCCGTTATCGCTATCAGGGAAATGACGTTGCCACGGTGCAAACACAACTGGGCTGGCAGGCTACGCCACGCTGGATTATTCAGGGTTTTATTGGTGCCGGAAGCGCGACAGATACTTCGTCTGATTTGTTTCACACCGCAGAGGTGGCGTGGGGGACAGGGTTTCGCTACTTGATTGCCCGTGAATATGGGTTACGTACCGGGGTCGATATCGCGTTTAGCGATAACGAACAGGCGGTTTATTTCAACGTTGGCTCAGGGCTGTAAGCGAGCCGCAGGACTGGTGGGCATTCAATAATGAGATGGAAGCATACTGTTTTGCCATTGCTGTTGGTATCAGGCGCGGTAACGGCGGCCGACGGCGATGACCGCACCTTTCCTATCTGGGGAGACGAGGCCAGAGCGCGCGGGTATTCTATTCCATTACCCTTTGGCATCAATGTTAACTATATGAATATGCGACAGAACATTGATGTGGATAGCATCAGTTTTTCAGGACTGGCGCTGGGGAATCATCCTATTCCCACGGACATGTTTAATATTGATGCCGGGCATACACGAGAAAAAAGTAAATCAGAAACGGTGCGTCTCGATATGTGGGTTTTCCCCTTTCTGAACGTGTATGGATTGGTGGGGCATTCTCGTGGCTCATCCGTCTCCAACGTATCGGTTGACGCGGATCCTACGCGTTATACCGGCGTTGATCGACTCATAGCCGGGGCCGTGCATCGGCTCTATCAACGCGGCGATCTTCAGGATATTGATTTCACCCTGGATTTTAAAGGTATGACCTGGGGAACCGGCATTACGCTTGCCGGGGGATATGAAAACTGGTTTGCGCTGGTGGACACCAACTACACGCGGACGGACTTCGATATTCTTGATGGCAAAATTTCGGCATTAACCGTCTCACCCCGCATTGGATATCGCTTTAATCTCCAGGGCCCCGCGGGTCTATCGCACCTGAGCGTCTGGCTAGGAAGCATGTACCAGGACGTTCAACAGGAGTTTAAAGGGAACCTTTCAGACCTGAGTATGCCGGCGGCGCTTCAGCCGTTAATTGATGCGGTCAATCAGAACGGTGAGGGGCGTTTTGATGTTAAACAGCGTCTGACATCGCCCTGGAATGTGCTGGTGGGGAGTCAGTATGAAATTACGCCGCACTTTAATCTTCTGACGGAAATTGGGTTTAACGAACGTAACAGCTTCTTTATTGCTGGCGAATATCGTTTCTGATGATGATCAGACCCTTTATTCTGGCGGGGCTGATGTTGTTGAGCTTTCAGTCCGACGCGCTTCCCCTCGACAAGAGGTCAGTGGATGACCTGCTGGTTAAGCTGGGCGCGGATAATCAATACGATCCGGCGAAAGGCATAAACTGGAGCGTGTTGCCTGGTCCTTTTTATACGCCGGAATTAAAGCTTGGGCTGGGGATGGCGGTGGCGGGGATTTATCGCGTTGATCCGTCCGATAGCACGACGCAAAACTCATCGCTGTCGTTCACCGGGTTCATCAGTTCGAGTGGGGCGTTAGGTATTGGCCTCAACAATTATACTTTTTTCACTGACGATCGCTGGCGACTCTTTGTTGACGGTTCTATAGCCAAAGTGCCCACCAGCTTTTGGGGGGTAGGCTACGATGCCGCCCAGGGCGGAGAGCAGAGCTACACCAATAATTCTGTAGGTCTGCATCCGGTGTTGCTGCGTGAGGTGGCCGATAATTTCTATGTAGGCGCTGGCTGGGATTTTTCATCCATGCAGGCAAGTGTAAAAGATGCCCATCCAGGAGACGTTTTTGCCACCTGGCATGCGGATCCCTCTCCACTTTCTTCCGGGGCGTCCGTGGCGGTGAACTATGATTCTCGCGATGTGGTGACGCGCCCTGAGCACGGGCAATTTTTTAAGATGGAATATACCGTCTATGATCCGGCATTGGGCTCCGATACACACTTTACGGCGGCAGAACTTCAGTACGATTATTACCATCTCCTCAATGAAAAAACGGTATTAGCGTTTGATCTCTGGGGACGTTTTACACGTGGTGACGTTCCGTGGGATAAGCTCTCGATGGCGGGAGATGACCGACGATTACGGGGCTATTACCAGGGGCGGTATCGCGATAAAGATGTTGTAAGCGGGCAGATGGAGTACCGGCGCAAACTCAACTGGCGACACGGCTACGTACTTTGGCTGGGGGCCGGGGCGTTGGGAAATGATGCTGGTGACTTAAGCCACCATCCTCTTCTGCCGACCGCTGGCGTAGGGTATCGGTTTGAGGTTAAACCGGCGATGAATATCAGGCTTGATCTTGGCTTTGGCCGAGAGAGCGCAGGATTCTATTTTCAGGTAGCAGAGGCATTTTGAATGGGCAAATGGCTATTGTTGCTGCTCGTTGTTATGGCTGGCGCCCAGGCAAGCGGCGGTTTGTTATCGTTAAAGCAGGCCCGTCAGATATCCCCCGTCGCAGGGCACCTTAATGCGCCAGAATCCCTACGTCCGTGCTGTGCGTTCGGGCACGATTTGCAGGTACGTGCGATTGGCGTACCGATTCCCTTCTATCAGATTGGCAATGTGCTCGCACTGGATACCCTGGGTGACCATCAGTACAACGATAATGCCTTCGGCGCGGTTAAAAATATCGTCGGGTTAAGTAAAGAAGAAAACGGGCTGGTCTATACCCATCGAGGAGGGTTTATCGACATCGCCCACGTCCGCGATACCGCAGATAATACCTTTTTTCTTTTCTCCAGAATCTACCCAAAGTTAGGCCAGCGTTGGCGCTATTTTTACAGCAATGAGCTGGGGGTCAGGCGCATACAATTAAACGCCTTTACCCCACCGGCCGAGTTGAGTGCGCGCTATACGATCGCGGCCTGGCTTGCCGGGTATTTAGCCTTTGAATTAGCGCAGTGGCATGAAATTGCACAGTGGTACGGGTTTCAGTCGGTTCCCGGCTTTTCAGAAGAGATCTCCGCCTTTTCGCCGGAGGATCTCTATTCCAATCTGCTTGGCGCACGCATCGCGGTAGCGCTGATTCTGCAAGGGAAGGTCGGAACCGTCGATGACTACAATGCGGCTATGACGTCTGCGCTGAAGGAGGCGCTACTGGGTCTGGATATTGCGACACGAACGGAAACCGAAAAGAAGTTTCGCGAGCTGGATGGCGAGTGGTGGAACAGTAAACGAAGAGTGCCGGATAAATTTCTGGTCCTAAAAAGAAACTATAACCTGAATATCAACCGATTACCCACTCCCGTTGCTCATGAAGGCGCGCAGCCGCTGATGCTAACGTTTCCTGCCGTAGTTGAAGGGTATCAACTTTCACATTTGGGGGCGCTTCAGATCTATCCAGGGAAAGCGATGCAGTTACTTCCGCCACCCAAATCCTTCTACAGCCCATCGCAGTTTCAAAAACTGGCCGATAAAGCAGAGCGTTCGGACAAGGTGCTACTTGAGAGGATACAGAAATAAATAAGGCCACATCGGTGGCCTTAGGCTGTCATTTTCTACGTTGTTTTTTGTTAACACGATAACGCATTAGTTAAAGCCAAGACGGATCAAATCCAGCGGGCAATAGACGCCATCGCAACCCTCAATCTCAACGCAGTCAGCACGGCGCATTTGCTCAGCCGTTTTACCTTCACCGTGAATTGACCGGATAACGCCCGTCGCGCCATTGTTAGCAATCATGACGCGGCTGCCGATAGTGATAGCGTTACGGTTACGATCGTAGGTTTTCATCGTCTCCTCCTTTCACATTTCAAGACGGGATACATTTGCGGTGTGAATTAATACCGCGATAGAAAGCGTCATGTTTTGAGCTTTGTCAAAAGAGAGGTTTATCCGTTGTATGAAGTACCTGGATTACCAAAGAGGGGGATTAAGATTTTCTGGAACCGATAAACCAGATGATGAATCCAGCGGCGGCACCTGCAACGGCAATGCTAAGGTAGAGCAGGGCGTGTTCGAGAAAATAGTCCTGCAAGGTCATCCGCCCAGTCCAGACATCCTCAGATGATTCACCGACGGCAAAGTCAATGAAGACCAGTACACAGATGAACATGAGCGCATAGGTCATCATCATGTAGCAAAGTGAGAAAAAATTGAATGAGGAATGGCTACGCACGAGGGGAACCCTGGTTTGGTTTGAGCGGGTAAGATAGCCTATTGTGATGCAGATGCCTAGATGTGAAATGCAACGATCTGGCTGATGAAAGGCAAAGATGAGAGTGAAATGTTGAATCGCCACGGATAATCTAGACACTTCCGAGCCGTTGATAATACTGGTTTTC